>NZ_JALIQP010000001.1:654625-981938 GCF_023566055.1 Halosolutus amylolyticus | reverse complement strand
CTGGAGGTCGGCGATCCACTCTACCGCCTGCTCGGTCTGGCCCTCCATCCCCGCACCGAACGGGAACGTCGTACAGCCCAGCCGGTCGACGCCCGCGAGCGCGCCCCACGAGCCCAGGTACTGGATGAACGGACTCGTGATGATGACCCGATCGTCCGGGCGGAGGCCGACGCTCCAGAGGATTTGCGCGTGCCACTCGCCGATCCGTTCCCAGTCGTCCTCGCCGATCCCGAAGACTTTCGGGCGACCGGTCGTCCCCGACGTGCCGTAGATTCGGGTGATGTCCTCCTCGTCGATACAGAGGAGTCGCCCGAACGGCGGGTGTTCTTTCTGTTCCTGCTTGATGTCGTCCGATCGCAGGATCGGGAGCTGTTCGAACTCCTCGAAGGACGTGATGTTCCGCGGATCGACGTCGACGTCGGCGTAGAACTCGCGATAGAACTCGCTGTTGTCGTACGCGTACCGGACCTGTTCGGTTAGCTTCTCGAGGATTGCCTCGCGGCGTTCCTCCGGCGGTCGCGTCTCCTGGTGCTCGTCCCAGTACGGCGACTCCAGATCCGGACGAGCGTCTGCTGTGGGTATGGTTGGCCAACTCATCCTTACGTGTTGATTCAGTTGAGACGGGTTATAAGTTTGGGTGCGGGGCACACGGCGATCGAGTCGGCTCCGACGCGCGGCGACCTCACGTCTCCTGGCACGCGAGCGACTGTCGGCCGGTCATCCCTGGCGGTACTCCCGCTCCGCGTCGTCCCAGGCGTCGAGCGGCTGGTACTCCGGGACTCGGGCCAGTCCGTTCGCGGCGTCCGGGCTCACCGCTTCGGTGTCTACCGGGACGTCGACGACGACCGGCCCGTCCGTTTCGACCGCTCGTTCGACGGTTTCGTCGAGCGCAGCCGGATCCGAGACGGAGACGCCGTCGGCGCCGAGGCCGGCCGCCACCTCGTCGAACGCGACGTGGCCGAGTTCGCTGCCGACCTCCCGATCGTAGTTCTCCAGTTGATCGTACCGTTCGATGTTCCACGCGGCGTTGTTCGCGACGACGATCGTGACGTCGGCCTCCTGGCGGACGGCCGTCTCGAGGTCCGCCAGGTTGAACCCAAGCGATCCGTCCCCGGTGAAACAGACGACGTCGGTCTCCCGCTGGGCGAGCGACGCGCCGATGGCGAACGGCAGTCCCACACCGAGACACCCGAGTGGACCCGGATCGAGGTAGCCACGCGGGTTCGCGGTCGGGATCGCGACGCGCCCGAACGACAGCGCGTCCCCGCCGTCGCAGATGACGATCGCGTCGTCGTCGATGGCGCGCTCGATCGCCCCGCAGACCCGGTAGGGGTGGATCGGCGTATCGTCCGCCGTCTTCCGCTCGGTCAGGCGCGCCGCACGATCCTCGTGGGTCGTCTGCAACCCCTCGGCCCACCCGGGAACGCCCAGCGGCCCGTCGAGTCGATCGGTGAGAGCGGAGACGACGGACGGGACGGTTCCCCGGACGGCGACGTCCGGCGTCCGGTTCCGCCGCAGGGCGTCGGCGTCGACGTCGACCTGGACGAACGTCGCGTCGCCGTAGACCGCCGGACTCCCGTACCCGAGCGTGAAGTCGAGGCGTTTGCCGAGGAGAAGATAGCAGTCCGCTTCCCCCATCGCGTCGCCCCGCGCCCCAGGCACGCAGTAGTCGTTCGACTCGGGGACGACCCCCTTACTGCCGGCCGTCGTGAGGACCGGCACCGCCGTCGACTCGACGAACGCGCGGATCTCGGCCGCCGCGTCCCGGGATCCCCGCCCCAGAACCGCCACGGGTCGATCGGCGTCCCGTAACGCGTCCGCCGCTCCGGCGATTGCGTCTTCGGGGGCCGCGGGGTCGGTCGGCCCCGTCGGTACCTGCCGGTCCCGGACCCGGGTCGCGGTCGCGCGGAGGACGTCTGTCGGGATTTCGACGACCGCGGGGCCGCGCTCGTCGAGCGCCGCCGCCGCGGCCTCGAACAGGTACTCCCGGACCCGATCGGCCTCGTAAACCGTCCGATCGGTCACCGTCACGGCCTCGCTCATGTCGCGGTGTGGGATCGACTGGAGCGCCCCCCGGTCGAACTGCGGGACGGGCGGGTATCCCGTGACGATCAGGAGCGGGGTACCGAACGTGCTGGCGTTCGCGATTCCCGTCAGCGCGTTCGTGAACCCGGGTCCGGCGGTCACGAGTGCAACGCCGAGGTCGCCGGTCACTTCCGCGTCGGCGTGGGCGCCGTGGACGGCGGCCCGCTCGTCGCGCGTGTCGATTATCGACGCGTCCGTATCGGCGACTGCGTCCCAGATCGGCTGAATGTGACCGCCGCACAGCCCGTACACCCGCTCCGTGAGATCGGCGAGCGATTCAGCAGCTAGTTCCGCACCGGTCTTCGCCATGATTCCCGTAGGAGTTCCTGCCACTCGATAATAAAGATGCGTGCGGATCGAGAGTGGGCCGCGCCGACCGGCGTCACTCGCCGAGCGTGTACTGGACCTCGACGACGTTCGTCGACTGGAGCAACAGGTTCGGGAGTTCCATCTCGAACCGATCGCCCTCCATCCGGTTGGCGGGCGCGCTGATGGCGAGCGCGCCGCGGACGGTGTCCTCGGTGACGATCGGCGCGGCGACGGCGTTGACGCCGCCGACGCGCTCGCCGACGTCCGTCGCGTACCGGCGGTCCCGGATCAGGTCGAGTTGCTCGTAGAGTTCGTCGCGACTCGTCAGGGAGTTGTCCGTGATCTCCGGCAACCCGTGACGATCGAGTATCTCCTCGACCCGATCGTCCGGGAGAAACGCAAGCATCGCCTTGCCGAGGCAGTTCGTCGGCATCGCCATCCGGAACCCTTCGGAGACGCCGAGGTTGAGCGCGTCCTCGCCTTTCGAGATGTAGAGCAGGACGGTCTGGCCGTTCTCCTCGATCCCGAGAGCGGCGTGCTCGCCCGTCTGTGCGGCGAGTTTGTCCACCTCCTTCTTCGCTGGCGGGAAGATTTTCATCTTCCGGCGTGCTGACTCCCCCATATTCAGCAGGCGCGTGCTCACGCGGTATGCGTTTCCCGTCTTGACGACGTACCCGAGTTTCTGTAGCGTGAGCAGGTGATCGTGAACCGTGCTCGTCGGCATCTCCAGGTGCCCCGCCAGTTCCGGTAACGTCGTCTCCCCTTCCCTGGCGAGCACCTCGAGCAGGTCGAACGCCGTCCCGGTAGTTTTGATCGGGATCCGATCGTTCGTGGTCATTTCTGTCACGATAAATGGTCTCATCCCACTTAATTCTATCCGACAATACCGATCGGCCTCGAATAACGATCGCTTGAAGCGCGTCTCAAGAGGCAAGTCAGAGACGAAATCGACATCGTCGTAATCTGTTCCGAACGGAGACTTATACTTACGTTTCTAATCGAGTAAAATACACGATTTCGAGAGTCTGAATCACAGTATCGACCATCTCGGACGGTCGGGAACGAACGGGTAGCGGAAAGTCGCATTCGGGACGGACCCCAGCGATAGCGCGGCCGGTCAGTCCGTGTCGGGACGATCCGTCACTACGTTACGAACGTGCGATATCGGACAGAAAAGACGGTCAACGACCGTTTGGACCGGTCTGAGGCCGATCCGGTGAGGGGAACCGATCGAACCAGCCTGCAGGAAGTCGGTGAGAAATGATCGACTAGCTGATCGGTTCACAGTCGCGAGATGTATTTACAAACGTACCTTTGTAATCCCTCGCTACACTCGTACCTCTGTAATTTCTCGTGTGGATAGTTGAAGATCCGATATCGTCGGACCCGAGTACCTGGCCGTCGATTGGCCACGAGACCGGGTGACGCATCGAGCGTAGCATTCGGCAACGGACCCGAGAAACCGAACGAGGAATGCTGCGTGAGAAATCGCTCCGGATCGGTTGCAAGGCACGGTTCAGTACGACGAACCGACGACGTACCACGTAATAAACCCATAGTAGGTTTTTCTTAGGATAGTTCTAGATAATACGATATCTGATACTTCTACATAAATATATGGTGTATTATATAACGAGACAGGACGTCAGCTACCGTTGCTACCCGCTATCGGCGCCGGTCCAGTGAGAGGCGAGACGCATCGTTGAATCGATGTCCAAAGCCCCGATTTCGCCGCCAAGATCCGCCCAGCAGACCATTTTGATTGTGTACGGTGGCAGGTAGTCATCCAGAACTACCTCAGCGGCCAAAAGGCCCTATAGAACCGGAACGGACGACTAAACACCGTTTGCCGCCGACACTCGAATCCCGATCGTGAGCGCGTGATCGATCGTCCGTGATAGGAGTGTGCGTCGAAGAGATGCTGGAATTGGCAATTAAATATAATTATTTCATAACTATACCACCAACCACATATCGAGTGTTTACCATTCTATAAACTATAGTAGTGTTTGAATTCGATGCCGTACGACGAGCGCGATTTCGCGGCGAAGCGAGACGGTGACGAACAGATCGAACCGGAACCGGTAATCGCGAACCGATCCGAGATGGTCGACGGGTGGCCGCGAGATTCCGGTCACCGATCGTCGATTCCCCCGTCGATCCGATCGACCCCGTCCTTCCACTCGCCAATGCCCGAGGGATCGAGGTGGACGTGGGCGTCCCCGACGTCCTCGAGCGCGCGCAGTCGACTCACCAGTTCGGACTCGATGTCGTGAGCCTTGCGAAACGGCATGTCGCCGTCGACCTCGACGTGGACCTCCACCTCGAGGGCGGTGCCGTCGTAGAAGACCGCGAGGTCGTGAACGCCCCGGACGTCGGGGTGGTCACGGAGCGCCCCCGTGATCTCCGCGCGCTTCGCGGCGGGCGGGGCCGCACCGATCAGGTAGTCGACGTTCTCGCTCCCGATCTCGATCCCCTGGTAGACGACGAGCAGGCTGACGAGCGCGCCGGCGATCGGATCGAGCAACGGCTGACCGAGCAGGACGCCGATGATGCCGACGACCGCCGCGAGGGTGGTGTAGATGTCGTTCAGGCAGTCCGTGGCGAGTGCCCGGAGCGCGGTCGAATTCAGTTCTTCGTTGACTCGCATCGTGTACCAGTAGACGACGTACATGTCCACGAGGGCGAACGCGAGCGCGCCGAACAACAGGGGGCTGAAGCGGACCTCGACGCCGTAGACGAGCCCCTGGGCGGACTCGTACAGCAGGTTCAGCCCGAGAAGCGCGATGACGGCGCCGACGAACAGCGCCGTCAGGGGCTCGATCCGCTCGTGCCCGTGAGGATGGGTGTCGTCGGGTTCGTCGTAAGAACTCCGCCCCCAGACGAGGACGACGACGCTCGCGACGAGGTCCGCGATCGAGTGGGCCGCGTCCGCGACCAGCGCGACGCTTCCGAACGTGAGCCCCGCGGCACCCTCGACGACGATCTTGACGGCGTTGCCGAGGACGTTGACCCAGGAGGCCCTCGCAAACCCGTCCCGGCCGCCGTCCCCCGCCGCAGCGTCAGCCATTGCCAGATTTAGATGGAGTCTAACCTTGGGTCTTTTCCTTTCGATTCCTGCGCCGACCGGCACGAGTCTCAGTTCTCGCGGCACGGGTATTGGTATGGTATACCACCACAACCATTATGGTTCAGACGATGTATGGGAACCCATGGCAAACCGAGCCCTTCCACCCGAGAACCGGGTCGTCGACCGATGGGACCGCGTGTTCGACGCACTCCGTGCCGAGCCACGACGGCAACTCGTCCTCGGACTTCTCGACGTGTCGACGGACGAGTGGGTGTCCCTCCCCGACGCCGCGATCGGACCCAACCGGGCCGTCGATCGCGAGACGGTATCCGTCGAATTACACCATCGCCACCTGCCGATGCTGTCCGATTCGGGCTATGTCAGGTGGGAGGCCGACCCACTGCGGGCGACTCGCGGCCCCCGGTTTGAGGAGGTGGCGAGCGTCGTGACGTCCCTCCAGGAGACCGCCGATCGCCTCCCCGACCGGCTGGTCGACGGCTGTCACACGCTCGAGCGAGAGCGACGGGACGGATCCGGCCTGTCGGCGCAGCGATAAGGGGCGCACCGGCGATCAAGTCGGGTCGTCGTCGGGCCGAGAACGGACACGTCGACTGGCCACGTTCGAGCCACGCGCGTACCGCGATGGGCGGTTCCCGGTAATTTTAACAGGGGACTTCGAAAGGTACAGATATGGGCGTCCGGAGCGACTTCTGGTCGATCTATCGCGAAGCGCTCCCCGTTCTCGTGATCGCGCTCGGTGGCGGCCTCTTCTCCGGTCTCGTACTCGAGGGCATCGTCGAAAGCGTCGCGCGCTTTCCCGGCCTGCTCGTGATGGTACCGGTCTTTCTCGCGACCCGCGGAAACGTCTACGCCGCGCTCGGCGGACGGATCTCCAGCGGACTCCACCAGGGGCTGCTCGAGCCGCGATTCGAGATGAACGATCGACTCGTCAACGCGGTTCTCGCCTCGTTCGTCAACGCGATCGGGATCTCGATCGTGATCGGCGTCATCACGTGGCTCGCGTTGTTGCTTCTCGGCTGGGAGGTCGCGGCCCTGTACGAACTCGTCGGGATCATGGTGCTCGCCGGCGTGTTGACCTCGGTCGTGCTGATATTCGGCCTGCTCGCGTTGATCTTCGCCGGCTACACCTCCGGCTACGACCCCGACAACCTCGTCGGCCCGATCGTCACCACGCTCGGGGACATCTTCGGCATGCTGTTCATGCTGTTCTCGGTCAGGCTGGTCGAGGTGATCGTCTGATGGCCGGGTCCCGCGGCCCCACGGAGTCGCTGGGGGCGTGGGACTGGAAACGAATCGTCCGCAACCAGTTTCCGTTGCTCGTCGTCCTCTCGATCATCGTCCTCTGGGCGGGCATCACGCTCGAAGGTGCCGAGGAGTTGCTCGAACGGTACGCCGTCCTCGCGATCATGGTCCCGACGATGGTGGGGACCGGCGGCAATCTCGGCGCGATCCTGAGCGCCCGCCTCTCGACCCGCCTCCACCTGGGGACGACGACGTTCGCCCCGCGGGACCGGGAACTGTGGGCCAACGTGGCCGCGATCCTGGCGCTCGCCGCGACCATCTTCACCGCCCTCGCGCTCGGCGCGTGGCTGCTCGGACGGGTCGTCGGATCGACGCTCGGCCTGCCGACGCTGCTCGTCATCTCGCTCGGCAGCGGGCTCTCGGTGGCCGTGATCGCGGTCGTCTGTAGCTTCCTCGCGACCTACGGCTCCTACCGGCTGGGGATCGACCCCGACGACACGACGATCCCGATCGTCACGAACGTCGTCGACGTCTTCGGGATGGTCATCTTCATCGGCGTCTCGGCGCTCGTACTCGGATTCTGACGATCGACCGATCACGCCGGGGTCCTGGGTCGATCAGTGTGAAAACGCAAACATCGTTCTCGCCGGCGCGTGCTCGCGGTGGTATCCGGACGAGTTACTGCGTAGGCATCGAATACCTGACCGACACCGACCGAGGTGGATCGTCCCCGTTCCGAGAGTGGCGTCTCGTTTCGACGAATACCCTCGGCGGATCGTCGAGGACCGTAGACTTCGGCCAGGAGTCGACGGTGACTCGAAATACCGCTTCCGGCTCGGTGAACCTCGTCGTGACGAGATCACCACTGTTGCGGCCCGGTTCGACGAGGAAACGCCGGGACGCAAACAGGGTCACGAACTCCTCGTCGAAATCCGCTTCATCGAACCAGTGCTCGTGACCCTCGGAGAACGCGTCGGCGTCGAGTTCCCGCTCGAGTGCTGACTCGCTCGGGAGCACCGTCGCGTAGAACGGCGGCCCCGCTTCGAACAGGTCGATCGTCGTGACCGGAGACGAGTACGCGTAGGCACTGAAGCGCGACGTCGCCGAAAATCGGACGTCACGCCGACGGATCGAGGAACAGCCCGCGAGAGCCGCGGTTACACCCACACCAGCGGCGAGAACACCGCGTCTCGACGCGAGTCTTCCGCTCGTTTCCGTCGTCACGTCAGACGAGGTCCCGCAGCTCGTCGAGGGACTGAATCTCGACGGCCGTCTCGTGTTCGAGTTCGAGCGATCGATTGTGTTCCCTGCGGATGAACACCGGCCGGAGCCCCGCACGCTCGGCGGCGACAAGATCCGTCTCGCGATCGCCGACGTAGACGCCGTCGTCGACGTCGAGAGCCCCGAGCGCCTGCTCAAGATAGTAGGGCTCAGGTTTCCGTCGATGGAACCCCTCGACGCCGATGTCACGGCCCCTGACGAACGAGAACGCCTCGAGACCGAAGTGGTCGACGACGAACGAGACCGTCGGGTCGTAGTTGTTGCTCACGAGCGCGATGTCGCGATCGCTCGCGAGGCGTTCGAGGACGTCGACGTCGTCGTACAGCGTCCGCCGGCCCGACTGAATGCGATCGATCGATCGTCGGGCGCTGTGCTCCTCGCGCAGCGCGTAGAACTCGTCGGCCTCGACGCCGATCGTCTCACAGGCGGCGACGAACTCGTCGGTGTACTCGAACCGCTCGAGCGGCGGTCGGAGGTGATCGGGAACCGTTACCTTCCGGGCGGCGAGCACGTCGTCGAGGGCGCGGCTGTGAACTATCGAGTCGGTACCGTGTCCTTCCAGGATCACGCCGTCCATATCGAAGAGCACGGCGGAGGTGTTCGATTCGTTGCCGATCGTGGAGTGTCGCATCGTCATTGTGTCCATCTCATCGTACTTTCTTCCGCGCGTAGGCGGAGATCCCTTCGCTTACCAACACGATACCCAGGATCGCGACGAGCAGTGCCGAGACGGTACGCCAGGCGAACGAGTCGATCGCCTCGAACAGCTGGACGCCGATCCCGCCCGCACCGACGAAACCGAGGATAGTCGCCGCGCGGACGTTGATATCCCAGCGGTACACCGAGATGCCGACGAGAGCGGGCTTTATTTGCGGGATGATCCCGTACAACAGCAGCTTCAGCGGTGATGCGCCGGTCGCTCTGATGCCTTCGACCTGTCCGAAGTCGATCTCTTCGATCTCCTCGCCGAGTAGTTTGCCGACGAAGCCGATCGATCGAACCGCGGTCGCGACGGTCCCTGCGAGCGCGCCGGGGCCAAACATGATGACGAACAACAGCGCCCAGATAATCACGTGGACGGAGCGCGAGACCGTGACGATGAGTTTTCCGAGGAGAAACGTCGCCTTGTTCGGCGTCGTGTTCTCGGCGGTAATGTACGCCACCGGGGCGGCCATGATCACCGCGGCGATCGTTCCCACGACCGCGATGCGGATCGTCTCCGCCAGCGGCGCGACGGCGTTCGGCAGGTACGCCCAGTCCGGCGGGTACATCCGGCCGAACAGGTCCGCGAGCTGCTCGGGCGCGGTCGAGACGTACTGCAGGGACATGTTGCTCGTTTCGGCCAGCCAGGCCCACGAGCCGATTACCGTGACGACGGCGACGAGAGCGAAACCGATCCGGACGGCCCGGGCGCGGCCCTCGTAGCGGCTCCAGGTTCGCGTTGCGCTCGCCATCACTGGACCCTCCGTCTGACGACCGCACTGACCAGTTCGGCGACCAGCACGACGGCGATGATCGCGATCAGAATCGCGGCGACGTAGTCGTACTCGTACCGCGCGTACGCGCGGTTGAGGAGTACGCCGATCCCGCCCGCGCCGACGATCCCGACGATCGTCGACGAGCGGATGTTGATGTCCCAGCGGTAAACGGCCAGCCCCACGAACCGCGGAATGACCTGCGGGACGACGCCGTAGACGATCGCCTGCAGGGGGGACGCACCGGTCGCACGGATCGCCTCGACGCTTTTCATGTCGATGTCCTCGATGTCTTCCGCGAACAGCTTCGAAAAGAAGCCGATCGTCTTGAAGCTGATCGCGACGATCCCCGCGAGCGGGCCGAACCCGAGCGCGACGACCGCGATGATCGCCACGATGAGCCCGTCGATCGCCCGCGAGATGCTGATTATCGCCCGACTCAGGTAGTAGATTGGCCGCGGCGAGAGGTTCTCCGCCGCGCCGAAAGCGACCGGCAGGCTGATGATGATCCCCGAGGCGGTCGCGATCATCGCCATCGCGACCGTTTCGATCATGGCGTCACGAAGGCGGATCGTATCGCTCTGTCCGGTCGCTGGCGGCAGCATCGAGTCGATCAGCTCCAGGCCGTAACCGACACCCTGAACGAACCGCTGGGGCGTGATCGCGAGCCCCGCGAGCGACCACCCGATCAGCCCGAGCGTGAGCAGGTAGACGGCCCACTTGGTCCGGTGGCTCCGAAACGCCGTCGGGCGAGTCCAGGTGAACTCCTCCGTCGACATCGATTACTCCTCCACGGGCACGGGATCGGTTGGTTTGTCGGTCGTCGAGGCCGTATCGGCCGCCGTTTCGGCAGCGGGTGCCTCGGGCATCCCCTCGTCCCTGTAGATGACGTCTTTCGCGTCGCCGGTCAACTCCGCCGTCCGACCGTCGAAGACGAGGTTCCCGTCGTGCAGGCCGAGAATGCGATCGGCATACTGCTCGGCGAGGTGGACCTCGTGAATGTTGATGAGCACCGGGATGTTTCGATCGACCGCGATATCAGTCAACAGCCGCATTACGTCGCGGGACGTCTCCGGATCGAGGCTTGAGGTCGGCTCGTCGGCGAGGATGATCTTCGGCTCCTGAATGACTGCACGCGCGATCCCGACGCGCTGACGCTGTCCGCCCGAGAGTTCGTCGACGCGCTTGTTCTCCATGTCGTCGAGGCCGACCAGTTCGAGCAGGTCGTACGCACGCTGGACGTCCTTCTGCGAGAAGTTGCGTCTGAACGCCTTCCAGGTCGAGACGTAGCCGAGTCGTCCCGAGAGGACGTTTTCCATCACCGTGAGCCGCTCGACGAGGTTATACTCCTGGAACACCATCCCGATGTCCCGGCGGGCGTTCCTGAGCTCCTTCTTGCCGAGTGCGGTGAGTTCGGTCCCGTCGAGGGTGACCGTCCCGGCGGTCGGCTCGGTGAGCCGGTTGATACACCGGACGAACGTGCTCTTGCCGGCCCCGCTGGGGCCGATCATCGCGACGACCTCCCGGCCACCGATCTCGACGGACACGTCTTTCAGCGCCTCGTCGCCAGTTGCATAGGTTTTCCCGAGGTTCTCTGTTCTGAGCATCGTCGATCAGAGGTTGCCGCTTTCGTACTCGACGCCGTTGTACCGCTGGATGACCATGATGTCGTAGAAGACGCTCCTGTAGTCGATTTCGACGAACTCGGCGTAGTTGGTCGACTCCTCGTAGCCGGTTCCCGACCAGTCGGTGTCGAGCCAGACGCTCTTTATGTCCGCTACGAGGTCCGGCTCGAGGTCGTACCGGTGAACCATTGGTCCTGGCGGAAACGGATCGCTCGCCCAGACGACTTTGTAGTCTTCGAAGTCGATGTCGTCTCTCGACTCGACGAGATCCTGGATACACGTGCTGCAGATCGGTCCACAGTCGTAGTCTCCGGCCGAGATCCCGATCGCAGACTGGTCGTGGCCCCCGGAGAACTGGACCTCGTAATCCTCCTCCGGGGTGACATCGAAGTACTGATCGAACAGCGCCGACGGCGCCTGGTGACCGGAGTTCGAGGCCGGCTCGGTGTGTGTCACGTCGAACTCGGGGAAATCCTCGACGCTCTGGATGTCGTCCATGTCCGATCGAGTGATCGCGAGCAGGCGATAGCCGAACTGGCCGTCCGACTGGACGCCGCAGGCGAACGGGACGACGTCCGCAAGGTTCACCGCGAACGCAGTCGTCCCCGTAGAGACGTTGCCGATGTGCGCCCGGCCGGATCGCAACGCCTCGACGGTCGCAGCGTAGGAATCGACGGGCTCCCACTGGACGGTCTTGCCGGTCGCCTCCTCGAGGCGATCGAGGAGGTCCTGGACGTTGTCCTGGAACTGCGCTTCGCCCTCTTCGCCGGGCTGGTCGACGAACACGAGCGGATCGGGGTCGACCAGTTCGCTCTCGTCCGTCGGCGGTTCCGTCACGGGGTTTCCATGCGGGACCTCGTCGACGTCGCGACTGGCCATTGATTCGAGGTTTGCCCGGCGACCCCGAATGTAATCGTTCTCGACGACCTGTGAGAGCAGGTAGTTGTTGTCCTCCCACCCGGGGTTTTCCGGGTCGAAACTGTCCGAAAGCATTGGATCGTTCGCTTCGCCGGATCCACCTCCACTGCTGAGACCGGCGCCGGCCTGAGCGGAATCGTCATCACCCTCGAAACAGCCCGCCAGTGCAGCCAGCCCGATAGAGCTGCTGCCGAGGATGAATTTACGCCGCGAGTGATTCGAGGATAAGTCGGATTGGTTCTCCGTCATCGAGCGATTCTCGGCGAGGCATAGTTAATAATTCTTATAATATTGGTATTTGGAAGGACGAACCGTTCTGGAACGACGCGGTCCCGGAACCGTGAGAACGTCACCCACAGTATCGCTGACGAGGAGTAGCGACAGGAAGAACAACGCGAAAGCCCAGGTGAGGCCATCCGGAGTTCACTGACGTTCGAACTGTTCTGTTAGTTCCGGAACTGCGCGATCGCCTCGAGTCACTTGCCGGGTCTGACAAACAGATGCTGGCCGTCATCACTGACGTCGGTTCCGACAGCGGTACGCCGGATTCGATCGCTGTCAGAAGCGCCGTCAGCGGTCATTTCTGACCGCAAACACGGGCTATCGTCGGCCCCGAACCCGGGCGGCCGGGAGACCGGGACGGTGACTCAGGCCTGTGCCAATTCTTCGAACGCGGCCGCCGCAGTCCGGGTCCCCTTCGAGATGAGCACGTCGCCGCCCTGGATCTCGGCGTCCGCGTCGCCGACCAGCAACCACCCCTCCTCGGGCCGGCGGATCGCGATCACCGACATCGTCGACTCGGTCTCGGGCAGGCCGTCGACGATCGGCGTCCCGTCGAGGCCGCTCCCCGTCTCGACCGCGACGCGCGTGATGATCTCGTCGCTCTCCTCGACGGCCATCCCCACGACGGGGTGGACCTCGATCTCGCGGAGGACCCCCTCGCTGATGTCGACCGCCGCGTCGCTGATGACCTCCGTCGAGTTGCCCAGGTGGATCAACCCGCGGAGGGCGACCGGGTCGGACGCGTCCGCGGCCGCCCGGAGCGTCCAGGCCTCGAACCGCGACTCGAGGGCGTCGACCTCGACCTCTAAGTTCCGGACCTCCTCGGCCAGCGCCTCGCTGTCGAACAGGACGGCGCTGTAGGCCAGGTCGACCGCCAGTTCGGAGAGGTTCTTCATGTGGACGATCGTGTCCACCGCCCGCTCCAGATCCGCGACGTCCGAGGCCGCCGTGGTCGGCGGTTCGTAGTCCGTCCCGGTCAGCGTCTCGAAGACGTCGCCGATCGCGACGTCCGGCCCCCGGAGGAGCGCCGCGTCCTCGGGCCGGATGACGGTCGTCGGGCCGGGGTTCAACAGCCAGTCGTCGCCCCGGCGGAGCGCGATCACGCGCACCCCTGTCTCCGATTCGAGGTCGATGTCCTCGAGCGTCCGATCGGCGTACGGCGAGTCGGCGGCGACGACACCGCGGACGAGCGTCTCGACGGCCTCGGGCAGGGCCGCCCGCATCGCCTCCGGGAGCCCGATGTCCTCGAGAACGACCTTCGCGATGTCGCCTGCGGCGTCGCTGATCGCATCCGCGGCGGCGACGATGCCGAGCACCGGCGCGAGTCGCTCGGCGTCGTCCGGGCTTCGCGTCGCCATCATCAGCCCCATTCGCGCCCGCATCTCGAGGACGTTCATCTGCTCTTCGAGCCGCAGGACCTCCGTCGCGATGTCCTCGCTCGAGTGGAGCACTGCCGAGTAGGAGAGGTCGATCAACAGCTCCGCCGTGTCCTTCATCTCGACGAGCAGGTCCTTGACGTTGACCGGCTCGTACTCGATCGGTACCGACGCCTCGCCCTCGAGCGGGTCCATACGACAACTGAACCGTGCTCGGCAAAAAAACGTTTCCCGGACCGTCTCACGCACGACCCACACGAGAGCTTCCGACACGGTTTTGGACGGGCGCAAAGAAGCCACGAGCGATGATCGACCGGAGCTACCTGCGCGAGCACCCCGACGAGGTACGCGACGCCCTCGAGAACCGGGGCGCCGAGGTCGACCTCGACGAACTGCGCGACCTCGACGAACGCTGGCGGGAACTGAAGGCCCGCGGCGACGAACTGCGCCACGAACGCAACCAGATCACCGAACGGATCGGGAAACTGGTCGCCGAAGGGAAAGACGACGAACGCGAGGAGGCGATCGCCCGATCGAAGGAGCTCAAAGCGGAGGTCGAGGACGTCGAGAGCGAGGCCGCCGAACTCAAGGACGACCTCGACCAGCGCATGCTCGAGGTCCCCCAGATCCCCCACGAGAGCGTCCCGCTGGGGGTCGACGAACGCCACAACGTGGAGGATCGGCGCTGGGGGTTCGACGACCTTCGCGACCTGCCCGCGGACGTAACCCCCCACTACGACCTCGGCGAGGAACTGGACGTCATCGACGAGGCCCGCGGCGCGAAGACGACCGGCTCGGGCTTTTACTTCCTCAAGGGCGACGGGGCCCGCCTCGAGCACGCCCTGATCCAGTTCATGATGGATATCCACCGCGAACAGGGCTACGTCGACCTCTTCCCGCCGGTTCCCGTCAAGAGCGAGGCCATGCGCGGAACCGGCCAGTTCCCCAAGTTCACCGACGACGCGTACCGACTCGGCGGTAGCAACGAGGAGGAGTACGAGGACGACGACCTCTGGCTCTGCCCCACCGCGGAGGTGCCAGTGACCAACATGTACGCCGACGACATCCTCCTCACGGACGACCTCCCGCTGAAACACCAGGCCTACACCCCGAACTTCCGGCGCGAGGCCGGCGAACACGGCACCGAGACGCGCGGGATCGTCCGCGTCCACCAGTTCAACAAGGTAGAACTCGTCAACTTCGTCGAACCCGAGGACAGTTACGACCGGCTCGAGGGCCTGCTCGACGAGGCCGAGGAAGTGCTCCGACGACTCGGCCTCCCCTACCGCATCCTCGAACTCTGTACCGGTGACCTGACCTTCGCGAGCGCGAAGACCTACGACATCGAGGTCTGGGCACCCGGCGACGACATGGACGACGGCCCCGAGGAAGGCGGCCGCTGGCTCGAGGTCTCGAGCGCGTCGAACTTCGAGGACTTCCAGGCCCGTCGCGCCGGTCTCCGCTACCGGCCCGAGCGCCACGAATCGGCCGAGTACCTCCACACCCTCAACGCCTCGGGGCTCGCGCTCCCGCGGGTGATGGTCGCGATTCTCGAGTACTACCAGAACGAGGACGGCACCGTCACGATTCCCGAGGCCCTCCGTCCGTACATGGACGGCCAGGAGGTCATCGAGGGCCACGAGAAGGTCGGCGAGGCCGCGCTGGGTGCCGGCGATCGGGAGTAACGAACCGCGTCCGACTCGATCGCTGACGATCAAGAAGGTATTCGTCCCGTCACCGATCGGCGAGAGCGTCCCCCGATCCGACTATGATTCTGCGAAAGCGTTATGAATTCTTGTCTATACACACGAGTATGTATCTCGATATTCGTCAGAAACTAATCGCCTCGGTCGTCGGCATCCTGTTCGCTCTCGGGATGCTGATCCTCTTTCCCTGGTGGCTCGCGCTGCTCGGATACGGGGCGATGCTCCCGTTTTTCGCGCGGGTACTCGCGGCGTGAGCGGTCCGCTCGCGGCCCGTGACGACGGCCCCGGATTTGCGTAGTGGTCCGGGACTGCGACCGTCCCGTGGCGCACAATATTTTATGTCGATCGGTGAGCGTCCTCACGTATGACCCGCTACTACGAGGATATCGCGGTCGGCGAAACGATCGACTGCGGGAGCTACGAGATCACGAAGGACGAGATCGTCGAGTTCGCACAGAAGTACGATCCCCAGCCGTTTCACCTCGACGAAGAGGCCGCGAAAGACTCCTTTCTCGGCGGCCTCGTCGCCAGCGGCTGGCAGACCGCCTGTCTCTGCATGCGCCAGAACGTCCGGCACATGGACGATCGCCAGTTCGCCGGCGCGCGCGGCGTCGACGACCTCCGGTGGATTCAGCCGCTCCGCCCGGGCGACACGCTCTCCGTCGAGACCGAGGTCGTCGCGAAAGAACCCAACGAGACGTATCCGTCGATCGGGAACGTGACGATGGAGACGATCGGCCACAACCAGCGCGACGAACCGGTCATCACCTACCGCGCGCTGGGGATGATGGAGCGGCAGGACCCGATCGAGTAACCAAGTAGTTGATACTGATACGAGCGGCGAGAGGCGGTGGAGTACACCGTTTACATCCATGAGCGTCGAAGACGCGAACGGCGTTTTTTGGTCGAGGTTTTTTGCTCGAGGGTGAGCGGAGCGAACCCGAGAGGAAAAAAGGTCGGTTCTAGATGTAGTCGATCGACGGCGGCAGTTCGAGCTTCATGCCCTTGCGCTCGCGGATCTCCATGATCTTCTCGCGCTGGAGCGAGTCGGACATGACCTCGAAGCCGGCGTTCTCGGTGTTCCAGGAGGCACGGCCCTCGGTCGCGGAGCGGATGTCGGAAGCGAAGCCGATCATCTCGCCGACGGGCGCGATACCCTCGACGACCATGAGGTCACCTTCCTGATACATGTCGTCGACGCGGCCACGACGACCCTGGATCTCGCCGGAGGCGGCACCCATGTGGTCGTTGGGCACGTCGATGCGGACGTCCTGCATCGGCTCGAGCATCTTGATCTGGCCGTCGATCAGCGCCTTGTGGACGGCCTCGCGGGTCGCGGGGATGACCTGTGCCGGACCGCGGTGGATGGTGTCCTCGTGCAGTCGGGCGTCGTGCAGACGCATGAGCGTCCCCTGGACCGGCTCGTTGGCGAGCGGACCGTTGTCGAGGGCCTCCTCGAGCCCCTCGATGACGAGTTCCATCGTCTCGTTCAAGTGCTGGATACCCTTCGTGTCGTCGATCAGGATGTTCGTCCCGTGGATGTGTTCGACGTTCTGGGACGTGTCCTTGTCCATGCCGGCGTCCTGCAGGGCTTCACGGCGTTCCTGCTCGGGCATGTCCATCGACGCCTCGCCGAGCTTGATCGTCTCGACGAGTTCGTCCGTCATCGGCTCGATCGAGATGTAGAACCGGTTGTGGCGGTTGGGCGAGATGCCCTCGACCTGGTCGCTCGCCTCCTGGGGCTGTTCGCGGAAGACGACGATCGGTTCGCCGGTGTTGACCGGAATGCCCTGGTTCTTCTCGATACGCTGGGTGATGACCTCGAGGTGGAGTTCACCCTGCCCGGAGATCAGGTGTTCGCCCGTGTCCTCGTTGATCTCGATCTGGATCGTCGGGTCCTCCTTGGACACCTGCCGCAGCGTCTCGATGAGCTTCGGCAGGTCGTCCATGTTCTGGGCCTCTACGGCCTTCGTGATGACCGGCTCGGAGATGTGCTCGATCGACTCGAACGGCGTCATCTCGACGCTTGAGACCGTAGAGCCAGCAATGGCGTCCTTGAGACCGGTGACGGCGGCGATGTTCCCGGCGGGAACCTCCTCGACTTCCTCGCGCTCGCCACCCATGTAGATGCCGACGGACTGGACGCGGTTCTTGCCCGCGGTCCCGGAGACGTACAGCTCCTGTCCCTTCTCGAGGGAGCCGGAGAAGACGCGACCGGACGCGATCTCGCCGGCATGTGGGTCCATCGAGATGTCGGTGACCATGAAGACGACCTCGCCGTCCTCGTTGACGAGGCGCATCTGTTCGGCGAGTTCGGAGTCGTCGTCGCCGCGCCAGATCCGCGGAATACGTCGGGGCTGCGCGTCGACGGGGTTCGGGAAGTGCTCACAGACCATGTCGAGCACGACGTCGGACAGCGGCGTGCGCTCGTGGAGTTCCTGGCGCTGGTCGTTGCGCTCCATCTCCATGATATCGCCGAAGTCCATCCCGGTGCGTTGCATCGACGGCATCGAGACGCCCCACTTGTACAGCGCGGAGCCGAAACCGACGGTGCCGTCTTCGACGGAGACGGTCCAGTCGTCGATGTCGTCCATGTCCTGGGTCATCCCGCGGATGAGTTCGTTGACGTCGTGGATGACCGAGAGGAGGCGCTGTTGCATCTCTTCGGGCCCCTCCTGGAGCTCCGAGATGAGGCGGTCGACCTTGTTGATGAACAGGGTCGGTTTGACGCCCTCGCGGAGCGCCTGTCGGAGAACCGTCTCGGTCTGGGGCATGGCCCCTTCGACGGCGTCGACGACGACGAGCGCACCGTCGACGGCGCGCATCGCGCGGGTCACGTCGCCACCGAAGTCGACGTGGCCCGGCGTGTCGATGAGGTTGATGAGGTGGTTGGTCTCCTCGTACTCGTGGGTCATCGACACGTTCGCCGCGTCGATCGTGATCCCGCGTTCCTGTTCGTCCTCCTCCGTGTCCATCGCCAGCTGCTCGCCGGCAGTCTCGTCGGAGATCATGCCGGCACCGGCCAGCAGGTTGTCAGAAAGCGTCGTTTTCCCGTGGTCGACGTGAGCGGCGATGGCGATGTTCCGGATGTTCTCCGGTTCGTCCATCAGCCGTTCACACTCTTGGACGATCTTCTTGCGTCGGCCCATATACCCCCCAATACCGGTAGCGGGGTCAAAAGGGTAGTGTTTCGTCTCCGGTCGAATTCAGCGAATTTCCCCGTTGGGGCGTCGGAATGTCCAGTTTACGTGAGTGAATGCCACGCACCGAGACGGTTCTCGACGGGGTCCGATAGGCGACGGCTCGCCGGGCCAGTTGCGGCCACCGATACCGGGCGTAAGAGACATACTTCGAGGGAACTTGGTATTGGTACGCATGGATGTCCACGTCCAGGGACCGGGCCCGACCGCGCCGTTTCTCAGCGCCCGGGACCGATTCGAAACCGAACACGATCTGACGCTCCCGGTCGAGATCCAGTTGCGGGACGACCCCGACGAACGCACCTGGGCCGGCCACTACGACGACCACCACGTCCTGAACATCTCGCGGCAGGCCGCCTCCTCCGCGATGGCCCCGGAACTCGTCCTCCACGAGTTCGCCCACATGGCCAGGTACGAACAGGAACATCCCTCCCACACCCAGTCGACCGAAGAGGTCCTCTATCTCGCGCTCGCCGGCAAATCCGTCGAACGGCGAAAGCTCACCCACTGCTACCAGATCGCCAACCACATGAAAGACATCTACGCCGACGACATCACCCTCTCGGTGGGCCCCGGAAAGAAGCTCCTCTCCTTTCTCGAATCGAGTCTCGCGGCGGCCGTCGCCGATCGGCCCGGAACGCCGCCGCGGCCGGGCCTCGAACGGATCTCCCCGGGTGCCGATCCCGAGATTACGGCCGTCAACGCGGCGTTCGCGCTGGCACTCGCGGAACGTCACGACCTCGTCGACGACGGCCACCGACTGTACGACATCGCACACGCGGCCGCGATGGACGCTCCGGAGGTCCCGTTCGGGGAGTTCAACCGCCGCTTCCGGGAACTCGCGCGCGACCCCGACACGAGCAGCTACCGGCAGGTGCTCGTCGAGGCGACCCGATCCTACGTCGGCGGTGTGGAGTCCGCGGCCGATTAGGACCGAAGCCCACGCTCGAACCCTCGAAGCGGTCCGTTGCCCGATCGGTCCGCCGTCCCCCTCGACCCGAACGTTTAATGTTTGACACGGCTAACGAGTGGAACATACAATTGATGTTCTCGGCCAAGGATCGCGAGGAAGAGCCGACCGACGATTCGTTCACCGAAGAGTTGTCACAGTTGAAACGACGGGGTGCGAGCGTCCTGGTCGTCGGCTCCGTCCGCCCCGAGCATCAGCGGAGCGCCTCCCGACGCCTGCTGGGACACGCGTCCGAACGTGACCGCCGCCGCGTGCTCGTCTCGACGAGCAGCGGTGATCATCACTCGCTCGTGAGTGAGCCCTCGATTTCGGACGGACTCCGGTTCGTCACCTACGGGAGCCAGACGCGTAGCGCCGTCGCCTCCGAACCGATCGACGACCACACCCCGCCGGCGATCGACGACGACGGAACCACCGCGGACACCCTTGGCGACCTCGGCATCGCCATCTCGAGCGCGATCGAGGACTTCGAAACCGACGCCGACGGCTTCGAACCGAGCGAACTCCGGGTCGGCGTCGACTCCCTGCTCCCGCTGCTCGAGGACTACAGCACCGAACAGGTGTTCAAGTTCGTTCACCTGATCAACGGCCGCGTGACAGACGTCGATGGAATGGTCCACTACCTGCTCCCCGTCGAGCCGGACGCCGACGTCGTCCCGGTCCTGAAACCGCTGTTCGACGTCCTCGTCGAACTCCAGGATCGGAACAACTGCCTCCAGGAGCGATGGTCCCTCCCGGACAGTGGCCACTGTTCCGGGTGGCTCACCGCACCCGAGACGTAACAGCTATCTCACCAGCGGTCATGCGAGTTCACTATCTCGACGGCCGGTTCGTGACTGCGACTCTGCGCTCTCACTCCCCACTCCAATGAACCCGAAATTCGAACCGATCGAGGACGGCCTCGAAATTATCGACCCGATCGAACGCCACCGGTACCGGCTCACGACCCACGAGCCGGTGACACCGACTGCTGTCGATTGCGATCGAATCCAGTATCCGATCGATGCAGCGGTCGGAATTACGACGGAAATGCTCACGCTATCGACGAAGGAGACCATCTATATTCGCAGCGCGGACGGATCCATGGTTGGCGAAGTCCAACCTAACGAACAGCGATCGTTTCGTCAGGGGGAATATACGCTCGACCTTTCCGCCTCGATGAAAGTGTATGTGAATATAACGTGCGGACTTCACATCTATTCCGATACCAATCGAACGTACATCTCCTTCGAAGATCGGACCCACGCGATCATCGGTGCCCGATCGTATCACACGCGCCCTGCGGAGACGATTACCACGACGAGAGAGCCCACGGACGTAATGAAAGCAGTGTCTGCGTTCGGATCGGCTCTCAAAACGACGACGCCGGAGCGATCGTACCCGACGCTTCGAGGACATCCGCCGAAACTCGAACAGGGAGAGGAATTGCACATTCCTGCTACGATAGACCGGCCACAGACGGGGATTCGTATCGAAGTACCACCGGAACTGGGCTACGTGTTCGTCGTTACTCCACTCGCATACTATCTCGGAGCGACCGTCACGCCCGGCCCGGAGCCGAAGCTCATCACCGAAACGGGGTACACGCATTCGCTCAAGACCGATGGTAAATTCGAATCAACCGTAGAACGAACGCTCAAGCAACTGTTCTTGCTTGATTGCATCGTTCGAACCGAGGGGATGACGCCGCTGTCCCTCCATGAACGGGAAGCCGTCGAACCGATTCTCGACTTCGACCCCGGAATTGCGTACGAGAAGTCGCTTTCGGAACAGGTTGCGATGTATCTCGACGAACCTGTGTCCTCCCTAGAACCACACCTTCCGAAGTGGCAACTCGAGACGCGGGTCGATTCCCCGAGCGAAACGATCGAATTTCTTCCGTTCATCGCTGACGATCTCTCGATCGTAAAACTGGACGGGAGAGACGAAACTCGGGACAAGAAGCCACGGGTCGAGGCCCAGAATCAGGCGATCGAAGCGTTTACACGAGGTAGTGGGAGTCAAACTCGCCACTCGACCAGAGGAACAGACACACTAGCCCACCCTCACGGGGGATCGGAAACTTCAACGGTGCAACAGCGGTGGAACGGAACGAATTCGTCACCGATCTCGAGTACGACTCCCTTGACAGCATTCCAGAACGATATCGGGCGAACGCCGAAAGACGATCCCATCTCGATCGATGTGGTCTGTAACGACTCGAAGATGAACGAAGAACTCGAGACGGTAAACAAATTCTATGGTAATCACAAAGAACTTCCGTTTGATGTGACTATTCATCACAATCTAACGAAGAACGCATTTGAACGGATTCTCACCCAGGAGAGCGATTTTTGCCACTACATCGGCCACATCGACACAGATGGATTTCAGTGTTCGAACGGAAAGTTCGACGCCAAATCACTCGACAGCGTCGGCCTAAAAGCGTTCTTACTCAACGCATGCCAATCACATGATCAGGGGCTAACCCTTATAGAAAAAGGGAGTATCGGAGGAATCGTAACACTCACTGATGTTGTTAATAGCGGGGCCATTAGTGTCGGCAAGACAATCGCACGGCTGTTAAATCAAGGGTTTCCTATTTATGCATCTTTAGATATTGCTCGGAGGAAGAACGTGATGGCGGAACAATATCACATTGTAGGCAGTGGGGCTACAAGGATAGCCCAATCAAGAAGGGGAGAACCAGCGATTTGTTTAGTTTCTCGGGAGAATAACATGTGGAAAGTCGAAATGGATACGTACCTTACACCTAGTTCTGGAAAGGGAGGAGTGTTCGTACCACATATAGAGTCAATAAACACACATTATATAAACCCGGGTAATACAAAAAACCTCTCTATTGCAACTAGTCAAGTACTTGATTTATTATCTGTCGATGATGTACCTGTCGTGTATAATGGCGAAATGATCTGGAGCGATATGTTTATAAAAACAGTTGAATCGATTAGGGACCGTGATAAGAACTATTAATTGCTGCAACAGTCCCTGCCTGGGACAAGACTAACATCATGGTGAACAGCACACCGATCATTCGCGGGTGATTCTTCAGGTACTGAGTTAAGTCCGTCATGGTACGTTCTACCCATGGAACGCGCCCGTAATCAATTTATTTTAATATATCATATATAGCAATAATAGTATTATTCCGTGTGTTAACCGATCGAAACGTATGAGATAATAGAACAGCCCCTTAGACACGGAAATCCAGACCTCAGAAAGGGAATTCGTAAATTACGGCCTTTCACTCGTCGAGCAGTTGGCGCAGTGCCCGATCGAACTCCTCAAGCGAGAGTTCCTCCCGGATCGATGCTGCACGGTCTCTACACTCCTGCAGTTCCTGAGTAACGGACACGTACTGATCGGTTACGTCGGCGTCCGAATCTCGCTCCGTCTGGAGCAGGGCTCGCTCGGTCGCCAGTCGGAAGAGTTCGTTCATCGATTCCTCGTATTCCTTTTCCAGAGCCAGTCGCTCGATCGTCCTGTATAGCGTTTCGTCCGAGACCGGCTGGACAAGGAATTCGTCGGCACCGCGATCGATCGGGTCTTCTGAGGGGACGTCCGACATCAATGCAAGAATCCGTGTGTCGGGAGTACGTTGTCGAACGATATCCAGTACACCACGTGCATCGGGTATCTCGAGATTCCAATCAAGGAGTACGACATCGTAACTCTCGTCGATCTGGTCTAGGATCGATTTGTCGAACTCAGCGTCGGAAATTTCGAAATCCATACGACGATCGAGCACATCTGGATCCTCAAGTGTCAAGTCCGGATGGACGACGAATAGATGGATAGTAGATTCCAGCACCACGTCTCGTACCAGTACTGGTCGGCAGGTGCTATTAAATGTGATCGAGTAACTGCAACCAACCGGTTTGATTTCCAACAATATAACCACTATCGGAGAGCATAATACTAACATATGACTCGTGTTTAATAATCTTATTGACAATAGGTGTTAGAATATGAAGGCCACGATTGAAAATACTTCAGATGGGTTAGAAATTATCGATCCGATCGAACGGATCAGACAACGACTCCTGACACCAAAAAAGGTAGAACCTGTACCGTCCAGGGGCCGTAAGATACCGTATCCAGTGGATACAACGAGACAGATTATTACGAACTCATTGACGGTACTGACGAAGGAGTCGATCTACGTACACAACGATGAGGGGGTATTAATTGCGGAAGTAAACCCAAACCAATCACTCTCCCTCCCCGACGATAGATACGTTCTGGACATTTCTTCAGGGATGAAGGTGTACTTTGCTGTCGATAGTTCTATGGATATTGACTTTGGAAGCGAAGACAGCGAAATCTCGTTCGGAAGTGCTACCGAGGTAGTTATCGGTGCCCGATCGTTTCATACGAACCCAGCAGGGACGATCAAAACCACGACGGATCCATCAGATTTGATGAAGGCAGTATCGTTATTCAGTTCCGCACTTAAAACGACGTCAGTCGAACGATCGTACGCCACGCTCAGGGGCCATCCACCGATTATCGAACTCGGCAACAAACTAAATATTCCGGATCAATTCGAGCGTCCGGAAACGGGCATCACGATCGAGATACCGTCAGATGTCAGGCACGTACTCGTCGTTGCGCCGCTTGCATACTATCTCGGGGCGAAAGTGGTTCCCGGAGCAGAACCCCTACTCAGAACGCCAACAGGATATTCGTTCCGACTCGGGAATGGGGACGAATTCGAATCAACAGTCGAACGGGTACTGAGACAGGTGTTTTTCTTGGATTGTATCGTTCGAACCGAGGGCGAAGGTCCAGGACCATTGTACGAGCGACAGGTTGTGGAACCACACCTCGAATTTGATATCGAGGAAACATATAATGAATCACTGGCCTCTCGAACAGAGATCTACCTCAAAGAACCGTTCGAGACGGTCATGTCGTATCTCCCAACCTGGCCTGTTACAACTAAACTGGAAGAAAATGAGAAGAACGTGAAATTTCTTCCCCACCTCGTCGAAGAACTATCGGTGATTTATACCACCCAAGACGACACCTTCTCGAACAAATCTGCTTCCCACGTTTTGCACGAGGAAACTCGCGCGACTGCTCATCAACGCTGGAACACGGTCAGGTCCTCAACGGTTATGGGTCGGTCGCCGTTATCGGCATTCCGACACAGCCTCGACCGATCTCCCCGATCGGGGCCGATCAAAATAGAGGTCGTTTGTAACGATCCAAAAATGAACAGCGAATTCGTGAGCGTACACAGCAAATACGAAGAACGAGATCGGTTCCCGTTAGAGGTTACGCTCCATCACAACCTGACGAAGGACGAATTCGGAGATATTCTGGCGAAAAACAGCGACTTCCTTCACTATATCGGGCACATCGATCGAGAGGGCTTTCGGTGTTCAAATGGAAAGATAGACGCATCGAAGATCGATACCGTTGGCGCGACAGCTTTCTTCCTCAACGCATGTCAATCCTATCGTCAAGGCCGCCAACTCATCGAATTGGGTAGCCAGGCAGGGATCGTAACGCTCGATGATGTGAAAAATCGGGAGGCTGTCGAGGTGGGGAGTATCGTTGCTCAACTCCTGAGTCACGGCTTTCCGATGTATGCGACAATGGATATCACACGAACGGTCCGCACTGGTGGACAGCAGTATCAAATTATCGGGGCAGGGAAAACAACAGTTTCACAACCAGAATCCGGATCACCATTGCTGGGAATCATCAAACGAAAATTAGGTAAGAGAACGATCGACTGCCACACATACATAACGGAGCTATCCACCCTCGGTGGGATACACCGCCCTCGCATCGAACCGGTCGACGCGTATCATCTATTTCCGGGCAACGCTGGAGAAACTCCCGTCACGAAACGTCAACTCGTAGACTTCCTTGAGAGCGGTGATTTCCCGGTCCTCTTGGACAGTGAACTGCGGTGGAGCAAGGAGATAAAAACGACCGAATTGTGAACTGGAGCAGTCGCTCACTATCGATCATCAGAAAATGAAATAAGAACCGCGTTAGCGTGCAGCCGCCGCGACGCGCTCTTTCTCTTCTTTCTGGCTGATCGCGTACGTCTGGACGTCGTAGTTGGCCGCGCCGACGAGCTGGTTGGCGATCGCTTCCGCTGCGGGCGTGGTCGTCTTGAACGAGTCGTTGTAGACGCCTTCGGCGAGGAACTTCAGGGCCTGGTCGACGCGTCGCTGGGGGGCGACGTCGACGGCCTTGGGGACCGAGATGCCACCGTACTTCAGGCGGACGGTCTCCTCGCGCGGGGCGGCGTTCTCGACGGCGGTCACGAGCACCTGAACGGGGTTCTCCTCGGTGCGCTCGTGGACGAGTTCGAACGCCTCGCGGACGTGGTTGAGCGACTGCTGTTTCTTGCCCGTGTTCTCCTCGGTCTGCATCAAGCGATTGATGAACCGCTCGACGATCGAGACCTGGGACTTCTTGAACTGCTTGCTGGCGTGGCGGCCGGCGGTGTGAGCGATCGGCGTCACCGTGATATAGCGTTCGGTGGAGGGATCGCCGTACTCGATCTCGCCGATCTCCCACGTGCCGAACAGCTTCGCGGAGACGTCGGCACCGCCTGCCGGGGCGTCAGGATCCGGTTGGTCTTCTGCAGCCATAGTTATCGCACCGGTTTCTCTGCGTTACCGCGGACCAGTTCCTTGAGCGCGACGCCGTTGACCTTGTCGACCTTGTAGTTGACGCCGGAGAGGTCGCCCATCGCACGACCCTTCGCCCCACCGATACCGGCGATGGTGACTTCGTCGTGTTCGTCGATGAACGAGATGGCGCCGTCACCGGGACAGAACGCGGTGACCTGTTTGCCGTTCTTGATCAGCTGCACCCGGACGCACTTTCGGATCGCCGAGTTGGGCTGTTTGGCTTCGATGCCGACCTTTTCGAGTACGATACCTCGTCCCTGCGGGGCGCCCTCGAGTGGGTCGGACTTCTCGCGAAGTCCACGGGCGCGGCGCGCGTAGTCCGAGTCGGACCACCGCTGCTCCTGGCGGTCCTTCTTGAGCTTGCGCGCGGCGTACTTGCCGTTTGCCATGAGCGTCGTTATCCGTCGAAGCCACTTAAGCGGCCCGTTTCGAGTCGGGCGTTACGGCACGAGAGCGCTTTAGATACCTCGCTCGCCGATTCTGCGGGCGTCTCGCTCGATCAAATAACGGTCACAGCGGACGTTAGCGACGCTCGGACGCCCTGAGGTTTCCGAACGAAGAACCGGGAGAGCGATCGACCGCTCAGATCAACTGCACGTCGTCGATCCCGAAGTGACGAGCCGCCAGCGTGCGTGCGGCGTCGATCGTGCGGCCGCCCTGTCCGATCGCCACGCCGTGATCCTCCTCGGCCACTTCGACGTAGGCGACGGTGTCGTCGTTTTCGCTGATCGTCACGTTGTAGACGGCCGCCGGCGCGAGCGTGTTCGCGACGAAGGTTTCGGGGTCGTCGGCAGCCTCGACGAGACGGACCTGTGCGTCGACGCGCTCCTCGAACTGCTGGATCGTGCGACCGCCGGGTCCGATCGCGTCGGCCATTCGGTCGCTCGCGACGACGATCAGGAGCCGGGTCGTCCCGTCGCCAGCCGCGTCGTCGACGATGCAGTCCGTTCCGCCGACGCCCGTCGCGTCCTCGAACGCCGCGAGATACTGGCGAGCGTCGTCGGTGAGCCGGACGCCCATCGATCAGTCGGCCTGTCCGCCGCCGGAACTCGTCGAGCCCATCCGGAGGTCGACGTCGCCGGTCCCGAGCTTGATCGGTTTGCCGACGATGACGTTCTCGGTAACGCCGTCCAGGTCGTCGATTTCGCCGTGAATCGCGGCGTTGAGCAGGTGGTTGACCGTAACCTCGAACGCGGCACGGGCGAGTACGGACTCCTTCGAGCCCGAGATGCCGTGACGGCCGATCGACTCGATCTCACCACGATTCGTCATGATGTCCGCGACGAGCATCAGGTGCCGGACGTTGACGTCGTCCAGCCCCTGCTCGGCCAGCGTGTTGTTCGTCTCCTCGATGATCGCCTCGCGGGCGGCCTCGATACCGAGGTTGCGGTGGATCTCGTGGATGTTGTTACACGTCGTCCGGGAGGCGTCGACGCCCTCGATCTCGAGGACGTCGCCGAAGGCCGACCCCTCGGTGTAGAGGACGAACTCCTCGCTGCCGTCGTCCATCTCCTCGCGGCGGATGACGACCCGCGAAACCTCCTCGATCCCCTTGAACGTGATGTCGCGCAGTTCCTCGACCAGCTGGAGCAGGTCGCGATACGACGGCTCCTCGGGGCCGAACTGGATCTGGGTCCCCTGCTGGACCGTGCTCACGCCGAGGTGGTCCTCGATGATCTCGGCGACCTCTTCCGGCGTGATCATCCGCTCGCGGAGGGTGTCGTCGTTGAGCGAGATCTGGACGCGCATGTCCGCGACGTTCGTCGAGACGTCACCCAGCGCGAGGATCTTGGTGGCCTCGATCTTCCAGACGACCTCGTGGGCCCGCTCGCGCTCGGTGGCGTACTCGTCCTCCAGGTGGACGGTCATCATCGGCGTGTCCGGGGTCTTCCGGGCGTCGACCAGTTCGATGAGTCGGGGAAGCCCCTGGGTCACGTCGATCTCCGCGACCCCCGCGTAGTGGAACGTGTTCATCGTCAGCTGGGTCCCCGGTTCCCCGATCGACTGGGCGGAGACGGTACCGACGGGGTCGAGCGGATCGACGCGAGTGTCCACGTACCGGGCCTCGACGGCCTTCGCGAGTTCGTCGGCGTCTTCGACGGTGGCGTCGCCCCGGCCCTCGAGCGTCTCGTAGACCTCGTCTTTGAGTCGCCGGGGGAGATTGGTGTCCTCCACGACCGCGATCGTGTCGTCGTCGACGTCGTAGTCGACCTCAGTCATCGGAGGTCACCTCCGGACCCTCGTAGAAGCGACGATCGTCCGCCTTCTCCGAGAGGTTGGTCGGCTCCTGTGTGGTGCCGAGGAACTCCGCTCGCTCCTCTTCGGACGCGAACTCGGAGTCGAGCACGCGATCGGCGATCCGTTCGACGTCGATATCGTTGTCGTCGCCGGAGGAGACCTTGACCGGCGAGGTGCCGTCCTCGCCGAACTCGAACTGGACGATCGTGTCGCTGGTGTCGCGAACGGTGCCGTCGTACTGGGTCTCGAGTTCGGAGAGCGCGTTGATCAGACGGCGCTGGAGGTAGCCGGACTTCGAGGTTCGGACTGCGGTGTCGACCAGCCCCTCGCGACCACCCATCGCGTGGAAGAAGAACTCCCGCGGGGTGAGGCCGCCGGTGTAGGAGTTCTCGACGAAGCCGTGGGCCTCCGCCGAGAGGTCGTTCGGCTTGTAGTGAGAGAGGGTCCGGTCCTCGTAGCCGCGATTGATCCGCTCCCCGCGGACTGCCTGCTGACCGACCGAGCCGGCCATCTGCGTCAGGTTCAGCATCGAGCCACGCGCCCCCGAGGAGGCCATGACGACCGCCGGGTTGTCCTCTTCGAAGTGCTCTTCCGCGATGTTACCGGCATTGTCACGCGCACGCGAGAGCGTCTGCATGATCTTCATCTCGAGGGTCTCGTCGATCGTTCGGCCCGGCAGGGACTCGAGTTCGCCCCGCTCGTAGGCCTCGATCAGTTCCTCGACGCGATCGTTGGCGTCCTCGATCGTCTCGTCGATGCGAGCCTGGGCCTCTTCCGGGATGGTCTCGTCGTCGATCCCGATCGAGAACCCGAAGTGCATGATCGCCCGCATGGCGAGCGTCGAGACCTCGTTGATGAAGATCCGCGAGCGGGTGTTGCCGTAGACCTTCGTGATCTGGTCGACGATCTCGCCGCCGAACTCGCCGACCTCGTCCTCGGCGATCGTCCCCTCGACGAGTTGGCCGTCCTCGATGACCACTTTGTCGCCGACTGTGCCCGTGAACTCGAGATTGAGGTCGTCGGGCAGGAGTTCGGAGAAGACGTCGTAGCCGGTCCAGAACGGGACTCCTTCGTCGTCGATGCCGCTCGGCTCCGGCAGTTCGTCGATCCGAGTGGCACGCAGCAGATCGAGTGCCTGCGTTTCGTTGAACCGGGGGTTGTCGTGGGTCAGGAGGTACATCCCCGAGATGTGGTCCTGGATGGCCCCGATGATGTTCTCCCCGAAGCGGGGACTCAGGATCTGTTCCTGGACACGCATGAGCACGCGCGCTTCCGCGCGAGCCTCCTCGTTCTGGAGGGCGTGCATGTTCATCTCGTCGCCGTCGAAGTCGGCGTTGTACGGCGGACAGACGACGGTGTTCAGCCGGAACGTCTTGTACGGCATGACCACGACCTCGTGGGCCATGATCGACATCCGGTGCAAAGACGGCTGACGGTTGAAGATGACGATGTCGCCGTCGATGAGGTGTCGGTTGACCTCCCAGCCGGCCTCGACCTTCTCTGCGAGCTGTTCGCAGTTCTTTTCGGTCACCTTCAGCCGGCGGCCGTCGGGTCGGCGCACGTAGTTCGCGCCCGGGTGGCCTTCGGGACCGTTCGCGACGAACCGCCGGGCGTCCTCCAGGTTACGCTCGGTGACGTTCATCGTCTGGGTCATCTCCTTGGCGACCCGGTCCGGAACGCCGACCTCGTTCAGCGAGAGGGTCGGGTCCGGCGAGATGACGGTTCGGGCGGAGAAGTTCACGCGTTTCCCGGACAGCGAGCCACGGAAGCGGCCCTCCTTGCCCTTCAGCCGCTGGGAGAGGGTCTTGAGCGGGCGGCCGGAACGGTGTCGCGCCGGCGGCGTACCCGAGATCTCGTTGTCCATGAACGTCGTGACGTGGTACTGGAGCAGTTCCCACAGGTCCTCGATGATCAGCTGCGGCGCGCCGGCCTCTCGGTTCTCCATGAACCGCTGGTTGATCCGGATGATGTCGACCAGTTTGTGCGTGAGGTCGTCCTCGCTACGCTGGCCGTTGTCGAGCGTGATCGACGGCCGCGCAGTGACCGGCGGGACGGGAAGGACGGTGAGGATCATCCACTCGGGCCGGGAGCGCTCGGGATCGATCCCCAGCACTTCCATGTCCTCGTCCGGGATGTCCTCGAACCAGTCGCGGATGTCGGAGGGCATCAACTTGTTCGTGTCCTCCTCGGTGAGGTCGATGTCCAGGGCCTTCTCGATCGCCTTGCGCTGGCTCTCGCGCGGCCGGAACGACCCCGAGAGGATCTCGTTGATCCGCGTGAGGTCGATCTCGGTCTGTTCGGCGAGTTCGTCAGGCGTCGTTCGCTCGACGCCTTCCTCCTCGTCGCCCTGCATCGCGCCGGCGATGCGCTGGGAGTACTCGCTCGTGAGAACCTGCTGGACCTCGTAGTACGTGGTCGGTTTCTCGTGGTCGATGTCGTACTGGATCTCGCCACAGAACGGACAGCGATCCTTCTTGCGGGCCTGCCGGATCGCGGCCTTGGTCACGTCGTTGAGGTCGCGACTCAGCTTCCGGGATTCCGTAATCTGGTCGTGGAACTCGTCGCGTTCGTCCTCCGTCAGCAGGAGCCGCGAACACTCGCGGCAGGTCCCCCGCAGGAGGCGCCGGATGAGCTTCGTGAAGCCGACGTGGATGACCGGCGCGGCGAGTTCGATGTGGCCGAAGTGGCCGTTACACGAACCCGAGTGCTTCCCGCAGGTCTTGCACTCGAGGCCGGGGTCGATGACGCCCAGCCGGGGGTCCATCAGCCCCATGTCGATCGGGAAGCCGTCGTCGTCGTAGGTGTCGGCGGTGATGATCTTCGTCGCACTCATCTCCCGGTACTCCTCGGGCTCCATGAGCCCGAAGTTGATCTTGCCGATGTCTTTTGGTGTCCCGTTTTGCATAGTTCTAGACGGCGTCTTCGAGTTCGAGTCGCGGTGCGATACCGAGGGCCTTCATCTCGTCGAGGAGGAGCTTGAACGCGTAGCTCATCTCGATCTCGTGGATGTCGGTCTCCTCGTCGCAGTTCGGACAGTAGACCCGTCGTTGTTCGACGTTCTCGACCGCGCTCATCCCACACTGGCCACAGATGTGGATGAACTCGCGGTCCGACTCGTCGAGCAGTCGTTCTTTCAGCGTCATCGCGGCTCCGTGGCCGATGAATACGTCGCGTTCCATCTCCCCGATCCGGAGCCCGCCCTCGCGGGCGCGACCCTCCGTCGGCTGGCGGGTCAGCACCTGCACCGGCCCGCGCGATCGGGCGTGGAGCTTGTTCGAGACCATGTGGTAGAGTTTCTGGTAGAAGATGATCCCGACGAAGATCTCGGCCTCGATCTTCTCGCCGGTGATCCCGGAGTACATGGTCTCCTTGCCGGCGGAGTCGAAGCCGGCATCCTCGAGTCCCTCGCGGAGCGCGGACTCGTCCTCGCCGAGGAACGGCGTCCCGTCGACGCGACGGCCCTCCATCGCGCCGAGTTTACCGCCGATCATCTCGAGGATGTGCCCGACCGTCATGCGCGACGGCAGGGCGTGTGGGTTCAGGACGAGGTCGGGCACGACGCCCTCCTCGGTGAACGGCATGTCCTCCTGGGGTGCGAGGTGGCCGACGACCCCCTTCTGGCCGTGCCGGGACGCGAACTTGTCCCCGAGTTCGGGGATCCGCTCGTCGCGCACCGAGACCTTCGAGAGCTTCGAGCCGTCCTCGCCCTCCATCAGCGTGACGGTGTCGACGACGCCGCTCTCCCCGGAGCGCATCGTTACCGACGTCTCGCGGCGCTTCTGTGGCGAGAGCCCGCCCATGTCGTCCGGTTCCTCGAGGAACCGGGGCGGGGACGTCTTCCCGAGCAGGACGCTGTTCTCGTCGACCGTCGTCTCGGGGTTGACGAGACCGTCCTCGTCGAGGTGGGTGTACGCCTCCTCGCCGCGAGCCCCGCGGACGTCCTGGCTGGGGATCTCGAAGCGGTCCTCCTGACCGCCCGGATACCGCCGTTCCTCGCCCTCGTAGGTGCGGAAGAAGTGCGATCGAGCCAGGGCCCGCTCGACCGAGGCCTTGTTCATGACGAGCGCGTCCTCGATGTTGAACCCCTCGTAGCTCATCACGGCGACGACGAAGTTCTGGGCGGCGGGTCGATCGTCGAAGCCGATCTGCTCGGTGGTCTGGGTCTTGACCATCGAGAGCTGCGGGTAGTGCAGGAGGTGCTGGCGCGTGTCCGGCCGGATGCGGTAGTTCGCGCTCGGCAGACCGAGCGACTGCTTGACCATCCCCGCACCCATCGTAATGCGCGGGCTGGCGTTGTGCTCGGGGTAGGGGATCATCCCCGCACCGATCCCGAAGATCAGCTGCGGGTCGATCTCGAGGTGCGTGTGATCCTCGTTCAGGTCGTCCTCGTCGACGGCGACGTAGATGTCCTCCTCCTCCTCGGCGTCGATGAACTCGATGTAGCCGTGGTCGACGAGGTCCTCGAACTCGAGGTCACCCTCGCGGAGCGCCTCGATCTCCTGGTCGGAGATGCGCGGTTCGCCGTCCTCGACGACCAGCAGCGGTCGCCGTGCGCGACCGGCGTCGGCGTTGACGATCACTTCGCGCGTGCGCTCTTTCACCGAGACGTTGACCATCTCGCTGACGTCGCCGATGCGTCGTGCTTCCCGGATCTGTTCGGCCAGTTCGTGCGGATCGGGGTGTGTCCCCACCAGCGACCCGTTGACGTATACCTTGGCTTCTCGTTCTTGGCTGCTCATGGTGTATCAGTCGTCCGCCGTCGATCGTTCGATGCCTTCGAGGCCCGGAATGCCCTGGACCCCCATCGATGCCAGTTCCCGCTTGAGTTCCTGTTCGTCCTCGACGTTCTGGGAGAGTTCCATCGCCTGCGCGAAGTTCTTCACCAGCCCACAGTTGGGCCCCTCCGGCGTCTCGGAGGGACAGATGCGACCCCACTGGGTCGCGTGCAGGTCCCGCGCCTCGAAGTGAGGCTGGGACCGCGAGAGCGGCGATCGAAGCCGGCGCAGGTGCGAGAGCACGCCCATGAAGTCGGTACGGTCGACCAGCTGCGAGACGCCCGATCGGCCACCGACCCAGTTTCCGGTCGCGATCGGGTGCTCGAGTCGCTCGGTCAGGACGTCCGATCGGACGACCGTGTTCACCGAGAGCTGTCGGTTGCGCATGTTGGCGCGCTCGAGCTGGTACTTGACGTCCCGGGCCAGTTTGTTGAGCGCGGTCCGGAACAGGTCTTTCATCAGGTCGCCGGAGACCTTCAGGCGCTTGTTCGCGTAGTGGTCCTTGTCGTCGGCCTCGCGTCGCCCGAGCGCGAGTTCGAAACACGCTTCGGCCATCCGACAGAGGTAGTGGGCCTTGTTGATCCGGACGTCCTCCTCGTCGACGCCCTCCTCGTGGAGGTGCGGCAGGAGGTAGCGGTCGATCACGTAGTTCGCGCGCTTGAGCTGGTAGTTCTTCCCCTGGCCCGAGGCGACCCGTTTCCCGAGGGCCTCGATCGCCTCCTCCTCGGTCTGGACCTCGGCCTCCTCTAAGTTCTCCAGCATGTACTTGACGACCTCGGGGTCGTTCGAGACCTTGTGGACGATCTCCTCGTCCGATTCGAGGCCGAGCGCGCGCACGAGCGTCACGAAGTTGATCGATCCCGAGACCGACGGGAACGAGACCTCGAGCAGTCCGTTTCGAGTCCGCTCGCAGAGCACGAGCGCCCGATACCCGCGACGCTGGGAGAAGGTCTTCGCGACCTGGATCTCGTCGCCGTACTTGGTGTCGTACTCCGCGAGGATCTTGTTCGGCGCGAGGTCCTCGCTCGTCATCAGCACCCGCTCGGAACCGTTGACGATGAAGTAGCCGCCGGGGTCGGCGGGGTCCTCGCCGATCTCGATCAGTTCCTCGTCGGAGAAGCCGGCGATGTTACACTTTTCGGAGCCGACCATGATCGGCATCCGCCCGATCTTCGTCTCGGTCGAGTCGACGACCCGCTGGTCGCCCTCCTCGCCCTTGACGATCGACATCTCCATGAAGACCGGCGCGGAGTAGGTGATGTTTCGAAGGCGCGCCTCCTGCGGGTAGAGCAACTCTTCGGAGCCGTCGGCCTCCCGAACGCGCGGCGTCACCACGCGGACGTCGCCCAGTTCGACGTGCACCGGTTCCTCGCCTTCCTTGTCGCCGATGTCCGTGTCGATCGTCGCCTTCTCGTCGACGACCTCCTGCATGCCGCGGTTGAGGAAGGCGTTGAACGATCGATAGTGGTGTTCGGCGAGTCGTTCCTTCGAGAAGTACTCCCGCGAGATGTCCCGTCGTTTCGCTCGATCGAGTTCCATTGCCATTTATTCCACCACGAGTCGGTATACGACTGCCTGATCGGTTGTCCGTGAGTTCCGGACGATCTTGATGACGTCGCCGATCTCCGCCTCGTCCGGGAGGGCGGGATCGTTGCGCTTGATTTTGGGCAGGTCTGTACGGTCGATGTCGTACTCGGAGAGCACCTCCTCGAGCGCGTCCTCCTCGAGAACGGTGTGCTCCGGGACGAGTTCGTGTTGGCTTACGTCTACCATGTTGTGTCGGTGTGCGTGTCGGCTATCGGGAGAGAAGCGGCTGTCACGAGATACTACAGGCAGGTATCGGTGGCAGGCAGTTAAGGGTTACTAACTCGACCGGGAAGCGTGGCTATCCGGCCGGGCAAACCTGACCGGAATCGACTGTCACGTTCTACGGTAGCCGGCTATCGGTTAAATTCCTTGTGGGTCGTGCGGACTGATGACACGGTTTTCGGGTGCGTCAGGGAATCGATCGTGGCCCGATTCACCGTACCACGGAGGGATCGATTGGAAAGTCTTAATACCGTCACCGGGAAAGCAGGAGTTGCAAGCCCGGATGGTGTAGTGGCCCATCATACAACCCTGTCACGGTTGTGACGCGGGTTCAAATCCCGCTCCGGGCGCTTTTCAGATTCCGATACTCACGAGCGATCGGTATACTGGCAGCGGGTATTCCGAAACGTGTCGGATTCCTCACGTCGGGGTTATGACTGCGATCGAATAGTACCGATGACGAGAAATGACTGGAAGAACACGAGCGCGTCACTGGAACAAAACCCTTAATACCGTCACCGGGAAAGCAGGAGTTGCAAGCCCGGATGGTGTAGTGGCCCATCATACAACCCTGTCACGGTTGTGACGCGGGTTCAAATCCCGCTCCGGGCGCTTTCTGCCGACGCCGATTCGTGAGCGAGGAGTGTCCGACGAGCGAAGCGAGTCGCTGTGTCTCGAAAACCAACACGGATGGGTTTTCGTCCTGACGTTTGTCCGCCCACTCGGCTCGCAAGCGACAGCACGTCAGCAGTCGTCCATCGACGGTACGAGTGTGCCGCCGCGTCCACGGGTTTTTGACACAGCACGGTCCCAGATCGTCGGGAGTTGTATGGCTAATCCGAAGACCCTCGGTGACGAAACGGAAGCGAAGATCGTGGCGACACTCATTGCGGACGGATACACCGTCTCGGTACCGTTCGGTGACAACGACAAATACGATCTCGTCGTCGACGATAGCGATCGCCTCTATCGTATCCAGTGTAAAACGGCGTGGCAGAACAAAGCCGAGACGATTCGCTTCAATACGCACTCGCAAACGACGAGAGACGGTAGGTATCACGAACAGACGTACGACGACGTGATCGACGCGTTCATCGTCCGATGTCCGGATCGAGAGCAGTTGTACTGGATCCCGATCGAGGACGCGACAGAGCAGAAGATGGAACTCCGGTTCGAAGCCAGTATCGACCATCCATCGATCAACTGGGCACCCGACTACGAATTCGACGGCAAAATCCCGGAGCGATAACGAGAACCGCAACCGCGGAACGGTGGCCGATCGAACTGCCAGTTGTCGATCCCTCTCTCGTTCGACGCCACTCTCGATTCAGCACGATCGAGTACTAACATATTAGTATCCCGATCGGACTGGTACCGATATCGACGCCTCACCGATCGGCGGTTCCGATCGGTGACCATCGACACGAAACCCATGTCACAGCCGATCACCGTTCTCGTCGTCGACAACGAACCGGGATACGCCGATCTCGCTGGATCGATGCTCGAACGCGAACACGACGCGATCGAGGCCGTCGCCGCAACGAGTGCCGACGACGCGCTCGCGGTGCTCGACCGGCGCGACGTCGACTGTATCGTCAGTGACTACGAGATGCCGTCCCTGTCGGGTCTCGAGTTGTTAGAGCGGATCCGGGAGGACGATCCGGACCTGCCCTTCATCCTGTACACGGGCCGGGGATCGGAGGAACTCGCCAGCGAGGCGATCGCCGCGGGCGTCACGCAGTACTTCCAGAAGGAGTCGGGCGAGGAGCAGTACGCGTTGCTGGCGAACCAGATCACGAACGCGGTCTCGCAGTACCGCGCGGAGACGGAACTGCGCGAGAGCGAGCGCCGGTACGAACGGACGCTGACGACGCTCCACGAGACGACGCGGGACCTGATGCGGGCGGAGACGAAAGACGAGATCTACCAGTCGGCCGTCGACACCGCGGGCGACATCCTCGACGTGGCGGTCGCTGCGGCCTACGCGTTCGAGCCGACCGACGGGGTGCTCGCCCACGCCGCGTCGATGCGGGAGTCGCGCGAACTCGTCGATCCCGAAATGACGTTCGAGCGCGGCGAGGGACTCGTCTGGGAGGTGTTCTCGGAAGGAGAGAGCGCGTACTACGAGGACGTCCAGCGAACGGGCGTCGAGCGCGCCCAGACGCTGAGCCGGAGCGAGTTGATCGCCCCCCTCGGGACTCACGGCGTGCTGGTCGCGGGCACCGAGGACGTCGACGGCTTCGACGAGACGATGACCGAACTGTTGCACATCCTGGCGGCCAACACGGAGGCCGCGCTCGATCGGGCCGAGCGCGAGCAGTTGCTCCGCGAGCACGATCGGACCCTGACCGCCCAGAACGAGGAGCTGACTCGGCTCAACCACACGAACGAGATCGTCCGCGAGATCAACCACGGCGTCGCCCAGGCCTCGACGCGCGACGAGATCGAGCGGCGGGTGTGTGATCGACTCGCCGATACCGATCGGTACCTGTTCGCCTGGATCGCGACGAACGACGACGACCCGCCGACGCCGACGGCCTGGGCGGGGGTCGACGCGGCCTACGTCGATCGGATCCGCGACGACGGGGAGTGCGCTCCCGAGGTCGGACTGGTCAAGGAGACGCTCGCCACGGAGCAGGTCCAGGTGGTCCGCAACGTCCTCGAGGCCGACGACTGGAGCCCCCGGCGGAAGGACGCGCTCACGTACGGCTACCAGACGGTGCTTTCGGTGCCGCTCGTCGACGACGAACGGCGGTACGGGGCCCTGCTCGTCCACGTGCCGGGCGTCGACGCGATCACCGACAGCGAGCGCGAGGTGCTCGGCGAACTCGGAGAGACGATCGGCCACGCGATCCGATCGGTCGAGCAGACGCGGGCGATGCTCACCGACAGCCGCGTCGAACTCGAACTGACGAGTTACGACGAGCGCTTGCTCGTCAACCGCCTCTCCGAGCGGATCAGCGGCCCCATCACGCTCGAGGGCGTGATCGATCGGGCCGACGACGAGGTCGTCGTCTTCGTGAGCGTTCCGTCGACGGCGGAACTCGGGCCGGTCATGGCGGAGTGGGCGTCGGTCGAGACGCTCTCGGCCGTCTCCGAGGGCGAGGACGAGACGCTGTTCGAACTGACGCTCTCGTCGACGCCGTTTCTCGACGTGTTGCGGACGTACGACGTGCAGTTGCGCGAAGCCACGGCCGAGGACGGCACGACGACGCTCGTCCTCGAGGTTCCCCAGCACGTCGAGACCCGATCGCTGATCGAGGGATTCCAGAACAGCTATCCGGATACCGAACTCGACGCCAGGCGCGAGACGACCGGGACGCGCTCGGCCCGCCAGCTCGACACCTATCTCGAGGAGCGGCTTACCGACAAACAGTTCGAGGCGCTACAGGCGGCCCACTACAGCGGCTTTTTCGAGTGGCCCCGCGAGAGTACCGGGGAGGATCTCGCGGACGCCCTCGACGTGTCCCCGCCGACGTACCACTATCACCTGCGGGCCGCCGAACGAAAGCTGGTGACGCTGGCGTTCGACGGCGGTTCTAATTAATTAGTACGACACGCACTGGCCACCCAAACAGTTAGAGATTATATTTAACCCCCATCACCGCATACCAGTAACTGGCGATCTGAGATAGACTGTCGCCACCCCCCAATCCCCCACCCCCACTTTCCCCCCGACACAAGTTCGCCAGCGACGCGGCTGTTCGTCGGTCTCACTGGTTCGGAACGACAGCCGTCGCGATCGGTCGCGCCGTCGACGAGAGACCGGAACAAGGGTACGACAGTACCGCGTCGTCAGCGCGGGCGCGACGCCGAATCGATCGCGTCGTCCCACTCGATCCACTCGTGTTCCCAGCCGCGGCGGGTTTCGGCGCGACGCGTCGCGTGTTCGCGATCTTCGCGAGCCATCCGGTTGCGTTCGACGGCGCCCGACTGTTCGCCCTCCACGAGCAACGGATCGAAGGAAACGGCGGCGAACGATTCGGTCTCGCCGTCCGCAGTGACGGCTTCGAGCCGTTGGGTCTGCGTTCCACGAGGAAAGACGAGTCGACCGCCCTCGCGCAGTTGGTCGAGCAGGGCCCGCGGTGGCTCGACCGCCGCGGCCTCGAGCAGTATTCGATCGAAGGGCGCGTACTCGGGGAGACCCGCGGCCCCGTCGCGACAGTCGACGAGGACGCCGTCGTAGCCCGCCTCCGCGAGGTTATTCCGTGCCTCGATCACGAGCGGGCGGGAGATGTCGACGGCGTGGACGCTCGTTTCGCCGACGAGTTCGGCTGCCACGGCCGCCGTGTATCCGACGCCAGCGCCGACGATCAGCACCTCCTCGTCACCGTCCAGGGAGAGCGCCTGGAGCAAGCGGGCGACCGTACTCGGGGCGAGGACGCGGGTGCCGAGGATCTCGTGGTCCCGATCGGCGTAGGCCGTCCGCTCGTCGTCGACGAAAGCGTGGCGTGGCACGTCCCGCATCGCAACGGCGACGCCGTCGTCCGTCAGGACGTTCTTGGGGGGGTGCGGCGAGGCCGTCGATCAGGTCCTCGCGCAGTACCGCGGGGTCCATACGCCAGCTATCGCGCCGGCCGTAATCAATGGCGCGCTTGCGCAATCGTCAGCGCATCCGAACGAACCGCACGCCCCCGTGTTCGCTCCGAGCGAGCGAGCCGTCCGGGAGTTTCTCGGCCAGCACCAGCGACTGGAACCCGGTCCCGATCGGGGCGAGCAGCCGACCGCCCGATCGAACCTGCTCGACGACGGGAGCGGGAAACTCCGGGGCCGCACACGTGAGGTACGCGGCGTCGTAGGGGGCGCGCTCGGGCCAGCCGTCCGCTCCGTCGCCGACCCGGACGGAGACGTCGTCGTACCCCGTCTCGGCGAGCGTCTCCCGGGCGTCCGCGGCGAGGTCCTCGCTGTACTCGACGCTGTAGACGTGATCCGGACCGACGAGTTCGGCCGTCACCGCGGCGTGGTAGCCACAGCCCGTCCCGATCTCGAGCACGTTTTCGCCGGGATCGAGCGCCAGTTTGTCGGCCATGACCGCGACCATGTGCGGTGCGCTGATCGTCTGCCCGTCCCCGATCGGTAACGGGCGGTCCGCGTAGGCCTCGCCACGGCGATCCTCGGAGACGAACTCGTGGCGCGGGGCCGACTCGAGGGCCTCAAGAACGCGATCGTCCGCCACGCGCGAGGCGACGGACCGGACCATCCGCTTCCGGGCGGCCTCGTAGTCGCCGGGGTCGGGATCGGAGTCGCCGAAGCCGAACATAGCGTCGCTACAGCTAGTCGCTCGAGTACAATAGGCTGTGGGGCGCGAGTGCCGGCGAGAGTACGAAACGATTCTCGGTTACCAGGCCGACCAGGCGCTGGTCGTCTGATCGTAGGCGTAGACCCGCTTCGCATCCTTCGCGAGGACGGTATCGCCCTCCATCTCGTACCGATCGCGATCGTAGCCCGAGGCGTCGTCGCGGACGACGAACGCGTCGATCTCGAACTCGTCGTCGCCGAACGTCTCGATCTCGCCGACCTCGAACTCGTAGTCGCCGGGGACCCGAACCGTAATGGATCGGCTGTCGTCCCGCGACCCGTCCTTCGGGTGGACCGTGACGTTGACCGCGACGTTGTCCACCTCGCGGGTCCAGACGGTCTCGACGTCCTCGGCGACGGCCTCCTCGGTCCGCCGGTGCTCGTCGAGTTCGACGCTCGTCACGCGAACCGTCGAGAGCACCTCCTCGGTCTCCAGGATGAACTCGTCGCCGGTTTCGATCGTCTCGTCTTCGGGCGTGGTGACGTTCGCGGTGAAGGACTCGCCCTCCTGGGAGACGACCACGTCGAGTGTGACCTCGCGCTCTCGTTCGGGCTGGATTTTGTGGACGTGGCCACACTCGCTACAGCGGACGGTTACGGTGCCGCCGCCTTCCGTGGCCGTCAGGACCTCGTGAACGGTCTCGAGGTCCGGCGAACACGACGGACAGGACGTCGGAACGCGATCCGGAATGTCGGTCATGGGACGTCGTACACGCCACGCACTAAAAAGGCGATTGAACCCGTCTTCGGGATCACTCCGCACGCGGAAGCGCCACTTCGTCCCCGTCCGCGTAGACCGTCGGCTCCCGCACGATCCCGTCGAGGTGGATCGGCGCCTCGACGTCGCCGCCGATCCCCGCGTCGTCGCCGATCGCGATGTGGACCGTCCCGCCGGCCTTCTCGTCGAGCAGGACGGAGCCGACGAGGGCCGTGACGGCGACGTTCGTCCCGATCCCGAGTTCCGCGAGGTTGAACGCGGCGTCGCCCACCTCGTCCGCGGCGGCCTCGATCGTCTCGCGGATGTCGTCGTCCGAGACGTCGGTAACGAGTCCGTCTTCAACCTCGAACGAGAGCGTCTCGCCCTCGTCGAGCAGACCGTGGGGCATCATCGTCCCGTCGACGACGAACCGGCCGTCGGCCGATTCGGGGCTGACGAACACCTCGCCCGCGGGCAGGTTCGACATCATCCCCGCCTCGTGGACGATGCCGGTGTCCGCGAGCCACTCCCGGTCGGCGACGTCGAAGGTGATGTCCGTGCCCGCGGGCGCAGTGACGCGGACGTCGTCGGCGTCGGCGACCTGCTCTCGGACGTCCGTACAGTGGGCCTCGATCGACTCGTAGTCGGCCTCCAGACCCGTCGTGAAGACGTCCTCGGTGATCCCCGGCAGCGTGGCGACGCGCGCACCCGCCTCGTTGGCCTCGGTGCGCGCTCGGGTGTGACTCAGGCTCTTCGTCGTCGGCGCGAGGACGACGTCGGCGTCGGCCATTGCCGCCGCGACCGGGGCCGGCGGCTCCGCCCCGTGGGTCTCGCCCGGCGGATAGCGGACGACGACTGCGTCGTCGGTGATCTCGGCCGCCACCTCGTACAGCGCCTCGCCGATCGGCTCCCGTTCGTCGTCGGTGACGATCGCACAGGATTCGCCGGACTCGAGATTCAGACACTGGCCCAGGGCCGTCTCGGCGGCGGGTCGGAGTTCGGACATACACGTACAGTGGCCCCAGTGGGCCGAAATGCTTTGCCTTCCGGCGGTCGATCGGTCAGTCGGCCGCCCCGGGCGTCGCTTCCGGTGTCTCGGGACCTGCCGACGACTCCCCACTTCCGTCGCGGTCCGCGAGTTCGGCCGGCGTCCCGAAGACGTAGATCGTGTCGCCGGCTTCCAGCGGCTCGTTGTCCGCCGGCAGCGACAGTTCCTCGCCCTCCCGATCGATCGCGAGGACGGTCCCCGACACCCAGCCGGCGAACTCGCTCTCGAGCGGCCCGTCGGCCGCCACCGTGGTCGCCGTGACCGTCTCGTCCGCAGTCCGGATCGCCGAGACGAGCGCGTGGGCGTCACCCGGCGTCTCGGGACGGGTCGTGAGCCGGTAGCGATCGCCCGGTTCGAAGGCCTCCGCGTCGTCCGCGTCGACGATCAGCGTCGTGACCGGGTCGGCGCTCGCCCGGAGCGTCCCCGTCGTGACGAGCCGATTCGAGCCGTCGTCGTCCGTCCAGACTTCGACCGGATCGCCAGCGCTCGCCCGCGAGGACGGATCGCCCGCGATCGCGACGGCGACCCGGTCCGGCCCCAGCGTTGGTCCGATGCCGGCCCGTCGAGCGCCGATCGTGAGCGCGGCCACGCCGCCGTCCGCCGCGAGTTCGGCGCGGACGTACCCGAGGTCGTAATCGGATTCGAGCCGGCGCTCCAGTCGCGACCGGAGCGCCGACGTCGACAGGCCGCTCGGGAACTGGAGGTCACGGTCCGCGAGGTCCCGTTTGACCGCCTCGTCGACGGCCGGATACCCCTCCGCGTCGTCGATCGACGCGGGTAGCGTGACGGCGACGGCGAGGCCGGCCGACTGGACGAGATCCGCGACCGGCCCGCTCGCGTCTACCGCCGTGATCTCGTAGGTCCCGCGCGCGAGGTGATCCCCCAGCCGGTGGCCGAGGCCGGCGACGACGCCCCCGGCGACCAGTACGCCGAGGACGTAGGAACCGGTCGCGTAGTGGACCAGCGGCGAGTCGGCGATGACCGTCCCGTGACGAAGTGCTTCGCCCGTGAGCCAGCCCGCCGGCAGCGCGAGCCCGACGAGGACGGCCGGCCCGATCGGCAGTTGTCGGACGGTCAGTGCCCGGTAGCCGAACGCGAGCGAGAGCGCACCGACGCCGGCCAGCAAGCCGTAGCCGAGGATGCCGAGCAGGGCAGTTCGAGTCCATTCGATCGTGGTCGGATCGGCGATCCCTGCCCCGTTCTGTAGCGGTTCGACTGCCATCGCTGCGATCGTGGTCGACATCTCAGTGACTCACCTCCAGCGCCGCCGGATCCCGTCCATCCGACCGAGGGCCGAACGCGGTCGCGTCGGTACCGAGGAGGAACGCCTCCGCACCGACGGCGACTGCCTCCCGATCGGGTTCGAACTGCCACTCGTGCTCGTGGATCGACTCGTCGTCGCTCGCGTCCGTCCGGCGAACTGCGAACACCTCGAGCGACGTCTCGTCGTCGGCCACCGCATCCAGGATCGGATCGGTCAGCGTCACCTTCCCGATCACGGGATCGCCGCGGTCGAGCAGCGAAATCGCGTCGAACTCGTGGGTCGTCCCCCGCGGCGTGACGGCGATCCGCGCCCGCTCGGCGGAAAGCAGGACCTCCGCGTCAGTCGTCCGAACGGCGACGGTCACGCGTCCGTCGCCCCCGCTCGCCACGGTATCGGCTGCGTGTGACGCCCCGTCAGCCCCGGACCGATCGGCACGAGGGTCGTCCGAGTCGGCTCCCACGGGCGACTCGTGGTCGGCCGCGGACGCGTCGACGGTGGCACTGAGGACCGTCCCGGAGACGGCCCCCGAGTCGGTGACTGCGAGGACGTCGTCGCCCGGGGCAAGCCCCGTCGGGAGCAACGCGCGAATCGAGACGGCACGCCAGCCGTCGGGCACCTCCTTCGCGACGCCGCTGGCGGGCGGTGCCGCAGTGATCGTCGCCCGACCCCGGCCGTCCACCGAGACGGACACCGCCTCCAGGTCGTACGTCGTCCGGAGCCTGTCCTCGAGTCGCGTCTCCAGTTCCGAGAGCGGCAGATCCGCGGGGAATCGCCACGCGCCATCCTCCAGCGTTGCCCGGAGGTCCGGTCCCAGCGGCGGATACCCCTCGAACTCGCGGACGCCACCGCTCGATCGGATCGTCACCTGTCCCATCGCGTCGACGGCGTCGATCGCCTCCGCGGCGAGCGGCTTGGTCCGCTCGATCGGGCCGGCGGCATCACGCGGCAGGTCGGCGGCGAGCCGTGTTCCACAGGTCGTGGCGTACAGTCCGAGCACGAGTACGAGTCCGAGGCCGAGATACAGCCCTAACTGGGCCGTACTCGGGTCGACGACGTCCACCGCGTACAGCGCGCCCGCAGTGACCACCGCGGTGACCGTACCGCCGGCGATCGGCGGCGGCCCCTCGTCGGCGAAATACTTGCTCGCGAAACTGGTCCCGCCGACGAGTAGCGCGACGACGACCCCGAACAGCAGGCCGACCGACACCCCGGTGAGTATCTCGACTGGCGTCACGAAGAGCACCGTCATTGGTCCGGGCGTCGATCGCCGAGTAGCGCGAGTACGGCGACGAGAGCCAGCGTGGCCGTCAGAGCTCCGAAGCCAGGGAGCCCGTCCGAATCGTTCGAGTCGTCCGGCTCGTCCGTCCCGTCGTCGGCCTCCGTAATCGTCACGGCTTCGGTCATTTCGTCGTCCTCAGTGGCGACCCTGAACTCGGACCCGCCAGTCCCGTCGTCGCTCAGCGACACCGTAATCGTCTCACTCGCGGCCGATTCGATTGTCAGTTCTTCGCTGGCGACTTCACCCTCGGCATCCGATACGGTGACCGTCTGGGTCCCCTCGACGCCGCCGGTGTTCTCCACCGTCACCGTCAGGTCGAACTCTTCGCCGGCTTCGAGCTCGTCGGGCGTCTCGATGTCGGAGATTTCGAACTCCGGTGGGTCGGTGACGTCGCTCGTGCCTTCGATCGTCTCGTTGTGACCCGTCACGGCGTGGGCGATCGTCAACCCGACGTCGGTATCGGTCTCGTGACCGAGGATCGCTTCCGAGCCGTCCGGTTCAACTGTAACCGACTCCGTAGCGACGACTTCGTCATCGAGTTCGTAGGTGATGGTGTCGATCACCGTCTCGTCGGCCTCGTTCTCCAGGTCGACCGTGAACTCGTAGGGTGACCCGGAGCCGACCCGATCGGGGAATCGAGCATCCTCGAGCGTCACGGTTCCAGGTTCGACGACACTGATCGAACCGACGTCGGTGTCGTCGATCGCGAGGTCGTACTCCGTGCCGATCGCACCGTGGGGCGTCCACTCGAACTCGATCGTCGTCTCCTCGTCGGCGTCGAGTGAGACGGTCTGTGTGTCGACGGCCTCGCCATCGGCGATCAGTTCGGCGGTGTGACTTCCAGGCCCGCCGTCGTTCTTATAGGTCGCTGACGCTGTCACGGTACTTCCCTCGACGATCGCGTCGGCGTCGAATTCGGACTCGGCGAGTTCGATCTTTGGAGGTTCTGTGATCTCGAGTTCGGCAGTATCGCTTTCACCAGCGATCGTGGCAGTTATCTCAGCCGTTCCCTGCTGCTGGGCATCGACGACGCCAGCATCGACGTCAACGATGCCACCAGCGTCGTAATCGGCGACCTCGGAGGCGGTGACGGTCGAACCATCGTCCAGTGTCAGCGTCACCGTCACGCTTGTCTGTTCACCAGCTCCAACAGTATCATCTGAGAGTGACACGGAGACAGCTTCGACCTGCCACTCGAGAACAGGATACTCGTCCGTCAGAGTCCAGAAGGTCCCGAAGCCAAAGCCATTTAGGTTTGTTTCGGCCTTAGTACCGGTCATTTCGGCAGTTGTGAGACCAGAACCAGTGCCTTGTCCATCAATAACACCAGTAGTTTGCCTGTCCCAGAACGTATCTGAATACGTTCCAGAGTGCCAGGATCGACCAGTTCCATTGATTGCGCCTATTTCATCACCACTCAACTCACCAGTAGCAAATGCTGTACTGATCGTACCGCCGTCGTGCCCAAATCCGCCATTGGCACCCGCGATGCCGCCCGCTTCAGTTCCAGTCACGTCTCCCGTAGCATATGCTATCCGAATGGTATCACCTTCTCTCATGAACCCGACAAGACCACCAGCCCTCCCGTCAGATGCTTCGATGTCTCCCTTTGCGTACGTATTTGTAATCGTATAGTCCTTCCAAGAGGATATCCCACCGATCAGTCCACCAACGGCGTTCTCTCCAGAAACGTCCACATCTGCTCCTGAGCGCTCAACTGTTCCATCCCCATCCTCCAGGAAACCAATTAAACCACCGACCTCTCGACCTTCTCCTTTGACGCTACCAGTTACAGAAACCTCTTTGACATCACCTGCATTTTCTCCGACGAGCGTACCCGTATTCCGTTCACCACCGCGAACGTCGATATCTTCGAGATAGACGTTCTTGATTGTTCCAGTCGTCCGGCCGAACAATCCAACGTTATTATCCGATGGTCGATCAATCGTCAGTCCAGTAATTGTATGATTTTGACCGTCGAACGAACCGTCGAAAGGTGACTCGTCACCGATCGGTTCGAACCCGGCACCTGCGTCCCACGTCTCGGTTTCACTCGCGTCAACATCATTCCCGAGAACGTAGTGGGCGTCCGGGTTCTCATTCATTGCTTGTAGTTCTTCGACATCAGTGATTATATACGGATCATCCTCCGTCCCATCACCGTTCATTTCTTCGAGTGATGCCGTAGCAGCGGCAGAACCTGCGAAGAAAACTGTACCTGCAATTACGATCAATCCGAAGCAGAGTAGAATCCGCACTGATGTTTGTTTTTTCATATTAAGTTATTATTTTCACTATATGTTTTTAGATCCGTATTAACGATCGACGACGACGATTTCGGCATTAGGCTGTTCGTCAATGTAATTGCTATCGGAGGGAGGAACGACATCTATCTCGAGCGTACCCTTGTCTTGATCAGCACGGAGGTCAGGGTCGATAGTCACATCTGCCGAATTAGAACTACTACCAGTGTACTCATCTGCAGGTCCATTGAGTTGGGCTGAACCAGCAGTCACGATGATTGTCGCATCTTCAACCTCGTTTCCGTTCTCGTCGATAACGTCAATAGTGACGTCCTGCTTTTGGCCAGCTTCGATTACCTGATCGGTATCGTCGATTTCAGCCGTCACCTCGGTATCACCGACAGTCCCGATCGTCCCCAGCATATTCAACATCAATGCCAGCGCGGCCACGCCGACCACGAGCGCGATCACCAGCCGGATCGGCAAGCCTTCGATCGCGCGATCGTCCTCGGTGAACGATCGCGAACGGGCCGGCCTGTCGGAGTCGTCCGACAGCAGTGTGTTCGGCACCATGCCCCTCCTTGGTCCCGCCTTCTGACTTAAATGTTGGACCAAAGGTTCAAAAACGAAGGCGGGTCGAAGGTCGGTGTGAGCTTCGTAATCGGACGCGGTGACGACGTAGAGAGCGGGCCCGTCGGCCACCTCGGTGCCTACCGGGCCCGCGACGGGAGCGAGGGGGCGGACCTGCACCTCGACTTCGACGGGCCGCACGCGATGCTGATAGTCGGGAAGCGGGGATACGGGAAGTCCTACACGATGGGCGTACTCGCCGAAGACCTCGCGCGGGCCCACGGCGTGGCGCCGGTGATCGTCGATCCGATGGGCGTGTTCGACACGCTCGCGGAGACGACGCCCGGCGAGGGCGTTCCGGCGACGGTGATCGACGACCCGGCGGTCACGCCGTCGTCGCTGGATCCGCGATCGTGGTGTTCCCTGCTCGGGCTCTCCCCGGAGAGCGGTGCCGGGAGCCTGGTCTGGGGGGCCGCACAGAACGAATCGACGATGGACGGGATGCGCGATCACGTCGAATCGAGCGACGCCCCCGATACCGACAAACGCGCGGCGGACAACCACCTGCGGCTCGCGGAGGCGTGGGGCGTCTTCGACGCGGACGGGATCGACGCGGCCGAACTCGGCGGGGGAGAGGTGACGATCGTCGACGTCTCCGGGCTCGATTCTGCGCCGATGAACGCCGTCTGTCGCGGCGTCGGGGAAGCCCTGTACCGCGCACGCGTAGACGAGACGATGGATCGGCTGCCGTGGCTGTTGCTGGACGAGGCCCACACGTTCTTCGGGGGGGTTGCCGCACCCGCGCTCCGGACGATCCTGACCCGGGGGCGTGCCCCCGGCGTGAGCCTCGTCTCCGCGACCCAGCGCCCGAGTGCGGTCCCGGAGGTGGGCATCTCCCAGTCCGACGTCCTGCTCTCCCACCGGCTGACCTCCCAGGACGACCTCGACGCGCTCCAGGCGGCCCAGCCGACGTACATGAACGTCTCGCTGTCGGACGCCGATCGGCTACCGGACGAGCCCGGCGAAGTCGTCATCATCGACGACGCGACCGAGACGATCCACTCGGCACAGGTCAGACCGCGGGACACGCCCCACGGCGGTGACAGCCCGAGTGCGAGCGACGTCGTCGTCGCGGACGATTGATACGGTCTGTTGTGATTCGTTACCGGTGATCGCCCGACCGGGGCGGCGGTCACCGGTAACACGGTACAACGATCCGTATGAGAGGATCTGCCGAACCGAGGTACCGTGCAACCGCGACCGTCCTGCGATCGCACCGGATCCGGGGCCTGGACGGGCGGCACCACCGGAGGTGATGTTTAAATACGATGAGTCGGCCACACCCGGCATGAGCGACATCGAGCGGATCGAGCAGCGACTCTCGGCGGTCGAGCGGGCGGTCGTCGACGGTGACGTCGCACTCGACGAACTCGCCGATCTCGCGGCCCTCACCCGGGATCTCGAACGGCTCGAGACCCGGCTCGAGGAACACGAGCGGCGGATCGCAGAACTCGAGGGATCGGTCGACGCGGTCGACGGCTTCGTCGGGAACGTCGAGTCGGTCAACGAGGGGGTCGAAAAGCAGGCCGACGCCGCGATCGCCGCCGTCGATCGACTCGAGTACCGGATCGACGACCTCGAACGGGCGCTCGAGGGCCGTGAGACCGTCGATCTCGGCGGTGACGACGGGACAGCCGGGGTGGACCGCACGGAGACGGACCCGCCGGCACTGGAACGCGCCGGTGACGACCACCCCTCGGGCGGCAGTACCGGCGGAACGGAGCAGGCGCGGGGGATCGGCACGCGCCGAGCGGGGCCAGAGAGTGCCGCGGCGGACGACGGCCCCTTCGGCGAGACGGCGGACGCGGAGGGGACTGCCGGGAGACTCCTCGAGGGGGCGACCGACGAGTCGGCGTCCGGGAGCGGCGACACGGCGGACGGGACGGCCAGCGGGCCGGCCGTCCAGCAGGCGATCGAACGACGGCTGTCGGGATCGGACGCGGAGGAGGTGACCGAGGACCGCGACCCGGCCAGTGACGACGCGACCGAGGCGGGAGACGGTGACGAGGACGACTCGTCCGGCCTGTTCGCCTCACTTCGCGCCCGGTTGCCGTGATCCGATACGTCCTCGCCGCGATGCTGACGGTGGCGCTCCTGGCGGTCGCGATGCCTGCCGTCGACAGTGGAGCCAGGATGAACAGCGAGCGCCAGCTCGACGCGGGGATCGCGGCCATCGACGACGCCGCGACCTCGCTGGCGGACAACGAGGAGGTGACCCCCCAGGGCCATCCCGATCCGCAGCGCGTCGTCGAGGTGACGTTCCCCGAGAGTACGCTGACCACGAAAGGGGTCGACCACTTCGAACTCGTGCCGCACGAGAACGGGAGTTACACGCACGCGCGCTACGTGCTCGAAGACGGGACGACCCGGGAGGAGGTCGTCGACGAGAAAATCGTCTGGAACGATCCCGAGGGTAACGAGACGACCGAACTCGGCGGGACCGGGGAGCAGCGCCTCGCATTGCTCCTGCTGGAAGACGAGGACGGCGACCCGATCGTCGTCGCCCGGCGTGTATAATTTTAAACCGGAACGGGCTGCCAGTATCGACATGTCTCAGGACGGGGTGGCGAGTACCCTTCGATCGGTCATCGACGAACTCGGGCTCGGCTATCTTCTGGACGACGACGAACCCGACGGGCCGTGTGCCTGCCGTGTCTCCTTCGAGGACGGGCTGCTCGTCGTCGACGCGGGCGAGTGCGATGGTGACCTCGCGACGGCGGCGGTGTGTCGGCACACCGTCGTCGACGCGCTCACGGACCGCGAGGCGACGGGCATCGTCACGCGATCGAACGGCATCGAACGACGGTACGGCGAACGAGGCGTCGAACTTCTCGGTGCGGCCGGTCGGTTCGTCGAACTGCTGGGTGATCGCGACGAGCGACTCGCCGCGGCCGCCGCGCAGGATCCCCTGGAGGTGGCCGCGGAACTGGAGACCCAGATCGGGCCGGTCGCGGACATCGCAGTCGAGTCGGGGCTCGACGCGGTCGCGCGCGGGATCGACGGCTACGGATCGGCCCTGACCTCGACCGTCGGCCTCACCATCGGTCACTACTTCATCGACCAGGGGATCGACGAGGACGCCAGGCTCCGGGACGTGCAGTCGCTCGAAACGGGGAGCGAGGCGCGGATCTACGCTCGGACGGACAGCGTGCCGCTGTACGCGCTCGACGTGGTAGACAGGACGCTCTCGGAGACCGAGCGAGGGTATCTCGTCGAGGGGTACGAGGCCATCGCGGAGGGATACGTCGAGGGCGATCGCGCGGCGTCCCGGGCGATCGAGCACGCGACCGACGAATCTGCCGATCCGCTGTTGACGAAGATCCTCTCGAAACACACGAGCGGCTACGGAATCCTCGAGGATCTGTTCGCGGATCCGCGGGTGACGGACGTCTACGTGACCTCCCCCGTATCGCGGAACCCGATCCGGGTCGTCGTCGACGGGGAGTCGATGACGACGAACGTCCACCTGACGCCGGACGGGGCACGAGCGCTCGCCTCCCGGGTCCGCCGGACCAGCGGGCGGGCCTTTTCGCGGGCGAACCCGACGGTCGACGCGACGGCCGCCCTCGAGAACGGCACCGGGGTCCGCGTCGCCGGCGTCACCGATCCCGTCGCGGAGGGGGTCGCCTTCGCGTTCCGCGAGGAGGCCGACGACAGGTTCACGCTGCCCGGCCTCGTCGCGAACGGCACCATGCCCGCGGCGGTCGCGGCGTTCCTTTCGGTGGCGATCGAGCGCAACGCCGCCGCGCTGATCGCCGGCACCCGCGGGTCGGGGAAGACGACGCTGCTGGGCACCCTGCTGTACGAACTGACGCCGGACACCCGGACCGTCCTGATCGAGGACACGCCCGAACTTCCGGTCGACCCGCTCCAGTCGGTCGATCGGGACGTCCAGGCGCTCCGGACCGGGTCCGGCGACGGCCCGGAGATCTCGCCCGCCGAGGCGCTCCGGACCGCGCTCCGTCTCGGCGACGGGGCCCTGGTCGTCGGGGAGATCCGGGGTGAGGAAGCCCGCGTCCTCTACGAGGCGATGCGGGTGGGTGCGAACGCGAACGCCGTGCTCGGCACGATCCACGGCGACGGCGCGGACGAGGTCTACGAGCGCGTCGTCTCCGATCTTCGGGTCGAACCGTCCTCGTTCGGAGCCACGGACCTCGTCGTGACCGTCCAGGCCTACCGGACGCCGACCGGTCGCGAGCGGCGGGTCGCCAGGATCGAGGAGGTGATCGCCAACGGCGACGATATCTGGTTCGAGTCGCTGTACGAACTCGACGGCGACGCGGCCGCCCCGACCGGCCGGATCGATCGCGGGGAGAGCCGGATCGTCGAACGACTCACCGGGCCCGAGGAGGAGTACGCCGACGTCCGGGCGGCGGTCGCCGAACGCGCCGATGTGCTGTCGAGACTGGCCGACGACGGGCGAACGAGTCCGCGGGAAGTCGCCGCGGTGTACGCCGATCGGGGGCGCGAGTGATCGATGACCCTGTCGACCGCCCTGATCCGGAACCTGGCCGCGCTGTATCCCGACGACGTCGAGGGGAGCGACGACCTCGTGGACTCGCTCTCGTTCGTCGACTCGCCACACGACGACGAGACGATCGTTCGCGCGGGGTACGGGGCCGGCATCGTCGGTGCGCTGGTACCGCTCCCGCTGTTGCTGACGCCCGCCCCGCTCTCGTTCGTCCTGTTTTTCGTGCTCGTGACGCCGGTCGCGGCGATCCAGGCGATCCACTCGCTCCCACACCTGCAGGCGGCGTTCCGCCGGACGGAGGCGCTGGGCGACACGCCGAACCTGATCGGGCGAGCCGTGTTGCGAATGCAGGTCCAGCCGGCACTCGAGAGTGCGGTCCGGTTCGCCGCGGAGACGGGCGACGGACCGCTGTCGGACAGCCTCGACGCGCACATCGATCGCGCGATGGGGACCTCGGACGCGGGGCTGTTGTCGTTCGCCGAGGAGTGGGCCGAGTGGTTCCCCGCACTGCGCCGGTCGGCGCATCTGCTCGCGACCGCCCAGGACGCGCCGGAGGCCGAGCGAGTCCGAACGCTCGATCGATCGCTCTCGGCCGTCCTCACCGGTACGCGCAACCAGATGGCGGACTTCACCGCCTCGATTCGGGCCCCGACGACCGGACTGTTCGCGTTCGGGATCATGATCCCGCTGGCGCTGATCGCACTCGTTCCCGCCGTTCCGGTGGTCGGCTTTTCGGTCAATATCTGGATCTTCGTCTTCCTCTACAACGTCGTCCTCCCCGGAAGTCTCGTCGTCGCAAGCCTCTGGATACTCGTCCGGCGACCGGTCGCGTTCCCGCCGCCGAAGGTGAGCCACGACCACCCCGACGTTCCCGATCGGCTCTGGCTCCGTGGCCTGTGGGGCATCGTCGCGGGTGGAAGCGGCTACGCCGTCGTGACGATGGTCGGTCCCACTCATCTCGCGCCGATCGTCGGCCTCGGCCTCGGCCTCGGCGCCGGCCTGCTCGCGATCTTCGGGCCGATCCTCGAGGTTCGACACTACGTCCGCGACGTCGAGGAACACCTCACGGACGCGCTCTACATCGTCGGCCGCCAGGTCGCCGAGGGCGAGTCCGTCGAATCGGCGATCGAACTCGCGGCCGAACGGGTCCCCGCCGAGACGGGCGAGGTGTTCGCCCACGCCGCCGGCGTCCAGCGGCGACTCCACACGGGCGTCGAAGAAGCGTTCCTCGGCGAGTACGGGGCGCTCAGGGACGTCCCGAGCCCCCGGTCCCGGGGGACGGCCGCCCTGCTCGCGATCGCCTCCAACGAGGGGAAACCGGCGGGACGGGCGATCGTCTCGATGGCCGACCACCTCGAAGAACTCGAGGAGGTCGAGGGCAAGACCAAACGGAGCCTCGAACAGGTCACGAGCACGCTCGACAACACGGCGGCGTACTTCGGGCCGCTGGTCGCCGGGGCGACCGTCGGAATGGCCGCGATGATCTCGACCGAAGATATGATGGGGGCCGCCGACATCGATGCCGCGGCGTTCCCGGCCGAGTCACTCGGCATCGTCGTCGGCGTCTACCTCGTTCTCCTGTGTTTCATCCTGGTCCCGCTCTCGCTCGCGCTCCGGTACGGGATGGACCGGGCGCTCTTTGGCTACCACATCGGTCGAGCGCTCGTCTCGTCGATGGTGCTGTACGCCCTCACCGTCAGCATCATCGAGATCGCGCTGTAACGACGGGGATCACTCGGCCGGTGGACGGATCCGGGGACGAGGCGAAGCGACCCGGTTCGAACTCGCCCACGGGGACCACTCGGGACGGTAAAATGTCGGAACACGTCCGTAACTGTACCACCGTAACGTGTGAGAGAATATAATTGTCCTAATATGTTATCTTTTGTCTTCTCCAACAAGATTTAAGAAGAGAAAGGTATGATAGCTAACAGAAACTGTTGGGGGGGAGCTATGGAAGGTCGAACACGTGCGAACGGCTGTGACGAGTGTGGTGGACGCATTCGCGTGTCGGAAACCGAGATCGTCTGTGAGGACTGCGGGCTCGTCGTCGACGAGGACAGTCTCGATCGGGGCCCGGAGTGGCACAACGCGGACGAGGAGTCCGATCGACGCCGGACCGGGGCCCCGCTGGAGCGGTCGCGCCACGACAGGGGCCTGTCGACCGAGATCGGGTTCGGAACGGGAACGGAGGTGACGGGGAACCGCCAGCGACAGCTGGTCCGGATGCGCCGCCAGCACAACAGGGCGCGGTTCTCGTCGAAAGCGGAACGAAACAAGGCCTACGGGTTCACCGAGATCCGTCGGCTGGTCTCCTCGCTGTCGCTGCCGACCGCCGTTCGCGAACAGTCCTGTACGCTCTTCGAGTCGGCACAGCACGAGAACCTCCTCTGTGGACGATCGCTCGAGGGGTTCTCGGCGGCGGCGGTGTACGCGACCTGTCGCGTCCAGTCGATCGCACGGACGATGGACGAGGTCGTCGAACGGGCACGCGCGGAGAAGAACGAACTCAAAGCGGCCTACGACGCGCTGAACCGGGAGCTCGGACTGCCGGTGGGCCCGATCTCGCCGGTCGAGTACCTGCCGCGGTACACCTCCAGACTCGATCTCGAGGCTGACGTCGAGAACCGTGCCCGGGAGTACGCGACGTGGTTGCTCGAGAGCGGGCGCATGGGCGGGAAGAATCCGAGCGGGGTCGCGGCCGCCTGTATCTACCGGGCAGCCTACGATCACGGGGTCGACGTCACCCAGACGGACGTCGCCGACCTCGCGAACGTCTCCCGGATGGCGATCCGATCGACGGCGACGGAACTGAAGAACTACGGCTGAAGGGGACGCCGGACCGGAGGTACCGCAGGGGCAGGTAGATCGCCGGACCGGTGAGCGGAACCCGTAGAATCCGCCATCGATCGATCACGAGCGACAGCGCTGGCGATCGCGACAGCGGCGTGTACAGGTTCAAAAAGGAGGGCGCACCAATCCCGACATGATCGCCATCGCCGGTGCGAAAGGCGGGTGTGGGAAGACGGTAACGACGCTCGGCCTCACCGAGGGGTTCGCGCGAACGGGGACGCCAGCCGTCGCGATCGACGCCGATCGGCAACTGCCGAACCTGCACGTGATGGGGGGCGTCGACCGCGAGCCGACGCTCGCCGCGTTGACGGCCGACACGTCCGTTCGAGCGGTCGCACAGACGAGCCCGCGCACGTCGAGTGCGGGGATCGTCCCGGCACCGAAATCGTCCGACGATCTCGACTTCGAGGCGGCGTTCGAACGAGCGGAGGTCGACTCGGTACAGACGATCGTCGACTGTCCGTCGGGAGCGGGGCCGGACGTGGTCGAACCGCTGTCGGCGGCGGACGGCGTGATCGTCGTCACGACCGATAGCGACCGGAGCCTCACCGCCGCCGAAACGACGGTCGAGATGGCGCGTCGACTCGGCGTGCCGGTACTCGGGGCGGTGCTGAACAGGTGCGACGAGGTGCCAGCGGCGGTCGAGTCGTGGGTCGACGTCCCCGTTCTGGGCGTCGTCCCGGAGACCGAATCGCCGCTGACGGACGGGGACGCGACGACGGCCTACGAGACGATCGTCGAGACGCTCCAGACGCGAAACGCGACCGATCGGACGCCGCCGGAGTACGACGACGACCTGCTCCAGATCGGAACCGACGCCCTCGATCGGCGACTGGGCGGCGGTCTGGCACCCGGTTCCGTCGTGGGGCTGACCGCCGAACCGGCGAGCCAGTCGGAGCAGTTCTGCTACGAGGCGACCGCGCCGCGCGGGACGCTGTACCTCTCGACCGAGCGGACGGCGGCGAACGTCAGCCGAGCGATCGAGTCGGCGTCGGTCGAGACCGGGAATCCGACGATCCGTCACGTCGGCGGGGCGACGGCGCTCGAGGACGCGACGGAAATGATCGAGAAGCTCCCCGACGGCGCGACGCTCGTCGTCGACCCGGTCGACCCGCTGGAGCGCCACGACCGGTTCGAGTACGTCAGCTTCCTGAACGAACTGAAAGAACGAATGGTCGAGACCGGTAGCGTCGCCCTGCTACACTGCTTGAACGGGTCCGATCGGCCCGCGAACCGATCGGCGACGGTCCACGCCGTCGACGCCGTCTTCGACCTGCATACGGTCGCGCCGGGGCTCGGGACGGACGTCGAACACTACCTCTCGATCCCGAAGTTCCGCGCCGACAGTACGTTCACGGAGACGATCGAACTCGACTTCGAGGGACCGAAACCGGTACCGATCGAAACGGGAGCCGAGTCGGACTGAGCGACCGGTCCGACGATCGGCAGGTCGATCGAAACGGGAGCCGAGTCGGACTGAGCGACCGGTCCGACGATCGGCAGGTCGATCGAAACGGGAGCCGAGTCGGACTGAGCGACCGGTCCGACGATCGGCAGGTCGATCGAAACGGGGGCAACGGAGTTAGAGCACGCCGATCCGGCCGGAGAGCCGTCGTTCGCACCGTTCGATCGCGCGGGCGACGGTCTCGAAGGCTTCGATCGCCGCACAGTCGGGGTGGACGTCACGGACCGGTCGCCACTGTGCCATGGCCTCGTCGACGGCCGGGCGCTCCTCGATCACGGCCGTCGTGGCCCCGAGTTCCCGTTCGACGCGGGCCGCGAGCGACTCGTTCTCGCCCGAACTGGCCCTGTTGAGGACGACCGACGCGATCGGCGTGTCGAGATCGAGGGCGACCTCTCGGACCCGGAGTGCGTCCACGAGCGCGGGTTCGGTGGGCGTCGTCACGAGCACCGCGACGTGGGCACTCTCGAGCTGGATGCCGACGTCGCGTGCCAGCCCCGCCGGACAGTCGACGACGACGCGGCCACACTCCCGCTCGAGGCGATCGACGACGCGTGTCAGTTCCGTCAGATCGGCCGCGCGGGCACCGGCGAGGGTGCGACCGCAGGGGAGAAATCGGACCGGGCCGATCCGCTCGACGGCCGCGAGCGGGTTCGCACGTCCCGCGAGGACGTCGTGGAGGTCGGGGCCGTTCCCCCGAGGAAGATCGGCCGTCGCGAGGTCGGCGTCGACGACCACGGCGTCGAGTTCCCGTCCGAGGTTCAGTGAGACCGTCGACTTGCCGACGCCGCCCTTCCCGCCGGTGACGGCGACGATCATGGCCCCGGCGTGAGCACGTCGCTGGTCGGCGCCCACTCGTCCAGCGTGGCGAGCACCTCGTCGGCCGTCCGCTCCGTATCGTCCGATTCGCGGGCCACGTCGACGATCTCGACCGGCGGGTCCGTCGGCGCTGCCGGACTCGCGAAGCCGACGCCGCGACGGTGCCCCGGTTCGACGGTCGCTTCCCAGACGTCGTCGCGCCACTCGGGTGCCGTGACCCCGTCCCGTCGGGGCGGCCACGTCGGCCCGTCGAGACGGCTCTCGAGACGGACGCGCTGTGGCGTCGTCTGCGTGTTCGTGACGGTGGCAGTCACGAACGTCACCCCCTCACGCCTGTCCGTTTCCCAGTCGACCTCGACCATGCCCGTCTTTCTGGGCGCGATATCGTATAAAGTTCAACACCGGTACCGGCGATTCGAGAGCGGCCGAACGTGTACGAGAACCCGCGTAAAACTCTCCTGCGAGTTAAAATCGATCGCGAAGCCTCGAAACGGTTATCCCCCTCGGTAGTGGACTCCCCGATACATGATTCAGGTCGCCGTCAACGGCTACGGGACGATCGGCAAACGCGTCGCGGACGCCGTGCGACAACAGCCCGACATGGAGGCCCTCGGCGTCGCGAAGACCCGCCCCAACTTCGAGGCCGAAACGGCCGTCGAGAAGGGGTTCCCGCTCTACGCGGCCGTCGAGGAACGTGCGGAACTGTTCGCCGAGGCGGGGCTCGAGATCGCCGGCCCGGTCGAGGACCTCGTGGCCGAGGCCGACGTCGTCGTCGACGCCACGCCGTCGGGGATCGGTGCCGAGAACAAATCGCTCTACGAGGAGTACGACACGCCCGCGCTCTACCAGGGCGGCGAAGACGCCGACGTCGCGGACGTCAGCTTCAACGCCCGATCGAACTACGAGGACGCGACCGGGGCCGACCACGTCCGTGTCGTCTCCTGTAACACGACCGGGCTCTCGCGGGTGGTCGCTCCCCTGCGGGAGGCCTACGGCGTCGAGAAGGTCCGCGCGACGCTCGTCCGTCGCGGCGGCGACCCCGGCCAGACCTCCCGGGGCCCGATCAACGACATCCTGCCGAACCCGGTGACGATCCCCTCCCACCACGGGCCCGACGTCGAGACCATCTTCCCGGACCTCGACATCGACACGCTGGGGATGAAGGTGCCCGCGACGCTGATGCACATGCACAGCCTGAACGTCACCCTCGAAGAGGAGGTCGACGCCGCTGACGTCCGCGAGTTGTTCGCCGAGGAATCGCGCCTGTTCCTGATCCCCGAGCGGATGTCGATCGACGGCAGCGGCAAACTCAAGGAGTACGCGCTTGACGCGGGTCGCCCGCGGGGAGACATCTGGGAGAACGCGATCTGGGAGGAGTCGATCTCGACCGTCGGCCGGGACCTGTACCTGTTCCAGGGCATCCACCAGGAGAGCGACGTCGTGCCGGAGAACGTGGACGCGATCCGGGCCGTCCTCGGCGCGGCCGACGCCGCGGAGAGTATCGAGACGACGAACGAGACCCTCGGCGTCGGACTCTGAACTGCCAGGATCCTGTCACGGATTCCGGCGGACCGGAATCGATCCCGCCGACGAGACTCGCGATCGAACGGAATCGATCCCGCCGACGAAATCCGTGACGGAGTCGTCGATCGGACCCGCCGATAACAACTAGCGACGACAGAAAGTTTTTGCACCACGGTCCACTAGTGACGAGCATGCGCCGAGACGACCGCGACGAACCCTTCGACGATCTGTTTCGCGAGATCGAGCGGATGATGAACGAGATGATGAACGGGGCCGACAACGTCGACTTCGAGTCCTCGAGCAACGTGGACAACGGCTTCGGGATGGACACCCACGTCTCGATCCACGAGACCGACGACGAGGTCCGTGTGGTGGCGGACCTCCCGGGCGTCGAGAAGGACAACATCGAACTCGAGTGCGACGGTAAGACCCTGACCATCTCCGCGGAAAGTAGCCACCGCCAGTACGACGAACGCGTCTCGCTCCCGAAACGCGTCAACGAACACACCGCCGCCGCGACCTACAACAACGGCGTCCTCGAAGTCGTCTTCGACCCGGCCGAACAGTCCTCCGGAATCAGTCTCGAGTAACGCAGTCGCGTCGCGGTCGCAGTCCCGTCGTTTCGACTCCAACTACCGCTCCGAAGCCGTGCGTATCGCCCCTGCCAGCCGATCGTAGAAGTCCGGTTCGTACTTCGTGGCGGTATCGATCGTCGGCCGGGCGTTCGTCTCGTTGACCACGACGGCGTCGTCCGTCACGAGGAGGTCGACGCCGAGGAACGGAATCTCGAGTTCGGCCGCGACGGCCGCGGCGATTTCGCGCCACGCCGCGGGGAGGTCGACGCCGGTCGCCTCGGCCCCGCGGTGGACGTTGTGTTTCCACTGGCCCTCCCGTACCGCGTCCTCGGGGAGGCGACGCTCGACCGCCCCGACGTACTCGCCCTCGACCAGCATCACCCGGTAGTCGGTCGCGTCGGGGAGGTACTCCTGGACGAGAAACGATCGATCGCCGGTGGCCCGGTAGTCGTGCACCAGCGAGAGGTAATCACAGATGCCCAGAAAGGAATCGAGGTCGTGGGCCTTCGCCACGCCCACCCCGCGAGTCGTCGAGTTCGGTTTGACGACGACCGGCGGGTCGAACCGATCGAAGACCCGCGCGAGTTCGTCCTCGCCGACGTCGTTCGAGACGTACACCGACTCCGGCACCGGAAGCCCGGCCCGATCGAGTCGCGCGATCACTTCGGCCTTGTTCCGCGACGTGAGTACGGCGTCGCGATCGTTGAGCCACGGCACGTCGAGAATCGCGTCGCCCACGCCACCCTCCATCATGCGACCCGGGTAGACGAACCCGACGTCGTAGTCGTCCGCCGACCACGGGGCGTCCTCGCCCAGCGGCACCGTCCGCTCGCTCAGGGGGACGTGGTGGGCCCGGATGCCCCGATCGGACAGCGGCTCGCGCATTCGCTGGAACGTCTCCTGGTCGTTCGCGACCGCGAGATCGATCATACCCGGGACTCGGGATGGGAGGGGCAAAAAGCTATAGTAGCCACTGAAAGTCAATGCACACCTGATCGCAGGACAGCTTTGCGATCAGTGTGTAAATCGTTTCAGTGGCTACTATAGTCGAGACGCGTGGAGACAGCGCAGGACAACGGCCGGGAGCACGGCTCGAGCAGACGCGAGAGGCGCGCGATCCGGGGAAAGGCAGGCGATCATACCGTCACCGATCGCGAGCGATCGCAGAGAGCGAGCGGGCCGACGACTGATGTGAACGAGTGACTACCAGGAACGAGTGAGCGGAAAGAGGCTTTTAATCGAATTTTTGCCGAGGGCGCGGCTTCGCCGCGCCCACAGAGCAAAACTTCGTTTTATGCGATCAGTTTCTCTTCGCCCTTCTCGACGACGACGCGGCACGGCGGCGTGATCTTGTTGTAGGCGCGGCGGAACGCTTCCTTGGCGTGTTCGGCGTCGTCGACGTCACACCAGACAGTGAAGATGCGATCGCCGGCGTCGATGCGGGCCGCGGTGCCCACGATCTTCCCGAAGGCCTGGCGCATCCCGTCGGAAACACGGTCCGCACCCGCACCCGTCGCCTGCTTGTTCTCCCGGATGACGTGGTGGGGGAACTTGCGCAGGATCATCTTGTAGTTGCCCTCGCCGGCGTTCTTGAGCATGTGCCGGTTGGCCGAGAGACGGGAGGCCTCGAGCGATCCGTGACGGATCTGGACCTCCTCTTCGGTGACGAGGCTGATCTGGACGGGGTAGTCCTCGGGGTCGGCCCCGATGTCGCCCATCTTGTGCTGTGCGATCTTCGATCCGGGGATTCCAGTAATGTATTCGCGGCGCGTGTAGGCCGGCTTACTGATCTCCCGGTACATTGAGGCGGGTTTGTCGGACATGGTTGTGGTTACTTACGAAAACGGAGGCCTACCGTTCGGATAAAGGCTTCGAAGCGCCGCGTCGCCGTGTGGGGCGTCGACAGGGGGCCGAACCGGGCCGCGATCGGATCGGGGTCACGGTCGATCGCCGACCGGCGGTCTCCAGCCGGGAGCCGCGATCGATTCACTCGATCGGGACGTACGTCTCGCCCTCTTTCGCGACGAGGCCCTGCTTCGAGAGCGACGCGAGAACACTCAGGATCGCGATCTTTTGCATCGCCAGCGTCTCCTTCAGGTCGGCGACGGTCGAGCCCCCGGTCGCGTCGAGATAGAGGTAGACGAGTTTCGCCTGCGGCGAGTCGAGTTCGGTGGGAAGGCGGTCGAGGTGGTCAGTTGCGAGTTCTTGTTCCATCATCGTACCCGCATCGACCACGATCTACCGTATAAATCTATGTAGCATCACGTGGATATTGGCTAGAGGATATAATTGTGTTAATATGCATTGAGAGCAATTATCACAGGCTCGTGACAGGACACCGCACGGCATGAGGAAGGAGTATTATAGCTGTAAAGGCTTTAGCTATCGCCCTTTCCATCGTTACGTATCGGCAACACGATCGAGGGGAGCGATCATCCGGAGGCAGTTCGGAGCCGAGTATCGGCGATAACAATCAGTAACGATCGTGATGGATACGGCGTTTCGAGAGCATATAAAGAATATTATTACACGATTTGAAACATCACGATCGTTTTCGAGAACGAACGGGCGGAAATCGCCCGACAGCGGTCGGCCACGCCCCCCGATCGGCGATCGTGGCGATCGCAGCGTGGTGACGGCCCCAGACGTTTCGAGAACGAGCGGAACGGGAAACGGCGTGATAGCGACTACGATACTGACCGGCGGTACTGGCGGCGTACGGAGTGGCGTCCCCGGCCGTGGCAGCAGCGTGTTTAAGGTTCCGCCACCGATAGCATTCGACATGATGAAGAGTTTCCGGATCGGGTCCCTGTTCGGCATCCCGATCAAACTCGACCTCACGTTCTTGCTGGTCCTCCCGCTGTTCGCGTACCTCATCGGGGCCCAGATCGAAGACGTCGCCGAGATTCTAAACGAGTTCCTCGCCGCGGGGATCGACGTCGGATCCATCACGGCCGGATCGATGCCGTGGGTCCTCGGGTTCGCCGCCGCGGTCGGCCTGTTCGTCGGGGTCGTCCTCCACGAACTCGGCCACTCGCTGACCGCCCAGCGGTACGGGTTCCCGATCGACTCCATCACCCTCTGGCTGTTCGGCGGAATCGCCGCCCTCTCGGAGATGCCCGAGGACTGGCGAAAGGAGTTCACCATCGCCATCGCGGGCCCGATCGTCTCCGTGCTGGTCGGGATCGGATCGTTCGCGCTCTTTTCGGTGACGCCCGAGTCACTCGGCGGTCCGCGGTTCGTGCTCGGCTATCTCGCCGTCCTGAACGTCGCGCTCGCGATCTTCAACATGATCCCCGCGTTCCCGATGGACGGCGGCCGGATCCTCCGGGCGCTGCTCGCCCGCGGACAGCCCTACGCCAAGGCGACCCAGCAGGCCGCCAGCATCGGGAAACTGTTCGCGATCTTCATGGGCCTGTTCGGCCTGCTCGCGTTCAACATCATCCTCATCGGCGTCGCCTTCTTCGTCTACATCGCCGCCTCGAGCGAGGCCCAGCAGGTGACGATGAAAGCCGCCTTCCAGGACGTCACCGTCAGCGACATTATGACGCCCGCGGTCGATCTCCACACCGTCGAACCGGACACGACGGTCGCGGACCTGATCCAGCGGATGTTCACCGAGCGTCACACCGGCTACCCGGTCATCGACACCTCGATGGGCGACGAACGACTCGTCGGCCTCGTGACGCTGACCGACGCCCGCGAGATCGACCCCGTCGAGCGCGACGCTTTCACCGTCGCGGACGTGATGACGACCGACCTGAAGACGATCACCGCCGACTCGGACGCGATGACCGCGATCGAGCGCATGCAAAGGGACAACATCGGACGACTGCTGGTCGTCGATCGGGGGGACGATCGGTTCGGTTCGCAGGCCAACGAGGACGGCGACCTCGTCGGGCTGATCTCGCGATCGGACCTGATGACGGCCCTGAACATCGTCCAGGAGAGCGGTGCCGAGAACCTGACCGGACGACCGCGGGCCGCGGACTGAGACGGATTGCTGGACCGAGATACCGGCGCAACCGCAGACGCGTCGCGGGTGCGTCGGAACTGACGGACGGCAGTCCGTACGAGCGTCGTCGCCCCCGGAACTGTACACGCTCGCCACGACCCACACCGCGAGTTCCGAGTCCGACATCGTTAACCGCGGGCGGGGCCGACTCCCGGCCGATGCCACCGGCCATCGAGACCGTCGATCTGGTGAAGGAGTACGGCGATCTCCGCGCCCTCCAGGAGCTATCGTTGACCGTCGAGGAAGGCGAGTTCTTCGGCCTGCTCGGCCCAAACGGGGCTGGGAAGACGACGTTCATCAACACGCTGGTGGGTCTCGTCCGCAAGACCGGCGGCGAGGCGCGGGTCTTCGGCTACGACGTCGAGGACGAGTACCAGCAGGCCCGCGACGCCATCGGGCTCGCGCCACAGGAGTTCAACGTCGATCGCTTCTTCCCGATCAAGGAGGTGCTGATGCACAAGGCCGGCTACCACGGGATTCCGACGGCGGAGGCCGCCGATCGCGCCGACGAGGCCCTCAAACGCGTCGGGATCTACGACAAGCGCCACGAGCGGTTCGACTGGCTCTCCGGCGGGATGAAGCGCCGACTCCTGCTCGCGCGGGCGCTCGTTACGGACCCCGATCTGCTCATTCTCGACGAGCCGACTGCGGGCGTCGACGTCCAGCTTCGTCACGACCTCTGGGAACTGGTGACCGAACTCAACGAGGAAGGGACGACGATTCTTCTCACTACGCACTACATCGAGGAGGCCGAACGGCTCTGCGATCGCGTCGCGATCGTGAACGAGGGTCGGAAGGTGACCGTCGCGACCCCGGACGAACTGAAAGGACGCGGGACCGACACCGTCGACGTCCGCCTCGAGTCCCCGCCGGCGACCGCACCCGACCTCGGCCCGTACGCACACGAAACGACGCTCTCGGGCGATCGGCTCGAGGTCCGCGTCGACGACGGCGGTTCGACCGCGCCGCGACTGCTCAACGACCTCGAGGCGAGCGGATACGAGATCGCCGACCTCGAGATCTCTCGAACGTCGCTCGAGGAAATCTTCGTCGATCTGACCGAGCGTGACGATCGGACCGTCACCCGGTCCTCGGTGGAGAGCGGGGACGATAGCGACGGGGACGGCGGTCGTGACACCGCGACGAGCGGCGAAGAACGGACGCGAGAACAGGAGGGGGTCGCCTGATGCTGTCGGTCGGCTTCCGCGCGCTCTTCCGGCGCGAAGTCCTGCGGTTCGTCCGTCGGCCCAAGAACACGTTCATGCCGCCGGCGATCACGAACGTGCTGTACTTCGCCGTCTTCGGGGTGATCCTCGGCAACCGGATCGATCAGATCGCGGGTTACGACTACATCCTCTTTATCGTCCCCGGGCTCATCGTACTGGGGGCGATCTCCAACGCCTTCGAGAACGCCTCGTTCTCGATCTTTCACGGCCGGTGGAACGAGTACATCCACGAGACCCTGACCTCGCCGCTGTCGTACGCCGAGATGGTCGTCGCCTACGTCGGTGCCAGCGCGGTGCGGGGACTCGTCGTCGGCGTCATCATTGCCGCCGTCGGGCGGCTGTTCGTACCGATCAGCATCGAGCACGGCCTCTACCTCGTCGCCACAATGGTCGTCGTCACGGCCCTGTTCGCCGGGTTCGGTATCGTCGGCGGCCTCGTCGCCAGGGACTTCGACGACCTGACCGTGATGAACCAGTTCATCCTCCGGCCGCTGGTGTTCTTCGGCGCGGTCTTCTACTCGCTCGAGACGTTCGAGCAGGCCTGGCAGGTGAACCTCTCCCTGCTGAATCCGATGGTCTACATGGTCGACAGCGTCCGGTACGGCCTGCTGGGCTACTCGGACCTGATCGCTGTCGGCATCCTGCCCGGTCCCTACACCGAGTTCGCGCCGCTGGTCTCGCTCGGCGTACTCACGGCATGTACCGTCATCGTGCTCGCGATCGACGTCTACCTGTTCCAGACCGGGTACGGACTGACCGACTGAAGGGCGGTCCGGTCAGCCGGCCAGTCGGACGACGTCGTCGCGAACCGAGAGCAGCGACGCGAGATGGTCGGCGTCGACGCCGTGGAACGCGACGCCGGCACGATCCTCGTACGCCGTTCGAACCGGACCGATCGGGACGTTCTCGTCTGCGCTCCCGTGCCAGACCCGTACCGGACCATCGACGTCGGGTGACGGCAGCGTCCAGTCGCCGGCCAGCGATCGACTCTCGCGGACCGCGCCGGAGGGGCCGGACGCCAGTCCGGCACGGAAGTCGCCACCGACGACGCGCGCGACGCCGTCGTCGACGGACTCGTCGGTCAGTTGGTCGACGACGAAGCCGTCGCCGCGGACCCGAGCGACGAACGTACCGACGCGAAACGCGACCCCGAGGAGTCTGGGAAAGTCGACGAGCCTCCCGAACGGACCCTCGCCGGACCCCGGGACCGGTGCTCCAACCACGCCGACGGCAGTCACCCGCTCGGAGAGCCGATCGGCCGCTGCCAGTGCGTAGGGACCGCCTCCGGAGAAGCCGGCGACGGCGACGGACTCGAGGCCGAGCGCCTTCACCAGCGCTTCGCAATCGGCCGCCCAGGTCGCCGGCGTCCCGTCCGGGTCCGGATCTGACCGTCCGTATCCTGGCCGACTCGGTGCGATCACGCGAACGCCCCGTTTTCGGGCGGGTTCCCCGAGCAACGCGCCGAGTCGGGACGAACCGGGGCACCCATGGTGAAAGACGAGCGGAGCGCCGTCGGGATCGCCGTACGTCGCGTACGCGACCGTTCGATCGTCTACGACCGTGATCGTCTCAACGTCAGTCCCAGTCATCGAGAACACCACTCACCAGTGACGGACGTCGTGTCGGGCCCCTGAAATAGTTCCCGTTCCGGTCAGTCCTCGTACTCGGCGACCTCGACCAGTTGCTTCCCGACGTTCTCGCCCTCGAACAGGCCCATGAACGCGTCGGGCGCGTTCTCGAAGCCCTCGACGACGTTCTCGCGGTAGTGGAGGTCGCCCTCGCGGACGAACGTCGAGAGCCGATCGAGGGCCTCGCCCCAGCGGCCCTCGTAATCGCGCACGAGGAACCCTTCCACGCGGGCGCGGGACTCGATGAGTTTGCCGAGTTTGCGGGGACCGGTCGGCACCTCGGTCGCGTTGTAGATCGAGATCTGGCCACAGACCGCCACGCGCGAGCGGACGTTCAGCAGGGGCCAGACGGCGTCGGTGATCGGCCCGCCGACGTTGTCGAAGTAGACGTCGATCCCGTCGGGACAGGCCTCGGCCACCGCCCCCGCGAGGTCGTCCGTATCTTTGTAGTTGATCGCGGCGTCGAAGCCGAGGTCGTCGGTGAGCCACGCGATCTTCTCGTCGCTCCCGGCCGTGCCGACCACGCGCGCGCCGTTGAGTCGGGCGAGCTGGCCGACGACAGAGCCGACCGCGCCGGCCGCGGCGGAGACGACGACCGTGTCGCCGGGCGTCGGTTCCGCGACGTCGAGCAGGCCGAAGTAGGCCGTCACGCCCGGCATTCCGAGCACGCCGAGCGCCGTCGAGACGGGGCCGTGATCGGGGTTCACCTGCCGGAGGTCGTCGCCGTGTGCGACTGCGTGTTCGGCCCACAGGAGTTCGCCCGTGACGACGTCGCCCGCCTCGAGACCGTCGTAGCGCGACTCGACGACCTCGCCCACGACGCCCGCCTTCATCGGGTCGCCGACGTCCCACGGCTCCGCGTAGGACTCCGCGTCGCGCATCCGCCCGCGCATGTACGGATCGACCGACTGGTAGAGCGTCCTGACGAGCACCTCGCCCGGTCCGGGCTCGGGCCGATCGATCGTGACGAGGTCGAAGTTCTCGTGGGTGGGTTCGCCGACGGGACGGCTCTCGAGTCGCCACTGTCTGGTGGTCGCCATACTCGGTCGTCGCGTCCCGCACAGGTGAAGATTGGTATCCCGGAACCCGATCGCCTCGGGCGACCCATGGGACGGGGCGGCGGTTCGATCGGATCACGGCCGCGACGATCGGGAACCGTCGCGAAACGTGAGTGAAAAGTAACGCCTTTGAATCCGGTGCGTGGAGAGTCCCGTATGGGCACGGACCACGAGGAGAGCGTCTTGCACGAGTTGCTCGCCGGGAACGAGCGCCACGCCGACGGGCTCCCGGAAGACCACTTCGCGGCGGTTCAGGACGGGCAGGAACCCGAAGTCGTGTCGATCTGCTGTTCCGACTCGCGGGTCCCGCAGGTAGGCATGTGGGACGCCGACGAACCGGGTACGGTGTTCACGCCGAGCAACATCGGGAACCAGGTCTGGGACGAGATCGACGGCGAAACGGTCGTCAACGGCGGCCTGCTGTACCCGATCCACCACGCCGGAACGGAGACGGTCGCCGTCGTCGGCCACACCGGCTGCGGCGCGGTGACCGCCGCCTATGGGGTCGCGACCGGGAGCGATCGTCCCGGACCGCAGGGCGTCGACAAGTGGGTCGACCTGCTCGTTCCGGTCGTCGAGGACGCCATAGAGAGCGGCACGATCGATACCGACGCGGACGACGAGACGGTGATCAACCGACTCGTCGAGTACAACGTCGATCGGCAGATCGAGTTCCTCCGGGACGCCGAGGACGTCCCGGCAAACGTCGACGTCTACGGCTTCGTCTACGACTTCCAGGGCGTCTACGACGACGAGTACGGCCGGGCGTACCTCGTCAACCTGAACGGCGAGACGGACCCCGATCGGATCGCCGATCGACTCCCCGAAGCGTACGAGCCGGCGGTTCGCAGGCTTCGTTCCTGAGACGATCTACTGGATCGAGTTCCCCGACACGACCGCAGAGCGGTTCGCGGTCGTGTCGAAACTGAGGTACGGCGGTCCGTTCATCGGATTCGATCCGGTCACCCGGCGTCGGAACGATCACCCGGCGTCGGCTTCAGGGCTGGGTCCCGTCACCGAAACACTGGCTGCACCTGCTGGCGGCGGACTCGCGCGTCGCTCGCTCGATCGAGATCAGCCGCAGGGAATCGTGAGACACGTGTGCCGCCGAGCCACAGCGCGTCCGAAAGTCCGACTCGCCGGCTTCGTGTTTGTGAACCTCGTTCGTGGCTTCGTTCAGAACGCCATCCATGACATTCGGTACCGGGGCGCAGTGATATAATACCCCGGGCCGACGATCGGGACGACCCACTCGATCGTCGGCGCGCGGTCGGTACCGTTTTGACGCCGCCGCCGATAGAATGCGGTATGAGGGAGTTTCTCGAGTCGGATACGGGGTTTTACTACGCGATCGGCGTCTTCACGATCGCGGTGTTTTGCGTCGGACTCGCGGCCCTGGCGATCGTCAATCCCGACGGGGTCGGGTCGCGCGAACTCGCCGGTCTCGTCGGCGGCTTCGTCCTCTTCATGCTGGTCTATTTCGTCTCGGTGACGGTCCATCGGCTGGAGGGTGGCGACGGAGTCTGACTCCACACGCGAACGATCGATTTTCGATGAAAACGGCGTAACGAGGCGTCAGATTCCCGAATAGGGAGTCTGAGCCGAGTCGGTGGGTTTATCAGTGTCCGGCTGTTCCCTTTAGAAGCAATGGCGAAAGGAACCGTTGATTTCTTCAACGACACTGGCGGCTACGGATTCATCGAAACTGAGGACGCGGACGACGACGTGTTCTTCCACATGGAAGACATCGGCGGCCCGGACCTGGAAGAAGGACAGGAGCTCGAGTTCGACATCGAGCAGGCCCCCAAGGGCCCGCGCGCGACGAACGTCGAGCGCCTGTAAGGCGGAATTCGTAACGGTATCGGCACTTGACTGCAGTATTTTACGCTCCCGAGCGACGGCGCCGGCGGGAGCCGTACAACGTTTAGTAGCCGCGTCACCCACGGACAGGTATGTCCGAACCACTGATCCGATCGAGCGACGAGATCGAGTACGAGACGGTCGACGCTGCCGACGGACTCGAGAAGGGCGTCCTGATCGCCGACGAACACGGCGCGCCGAACTTCGCGATCCGGCGGTTCGTCCTCGAGGCCGGCGCCGAAGTCCCGAAGCACACGAACGCCGTCGAACACGAGCAGTACGTGCTCGAGGGCGAGTACACCGTCGGAATCGGAGACGAAGAGCGGACGGTCGAAGCGGGCGATTCCCTGCTCATTCCGGCGGACACGGTCCACTGGTACCGCAACGAGGGCGACGAGAGAGGCGCGTTCCTCTGTGCCGTGCCGAACGGGGACGACGCGATCGAACTGCTCGAGTGACGACCGTCCGAACGGCGTGTCGCATACACCGGTGGTGTCCCGACCCCTCGCGACGCGCGTGACCGGCACCGTCGCGGCCGATCGATCCTCGCTATTCGTTGTCGCAGTGCCCTGGGACCGCAACTACTTTATGCGTTTTAGGGATACCTAAACGAAGATGGTCGAAGCGAAGTCGGTCGGCGAGCACGCGTCCGTCCGGGGGCGGAACGGATGGGTGACCGCGAGGCTCGTCCTCTTCTGTCTGGCGAGCACGATCGTCACCGTTCTCGCCGGTCTCGTGCAGGTGAGTTTCGGGGAGTACTCGATGACGATCGCCGAGACCTGGGCGGCGGTGTTCGATCCCGCAGTGGTGTTCAATCTCGACGCCTGGTCGGCGTTCCTCTTCGGGACTGAATCGCCCCAGATGGACCCGGGGAGCGTCGTCGTCTGGCACCTCCGGCTGCCGCGGGTGTTCGTGGGGGTCATCACCGGCACGACGCTGGCGGTCTCCGGCGCAATCTTCCAGGCCGTGACGCGCAACGAACTGGCGAGCCCCTTCGTGCTCGGCGTTAGCTCGGGGGCCGGCTTCGCCGTTCTCGCGACGCTCATCGTCTTCAGCGGCCTCTCGCCGTTTCTGCCGCTGATCGCGGCCCTCGGCGGCACGATCGCGTTCGTGATCGTGTACACGATCGCCTGGAAGGGCGGGACGAGTCCCGTCCGACTCGTGCTCGCGGGCGTCATCGTCAACATGGTCTTCCAGTCGCTCCAGCAGGGACTGTTCTTCTTCGCGGACGACCTGGGCGTCGTGCAGACGGCGATCGCCTGGCTCACCGGATCGCTCACGGGGACTGGCTGGGGGGAGGTCCGGATCGCGATCCTGCCGGCGATCGTGTCGGTCGCCATCGCGCTCGCCGGCGCGCGCCAGTTGAACGTCCTCATGCTCGGCGAGAGCACCGCCCGATCGCTCGGGATGCGCGTTGAACGGATCCGGTTTTTCCTCTCCGGCGTCGCAATTCTGGCGGCCAGCGCGGCGATCGCCGTCGCGGGCGTCGTCAGCTTCTTCGGACTCGTCGTCCCGCACATCGTCCGGAACACGGTGGGCGGTGACTACCGGCGGCTGCTGGTCGGCTGCGTCTTCGCCGGCCCGGCGCTGATGGTCACGGCCGACGTCGGCGCGCGGCTCGCGCTGTCCGGCACCCAGATGCCGGTCGGCGTCGTCACCGGCCTGATCGGCGGTCCGTACTTCCTCTACCTGATGCGCAAACAGCAGTCGATGGGTGAACTCTGATGTCCGGCAACCAGCGACGAACGACGCGAGAACGGATCACCGACGGCGACGGCGTCGCGGTCGAGAGCGCGCTCGTCGGCGACGGGCTCGAACTCAGCTACCCGACGAGCGACGAGACGATCGTCGACTGCGCGCGCCTCGACGTCCCCGAGGAAGCGGTGACCGCGCTCGTGGGCCCGAACGGGAGCGGGAAGAGCACGCTCCTGAAGGCGCTCTCGAACCACCTCGATCCGGACGCGGGGACCGTCCGGATCCACGGCGACGACCTCCGGAACTTCGATCGGAAGGAACTGGCGCGCGAACTCGGCGTCCTCTCCCAGGAGAACGACTCGCTCGGCTCGATCACCGTCGAGGACCTCGTCTATCACGGCCGCTATCCCCACCGGAGCTTTTTCGACGGCGTCGACGACGAGGACCACCGGGCGGTCGAACGCGCGATCGAACTGGCGGGAATCGACGGGATCCGGGACGCCGAACTCGGCCAGCTCAGTGGCGGACAGAAGCAGCTGGCCTGGATCGCGATGGTTCTGGCCCAGGACACGGACGTCCTGTTGCTCGACGAGCCGACGACGTTTCTCGACGTACATCACCAGTTCCGCGTCCTCGAGACGATCCGCCAGCTGAACGAGCAGAAAGGCGTCACCGTGGCCGTCGTCCTCCACGACATCGCGCAGGCCGCCCGGTTCGCCGACTACCTGGTTGCGATGTGCGACGGCGAACTGTACGACTGGGGGCCGCCCGAGGACGTCGTCACCGAACAGCTACTGGCCGACGTGTTCGGCGTCGAGGCCACCGTCCAGTACGAACCCGAACTACAGGTCCTCCCCAGGCGAGCGTTGCCCGATCGGTGATCTGACCGACGGAATTCGGAAGGATTTTAAACTTTTAGGTCAGCCTAAAACCTGATGACCGACGAACGGACCTGGACGAGACGGACCGTCCTTCGGACGGGGAGCGCGATCGCCGGCGTCACTGCGCTGGCCGGCTGTATCAGCGACGACGGTACCGACGACACCGACGGCGACGACGGGTCGTCGGACGCCGGACCGTACACCGTGACGATGGAGCCGGTGGGAGAGGTCGAGTTCCCCGCCGTCCCGGAGACGTGGGTCGCCAACAACGGCAGCTGGGCCGATATGGGGATCGCGCTGGGACAGGAGCCACCCGAGGGCGTGTACCTGACCTCGCGCTATCACACCCAGTACTACGACGACATCCCGGGCGTGAGCGTCGACAAGAGTGGGATGACGTCGCTCTGGGAGGGCGAACTGAGCCCCGAGGAGTTCATGGAACTGAGCGCGGACGCGGACGTGTTCGTCATCGACCCGAACTTCGTCATCGGCCGGACCGATAGCTGGAGTCAGGAGGACATCGACCGGATCGAAGCGACGGGGACGCCGTTCTTCGGCAACAGCATCTTCTCGACCGGCTACGACTGGCACGACTACGACTACCTCTCGCTGTACGAGGCCTTCGAGAAGCTGGCGGCGGTCTTCCAGGAACAGGCGCGGTACGAGGCCTTCGAAAGCCTCCACGAGGAGTTCCAGTCGAACGTCGCCGACGTCGTGCCGCCGGAGGGCGACCGACCGAGCGTGGCCATCATGTGGGCCACCGAGGGCGACATGGGATCGTTCTCCCCGTACCTGATCGGCGAGGGGACGAGTTTCAAGCAGTGGCGAGACCTCGGCGTCCGCGACGCGTTCGCCGAAACCGACGTGCGGGACTTTCACACCACGCGCGGCGCGGTCGACTACGAGACCCTCTTCGACATCGATCCAGACGTCGTCCTGTTCCGCGGACTGGAAGCGAAGACCGCGACGGAGTTCCAGGACGACATCGTCTCGCAGATGGAAGCCGACGACGTCGCCAGCGAGTTGACCGCCGTCCAGAACGGCGACGTCTACCGCGGCGGTCCGCTCTACCAGGGACCGATCACGAACCTCGTCGTCACCCAGCGCGCGGCCGAACAGGTCTACGACGTCGACGAGCAACTGTTCGACCCGCAGGCCGTCGCCGAGATCGTCACCGGCGACTTCTGATCGATGGAGCGAACCGAAACGGGGACCGCCGACGAAGCCGACGTCGGTGAAACGCTACAGCGGACGCACGAACTGATCGAGGAGCTATCGGTGCCGGACGGCGACTTCGAGGTCACCTGCAAGGACACCGGCGTCGTTCCGGAACCGGTCACGGACACGAGCTTCGCATCGTACGAGGCGGCGGACCGGGCGTGCGAGGCCGCACGGCAGTACCGGGAGACGCTCAGGGAACTCGATCGATCGCTCACACGGTACGACCTCGTCCCGTCCGAACGGTTCACGGACTCGCTCGAGTGCTCGACCGTGCGCGAGTCGACCGATCAGCGGCGGGCGAACGGGCTCCCGCGAACGCGTCAGACCGTGACCGCGGCGGGCGACCGGAGCGACGAATGGCTTCGAATCGAGAACTGCCCGATCGTTCACCTGACGGGGCCGGAAACGCTGCTCGACGATGAGTTCGTCTCGCGCCAGCTCCGGTCGAACGTCCGACCTCGAGATCGCCTCCGGGAGTGACGACGAGACCGGCGACGCCGCGGTGGCGAAATCGCCGACCGGCTGCGGACGATCGGTGCCGTCGATCGGTCCACGATCGCGACGGGCGAACGGGCGATCAGCGGTTCGCCGATGATCGTCGGCCGATCGTCGCGGGAGTCCGAATCGCTGAAATACCGTCCCGCCATACTCGTCGCCGTGTCGAAGCAGGTCCAGGAGGTCGAGACGATTTTCTGTCACGAGACGGGTGACGACTACCTCGTCGTCGTCGAACGTGACGGACAGCGGCTGTTCCGTGCGAAACTCGGGCTTTCGGAGACCTCGGCCGGACCGCGGCCAGCGAAGTTCCGGCTGAAACAGGGCTCGAGCGAGGAGCCCCGCCAGCCCGACGAGTTCGTGGAACTCGCCCGCCGGGCGAAGCGGATCCGCATCTCCGAACAGACCTCGCCCGCCGGGCGACGGGAACTGCGGGAGATGCTCGCCGGCTACCAGCTCGAGGACAAGGCCAAGGCGGTCCGGACCTGCCGCTACTGCGCCTCCGCGGGCCGGTACTCGCCGATCACCACCGAGACCGCCGTCAAGGACGACGAGGACTGGATCTGCCGGGACTGCGCGCGCCAGGAACTCGAGCGACAGCTGACCTACTCCGGCAGCGGACAGGTCACCGGCGCGGCCAAGGAGCGCCTCGAAGAACTCATGCTCGAGGTCCAGGACCTCGATCGGATCGTCAACCTCCTGAAAGGACAGCTCGATCCCGACCTCACGAAGTTCGATACCATCTCGGCGACGACCGACGAGGTCGACCCCGTCCGGGTGGACTCGCTGAACCTGCACCCGGGACTCCAGAATTTGCTGGAGGACCGGTTCGAGACCCTGCTTCCGGTCCAGAGTCTCGCCGTCGAGAACGGCCTCTTCGAGGGCGACGACCAGATGGTGGTGTCGGCGACGGCGACCGGGAAGACGCTGGTCGGCGAGATGGCCGGGATCGATCGCGTGCTGAACGGCAAGGGGAAGATGCTCTTTCTCGTGCCGCTGGTCGCGCTCGCGAACCAGAAGTACGAGGATTTCCAGGACGAGTACGGCCACCTCGTCGACGTCTCCATCCGCGTGGGTGCGAGCCGAATCTCGGACAACGGCAACCAGTTCGATCCCAGCGCCGACGTGATCGTCGGCACCTACGAGGGGATCGACCACGCCCTGCGGACGGGCAAGGATATGGGCGACATCGGAACCGTCGTCATCGACGAGGTCCACACGCTCAAAGAGGAGGAGCGGGGCCACCGCCTCGACGGGCTCATCTCGCGGCTCAAGTACACCTGCGAGCAGCGCGCGGCACGAGCGAAGGGAGAGCCGCGGAACGAGCGATCGGGGAGCGAAGCGACCCGTGAGCAACGGGCCAGCCGCCGGGACGACTACGGCGGGGCCCAGTGGGTCTACCTCTCGGCGACCGTCGGCAACCCCGAACAGCTGGCCGGGGCCCTCGAGTCGAAACTCATCGAGTTCGAGGAGCGCCCGGTTCCGATCGAGCGCCATGTCACGTTCGCCGACGGGCAGGAGAAGATGCGGATCGAGAACAAACTCGTCAAGCGCGAGTTCGACACCGAGTCCTCGAAGGGGTATCGCGGCCAGACGATCATCTTCACGAACTCCCGCAGGCGCTGTCACGAGATTTCCCGGAAACTCGAGTACTCCTCCGCACCGTACCACGCCGGGCTGGACTACGGGCGCCGGAAGACGGTCGAACGCCAGTTCGGGAACCAGGACCTGGCGGCCGTCGTGACCACCGCCGCGCTCGCGGCCGGGGTCGACTTCCCGGCGTCGCAGGTCGTCTTCGACTCGCTGGCGATGGGGATCGAGTGGCTCTCCGTCCAGGAGTTCGAGCAGATGCTCGGCCGCGCGGGCCGACCCGACTACCACGACGAGGGCAAAGTGTACGTCCTCGTCGAACCCGACTGCGCCTACCACAACTCGATGGAGATGACCGAGGACGAGGTCGCGTTCAAACTCCTCAAGGGGGACATGGAGTCGGTGATGACCCACTACGACGAGGACGCCGCGGTCGAGGAGACCCTCGCGAACGTCACCGTCGCCGGCAAGGCGGCCAAGGCGCTCAACGATCGGATGCTCGGCGACGTCCCGACGAAACACGCGATCGGAAAACTGCTCCAGTACGACTTCATCGACGGCTTCGAGCCGACGCCGCTCGGGCGCGTCGTCACCGAACACTTCCTCGATCCGGGCGAGGCGTTCACCCTGCTGGACGGCATCCGGAAGGACGCCCACCCCTACGACCTGATCGCGGACCTGGAGCTGCGCGACGAAGAGCTGTAGCCGGCTGGCCCGTGATCGCGGGTGCCGTCGCGAGTCCGGCCCGGAACCGCGTTCCGTGACCCGATCGTGGCCGGAAGGATAAAGGCCGAGACCCGACATTCTCGGGACAACGCGGGCGCGAATCCCCTCAGACCAGCATGGAGCCGAGTACCCCCGGAACGATCGATCCCCCAGCGAACGTCTTGCTCGTCCACCCCAGCCACCAGGAGCCGGACGCCTGTGCGGAGTTGTGTCACGACGACGGCTCCGCCCGGCTCAAGGTCTCGTTCGCCGACGACGATCCCAAACAGCCCTACCCGAACGAGGACGAGCAGATCGGCTTTCTGGTGGTCGGCGACGTATTCATGGAGGGGGCGGACGGCCCCGACTTCTCCCGGCCGATCGTGACCGACTCGGTGGCCGATCCGACCGATCTCTCGGAGATCGGCGTCGCCGTCAGTCGCTTCTGCAAGCACTGGGACGACGACGGCGAAGACATCGCGGTCTGTTTCGACTCGCTCGACGCCCTCCTGCGTCACACCTCGCCGAAGAAGGTGTTCCAGTTCGCCCACGTCCTCACGAAGCGGCTCTCGAGCGTCGACGCCTACGCGCACTTTCACTTCGACCCGACCCACCACGAGGACCGGATCGTCTCGACGTTCGGGACGATTTTCGACGCCGTCGTCGCCGACGAGACGGCCGAGGAATCACTGCCCGAGGCGACCGACGAAGAGGTGGCCGACATCCTCTCCGCGTGGGACGACGAACCCGCGATCGAGACCGATCCCGGCTCGATCACCGAGGCGACCGACGAGGACATCGCGGACCTGCTCGGCGAATGAGGTTACTCGCCGTCGAGGAACGCCCGAACGATCGTCCCGGTCTCGTCACCGGGTTCCAGGAACGGGACGTGGCCGTGGCCGTCGAGGACGTGAACCGACGCGTCGGCCATCCGTTCGGCGATCGGTCGGCCGATCTCGGGAGCGAACAACGCGTCCGCACTCCCCCAGACGAAACACGTCGGCCGATCGATGGTGACGATCTCGTCGCTGATGTCGAAGATCGGGTGCATGCGGGTGAACGACCCGGCCGTCGTGGAGTACGAGCGCTGGCTCGTCGCGTTCCCCGGAATCTCGTCGTTGGCCGCCCAGAGTTCGTAGTCGGTCTCCGTGATCGCCGACGGATCCCCGACGATGCCGTTCGCGATCCGCTCTCTCGTGGTCTCGACCGGATCGCCGCGCCCCGCCAGCCAGAAGAGGAGGCGGTTGACCCCCCGGACCGTCAGCAGTCGGAAGCTCAGGGGGAACTCGCGGGTCACGCCGCCGGGTCCCCCGACGAGACAGAGCCGATCGACGCGGTCGTGATCGAGCGCGAGCAGGAACGCCTGCAGTCCGCCGAGCGAATTGCCGACGACGTGCGGTCGCTCCACGTCCAGGTCGTCGAGGAGGTCGACCAGGTACGTCGCGAGGAACGATCGGAGCTCCCGATCGCGATAGCTCGGCGCGGCGGACAGCCCGCGGCCCGGCCTGTCGGGGAGGAGGAGGCGATACTCGTCGGCGAGCGCGGGCACCATCGGCAGCCACGTCGCACCGGACGTGGAACTGCCGTGAAGCAACAGGACCGGTTCGCCGGCGGGATCCCCGGCCTCGAGATAGTGCACGCGACCGGCGTCGTCGGTGTCGACGACCCGCGACTCGATCTCGACGCCGTACTCGTCCGCCAGCGCGATCTGTAACTCGGCGTAGCGTCGTTCCGCCGCCGTGGGCCAGTCGGCCGGCGACAGCGATTCGTTCCGCGGGACCTGTCCGTCGGCGTTCATATCACCGACACTGCACTCGATCGTCTTAACAGTACGTCGTCGCGCGGGGACGCCGCCGGCGATCGCGGTCCCCGGCCGATCGATCGCGTCGTACGGACTACTGTACGTCAGTTCCAGTGCGACCGCGACCGCCTTGCGGTTGCACCGGCACATCGGTACAGCAGACCGTCTCAGGGGACGAACGCGATCCCGAACAGCGACAGGAGGATCACCAGCACCGAGCCGGGGACGCCACCGATCGCGACGATCACGAGCGCGATCGGGGTGACGGCGACCGAGAGGCCGAAGACCACCTGTGCGAGAAACAGCACCAGCAGGCCGACGACCGCGTTGACGATGAAGGGGCGGACGGTCTCGATGATGGTCGAGGCCCCGAGCACGAACGCGAGGACCAGAACCAGCAGAAGGATTTCGATTCCGGTAACCATACTGGACTGTACGGTCTGGGCGGGTAAAGGGTTGCCCACTGTAGCTCCGGCGTAACGAAACCCTTTATGGCGTCCGGGCGAAACGGTGGGTACGGGATCGTGGGTTAGCCTGGTATACTTCGGGCCTTGGGTGCCCGTGACCCCGGTTCAAATCCGGGCGATCCCATACGGTACATACGTAAAGCGGCCGATTTTGCCGTTTTGCGTCCGCCGTTCTCACACCGACCAGCGGTCGCTCTCCGGGGGTGTTCGTGATGTCGGTAGAGTTCCAACCGGGCTCTACCGTCAGGACGTGCCTCCACTGCGGGGCCCACGTCACCGATCGATTCCGCCGGGTCTTCGGCGACGATCGCGATCAGGCCCACCGCTGTGAGGTGAGGCCGATGCGTGACGGGCTGTTCGTGCCGGCGAGTCGGCTGTACGACGTCGAGACTCGGACGTCCATAGCCCATCCAGCCCATCACGCAACCGACGAGCAAGTGTCTTGGGCGCGCCGATCGGCAAGAAGTCGGAACTCGACGACATCACGCTCCCCTGGTACCTGGACGGCGCACCGGAAGACGTCCGCGAGATGTTCGCCCATTCCTACATCGCAAACCGTGGGTACGGCGATCGAGAGAGCGCACAAGTACAGATTATCGAGGACCGCCCACAGTCCTATCGGGAGTCACTGGCGGCGTTGCTCGAAGACGCCGCCGGTGCGCCGGTCACGGTCGGCGATCGATCGGTCACGATCTCCGCCGACGCGGCGTGGGCGCTCGGGATCGAACGAGATCGACTCGCCTGAGTCACAATCGTTGCGCGCGCTGGCCACGATCGCGCGTCGATACTGCGCTCCCATTTCCCAGGTGTCGGTGTAGTAGCCTCCGTCGAACGTGCGCGCGGGTCGACGATCGTCGCCGAGCGAGACCCCATCTCCCGCACGTGTCCGTCCGATTCTGTGGCCATAATCGTTATTGCCCCGGTTTTGGCTGAACGAAATCGCCAGACGGCACTGCTTCAAGTGGCCGCTGTATACGTTCTGCGCCCTGCTGATTATCAGGTCTGAAATCGTTATCAGCCTATGAGAAACTCACGATCCCCTAAGTATATGTATCCCTGGCCGACTGGTCACTATCAGCACCGAAATCGGAGACGGCAGGAAGGTGGGCGCTGGGTTGGTGTGTGTACCCCCAATCCCCAGGCGCACGTCGGGGTACCAGATACCCCGGCATAAGCCTTCTCACCGTCCACGTGGGTGCTGTGAGGAAAACAATGTTAGAAAACATCGGAAAGAAGCTCGTCGGAAACGACGAGGAACGTGCAGTATCGCCAGTCATCGGAGTGATTCTCATGGTCGCCATCACCGTGATTCTCGCGGCCGTGATCGCGGCGTTCGTGCTTGACCTCGGCGACAGTGTAAATCAGGAAGCACAAGCCGGCGCGAGTATGACTTGGGACACCAGCCCCTCTGATGGTGAGTTGTCGATTGAGCTAACCTCCGAAGGGAATGCTGACAATTTCTACGTTCGTGGAGATCTCGAAGATGAATCCCCTGTCTCAGGAGAAGAAGGTGAACTCGATGGTGCTGGGGATACGATGAGTCTGGATTGCGGAGGCAATGGATTATCCGGTAGTGGAACTGTCACCGTTGTCGCCGAAATCTCAGACACTGAAACCCAGACTACTGTTACGAGCGAAGACTACGACTGTTCAAACACATAAACGATGTTCGAAAAAATTGGAAAGAGGCTTGTGGGTGATGAGGACGAGCGAGCGGTTTCACCAGTTATCGGCGTTATACTGATGGTTGCTATAACTGTGATTCTGGCAGCCGTGATCGCCGCATTCGTGCTCGATCTCGGTGACAGTGTCGATCAGGAAGCCCAATCCGGTGCGTCAATGACGTGGGATAATAGCTCACAAGAAATGAGTATCGAGCTGACGTCCGAAGGTAATGCCAATGAATGGCAAATTCGTGGCGATTACTACGTGGGTGATGACGGCAGTGGCACCACTGACGAAGTGTCGGAAGGGAACTATGCGACCTTAGACCAGGCTGGAGATACCTTCTCTCTGGAATGTGTAGACACTACTGCTGGTAGCTTTGACAGCACGGACGATTACGGAGTCGAACAGACCGACGAAACGGGCACGATAACCGTTGTTGCTTCGATGTCCGAAGACGATTCGTGGACCACTGTTGCTAGCGAAGACTGGGACTGTCGATAAAACCCTCTATTCCAGCTCCTATTTTCCCGGTCGGATCGTACTGGTACCCCAGTCATCGGTATCGTCCCGCTCGACATCGGTGCCTCCTGCCACCTGTGAGATGACGCCACGCGACGCGTGGCACCGGTATCTCGATGGGCGGCGCACGGAGATCACCGAAGAAACAGCGTCGACCTACCACTACCGGCTGAAGCTGTTCGTCGAGTGGTGCGAGGAAAACGAGATCGAGACGGTTTCGGAACTCACCGGCTGGGCGCTCAACCAGTACGAGAGTGCTCGCTCCGGCGACGGCGTTGCGGCGACGACGCTCCACAACGAAATGGAGACCCTGGAGTCGTTCGTCGAGTACCTCGAGCGGATCGAGGCCGTCGACGACGGGCTCGCCGACCGGGTGAACATCCCCGACGGCCCTGCCGACGAGAAATCCCGCGAAACCAAACTCGAGACCGACCGCGCGCTTTCGCTCCCGGGCGATCCCATACTACTGCCGCGAGCAAATTCGCGAGCGGCAGCAATCGGACGAGCGCGGATTCGAAGTCGACCGGTGTTCTGCGCGAAGCGCAGGTTCTCGGGCGTGGTTCAAATCCGGGCGACCCCTTTCCGCGCGATCGGGTTCGAGTGCGTCGCCGATCGGTTACGAATCCACCAGCTGAAACGGGACTCGTGGTCACGTCCTCGTCAGTGAACCACGTCGCTGTGCGGGAACAGTTCATTTTCCGTCCGTTTCGCCTCTGGCCCCTCGTCGACGAGGGTCGTCTCACTGATCGGTTCCGAGAACCGATCGGGATCCGGTTCCACGTCGGTCAGCATGTCCGAGAAGACCGACCCGCGCCGGCCACCTGCCGCGACGATGCCCCCGTACTTGCGATCGTCGAACGAGGACTCGTCGGGGTGAGGAAACTCCTCGCGGATGATGGCGGCCGTCTCGCGGATGTACTCTGCGGCCTGCTGCTGGGAGTAGTGGCTCTCCCGGTAGTACGTCTCGGCGTGGTCGTCGTCCAGGTCGTCGGTCGAGTGCTCGGGCGACTCGTAGAGCACCGACTCGGGCGTCGCGTACGCGCTGGCAAACCGGATGTTCACGGTGAAACTGTCTGGATAGCGCAGGATGAGCGGGGAGTACAGCATGTCCGTGACGGTGGTGCGTTGCTGGACCCGCCAGAGCCCCTCGACGTAGTAGGCGGCGAGCGCCCCGATCCGATCGTCGCGCTCGCCGCGGTGGTAGGCGATCGCGGCCGTCTCGTAGTCGTCGCCTGCGATTCGCTGGAGTCGCCGCTCGAACGTCGACGCGATGCGATCGAGTTCGGCTTCGTAGGCCGCCAGCAGCGGGACGTCGGGGTCGGCGAGCAGGTCGGCTTTCCGCTCGCGAGCGTCCGCGACGGCCATCATATTCCGGTGAAACAGTCGCTCGGCGTCCGCGTCCGGGAGCGGGGTCCTGACCGCCTGCCGGTGCAGAACCCTCGTATCACCGTTGAATCGGTCCTGCTGTTCACTCATGTACTGCTCTCAGCGAGGGCGTAGATAAGTATTGCACGCCGACTGTACCTGAGTCTGATGGCCGGGTGACTCCCACGAGAGTCTCGCCGTGGGCGCAGGCGTTATTCATCGTCACAGCCCGCTCCCGTGTACGTCAGCAGGACGTGAGTCTCGGACCGGAAGTGGACGGCGTAGACGGTCGACGTATCCCAGTACCGGAACTCCGGGGGATCCAGGTGCTGGTCCGTGGTCGCGTAGCTCCCGTCGGCGAGGGCCCGATCGAACGCCTGCCGTGCATCGTCGCTCAGGGTCTCGTACCGGTACGTCTCGATCGGGTCGCCGTAGTCGTCCGACGCACCGACCACCTCGTGCATCAGGTGGCACGTCGGCGTCGAGGACTGGTCGGCCGTACAGCCAGCGACGACGCTGGAGAAGGCGACCCCGGCGAGGATCGATCGGCGGTTCATACCACCGTTTCCGGAAGACGAGGGGAAAGGCCTTCCCCAGACTCAAATCCCGATTTCACCGACTCTCTGTCTCGGTGACCGCGTCGCACCGGCCGCTCGCGTCGATCGAGAGCGGAATCCGCGTCGCACCCGCGCCGAGACACCGTCTCGTCCTCGACGAACCAGTCGCGGTGTCGCCGTTCGTCGCCGACTGCCGCTCACAGTTCGGCGACCCACCGCTGGGCACATCCGGTGCATTCGAGTTCGACTTCGACACCCGGTTCGAGGAGAGTACTCGTGTTTTCCGTCCCACAGTGTGGGCAGATCACGTGTTCCATACGCGTCCGTACTCCGCAAGGCGACAAATGGCATCACACTACACACGTTGGCTGTGCAAAAGTGAGAAACAGGAACCGATCGCGGGACCCCGGTCACGGTCGCTCGTCGATCGCCCACCTCCGATCGGCGCGAGCCGTGACCAGCGGGGACGACACCGCGTTCGGCGTCGCTATCGGGTGAGAGTCCTCGCTTCGCGGTGACGGTCACGCCGCTTCTTTCTCCGAGCGGGTAGCGGGTTCGGGTTCGAGAATCGAGACGTCGCCGTCGCCCTCGACGCGGACCGTGTACCCCTGGTACGGGAACTCGACCGTGGGTGATACCTCCTCGGCCGTGGACGATCGAAAGAGCGCGTCGAGCGCCTCCGTATCGACGGCGTAGTGCAGTGGCGGCTGGAGGTCCTCGGGCGAGACGCCCTCGTGTTCGGCGATCCGTTCGACGACTGTCAGACTGAGTGGTTGCCCCCGATCCATACCCGCCGATGCCAGACTCACGTATATAAAATCGGGTGGTCCTCTACTGACGCGCGTCTGCCGAACGTCTGACAACGATAGGAAACGGACCGACTGTTTTCGAGCGATACCGGTTCGATTGCCCCGTGGCTCGAGGACCGGTAGTTCTGTATAGCCAGCCGACAGAAACGGGGCATGGACATCGACGAGGCCGCCGAGGCGTGCGCGGGGGTCGTCGACGCGATCGCGGAAACCGTCGTCAGCGATCGCGAGTTCCTCGAAACCACGCTACTGGGACTGCTCGCACGCGGCCACGTCTTGCTCGAGGACGTGCCGGGGACGGGGAAGACCCTCACCGCCCGCAGCGTGGCGACGGCCCTGGGGCTCTCGTTCTCGCGGATCCAGTTCACGCCGGACCTGCTCCCCGCGGACGTGACCGGGTCGCACGTCTTCAACGAGCAGCGCCGGGAGTTCGAGTTCCGGGAGGGGCCGATCTTCAGCAACGTCGTCCTCGCCGACGAGATCAACCGCGCGCCGCCGAAGACCCAGAGCGCACTGCTGGAGGCGATGGAGGAACGACAGGTGACCGTCGGCGGCGAGACCCGATCGCTGCCCGATCCCTTCTTCGTCATCGCGACGCAGAACCCGATCGAACACGAGGGGACGTTCCCGCTCCCGGAGGCGCAGGTCGATCGATTCGTGGCGAAGACCAGCATCGGCTACCCGAGTTTCGAGGGCGAAGCGTCGCTGCTGAGACGTCGCGCGAACCGCGAGCAACGGAGCCCGTCCGTCGAGCGGGTGCTCACGCCCGATCGGGTCGAGACGCTCCAGCGGGTCCCGGAGACGGTGCGGGTCCACGACGACCTGATCGACTACATGCTCGAACTCACGCGCGGGACGCGATCGGACCACCGCGTCGCGGTCGGCGTCTCGCCCCGTGGCTCCCAGCGGCTGTTCGAGGCGACGCGCGCTCGGGCGGTCGTCGAGGGCCGCGAGTACGCGACGCCCGATACGGTGAAAGCCGTCGCCCGCCCCGTGCTCGCCCACCGCCTCGTCCTGACGGCGGACGCCAGGGTCGACGACGTCGAGAAGGAGACCGTCGTCGAGGACGTCCTGTCGAAGACGCCGGTACCGACCGTCGACTGACCGGTTCATACAGACTCCCGTCCGTCAGTTCCGGTGCAACCGCGACCGTCCTGCGGTTGCATCGGCCACCCGGGACAGCAGACCGTATCAGTCGCGAACGAGCGCCGTGAGAAGCGCCACCGACGCGAGGATCAGCAGGAGCAGGGCCAACAGCGGCTGGCCGCCCCCGGCAGCCTCGTAGAGCAGGGAGCCGATCACGATCGTGACCGCCCCGACGGCCGCACTCCCGGCGAGGTGGACCAGTTCGAGACGGCGGGTCGACGCCGCCCGCCCGAGCTGGCGACCGACCCCGATCGCCGTGGTGGCCGCATCCCACGCGAGCACGCCGGCGGCCACGGCCACGAGCGTCGCGCCGGCGGGCGCTCCCTGGACGCCGGCGACGAGCGCCCCGCCGACCAGCCCCGCACTCCCGAGCGTCACCGCCGATCGGACCCCCCTCGCGACGCCCACTGCGAGGACGGCGGCCCCGAGGAGGCCGATCGCGAGCCCGTACCAGGAGTAGCGTCCGCTGGCGAGCGTCGCCCCGCCGGCCGCGACGACGGCGACGACACTGCTCAGCGGTGCCGGCTCGCGATCGATCGGTCTCACCCGTGCCACCCCCGCGCCAGCAGTTCGTCGAGCGAGTTGTCGGGCCCCCAGTCGAGGACCGGAATTCCCGCCCGCCGGAGATCTGTCGTGGCGACCCGTCGTGAGACGCGCTGGAGTCGCTGTCCGGGGGTTCGACCGGCCGTCGGATCGGGGCTGACGACCGTCGTCGCGTGGCCCGCCGCGTCGAACTGGCGGATACTCCGGACCGTCGACCGATCGCACAGCGGCGAGAAGACGATCACCTGGGCGGTCTCCGGGAGTCGTCGCCGGAGCCGGCGCCGCCAGCGCACCGAGAACTCGTCGTCGCGAGGGACCGGCGAAAGCGCGGGATCGGTCGCGAGGAGAGTCCGACCGCGGCTCCGGTGGTCACGACCTGTCCCGGGCTGGAGCCAGCAGTCCGCCGCGCCCATCGTCGCGATGCCGACGCGGTGGCCGTCGTCCAGCAGGCGGGCGAAGACGCGCCGGGCCGCCGCGACCGATCGATCGACGGCGTGGTCGGCCTCCGGCCCGGGGGAGACGTAGGCGGACGACTGGACATCGACGACGAGCACGACGGTCGCGGCCCGCTCCTGCCGGAATTCGAGCGTCGCGAGGTCGCCCGTCCGGGCTTGGCGGTGCCAGTCGATCCGGTTCAGCGGGTCGCCGGGCTGGTACCGTCGCGTGGTGTGAAACTCCACGCCCGCACCACCGGCATCCGTCTCGACGGCACCGGTGTACCGGCTCACCTGCTCGCGAAGCGGGACCCGCTCCCCGGTCGGGCGAAGCGGCGGGACGCAGGTCAGCGTCGACGCCGCCGTAACGAGCAGTTCCCGTTCGACGGTGCCGGGGAGGTTCCGGGCGACGACGAGCGTCGGCTGGAACGCGTGGCGGCCGCGACGCGCCTCGACCGTGTACGAAAACGTGGCCGACGCCCCTCCCCGGAGTGCGGTTCCGTACCGGGGCGAGCCGTCGGTAACGACGAGCGCCTCCGGGACCCCGTCGACGATCCGCACGTCGGGGAGGAGGCGGGGCGACTCGTTGGTGATCGTCACGGTCACCTCGACGACGTCGCCCGGGTCCGGCCGCTCGTCGGAGACCGATCGCTCGACGGAGAGCCGGACGGGGTCGAACGGGGCCGATCGAGCGTACGCCGCGTAGCCGATGCCGACGATCCCCGCGAGGAGGGGTGCCGGCTGTTCGGCGAGCAAGCCGACGCCCAGGGCGACGAACGCGACGAGACCGACGCCGCGCCAGTGGTTCGTCGAGCGGCGGATTCCGGGCTTGGCCTCCGGCCCGGATTCGGACCGACCGGTCCCAGCTGTCGTGCCAGCCGACGTTTCGCCCCCGTTCGCGGCGACGGACGCAGACCGCGACGCGGTCGACGTGACCGGCGTCCGGTCCGTCCCGTTCGATCCGGCCACCCGTGTACCGGCCCGGCCGACTGCGCGCCCGAGTCGCCGGTGAATCCCGTCGTCGCCGTCGTCCCGGTCCGGCGTCGGCACGTCCGCGACGGCCGCGATCGCGTCCACAGTGTGGCGGATATTCCGATCGTACTGTGACCCGCCAGCGACGCGGTCCCGGAGTCGCCCGGCGATCGTTCGGGACGGGCCGTCCGTATCGCCCAGGAACGCCGCCGCACGGGGGTCGGCCGTCCACGTGCCCTCGTCGACCCGCGTTCGGGCTTCGTCCTCGGTACAGTCCCCGTACCGGGTGAGAACCGTGATCGCTGCCGCACGGAGCCCCCGCCTGGTTCGCGTGCTGGAGTAGACCGCCCTGGCGGTGAGAAACTGTTTGAGCGCCCCGTCCACGTCGTCTCCGGGCGTCGGCGTCGGGACGCGAACTTCCGGATCCGGCGTCGACGCCCGCCTGATCGCGGTCCGCCCACCCGAGCGGCGAACGTACACGGCATAGAGGAGGACCAGACCGCCGGTGATCGGCACAGCCCGATCCCCGACCGGGACCGGGAGGAGACCGGGAACGACCATCTCCGCGACGGCTACGCCGAAGAGGACGAGACCCGCACCCAGAAGCAGGCGGCGTCGATCGCTCATTCGTCGTCACCGTACGCGCGTTCGATTCGCCGGAAGACGCGAACCGCACGCCGTTCCCGATCGGCCGTCGGACTGTACTCCCCGTACCGAACGTCCTCGAACAGCCGCGTGAGTTCGCGGACGTCGTCGGGGTCCATCCCCGCGTCCACGGCGGCGGTCGCGAACTCCCCCGGCGTGGTCGTCTCGGGACGGTCCACGTCGAGCAACGCGGTCATCTCCGTCCAGGCCCGGACGACGTCGTTGTCGACGTCGTCGCCGCGTTCGATCCGGTCCGCCGCCCGCCCCGCTACACGCCCGATCGCCGTCCGATCGGCGTCCGAGTCGGGACCGTCGACCAGGTCCATCGATCCCGATTCCGGGTCCGCGGACGATGACCGGGCGACCGCGAAGAGCATCCCGAGCACCGCGACCGTGAGGACCAACAGCACGACGAACGGGAGCGGCGTCGTATCACTGGACCCGATCGATCCGTCCCCGCCATCGCCCCCGCCCAGCCCGTCGCCGCCCAGCGACTCGTTCGCCGATTCACCCGGCATCACGGACAGCTCCCCCAGGAGGAGAAACGCTACCAGCAGCAGGGCGACGAGTGCGACGACGCCGATGGCCACTGGCACGAGTTCCCGCCAGTTCCGGACGGCGGAGACGAGGACGGCGAGCGCCGCGAGAAGCAGGAGCAACGCGAGGAGTTCCGACAGGAATGGGATCTCGAGCGCGTCGACCGGTCGATCGGCCGGCGGCGGCGTCCCGAATCCGGGTCCCGTCCCCTCGCCGACACCGGTATCGCCACCGCCGCCGACGCCGCTCTCCGGATCGACGGCCGACGGAAGCGTGGCCGCCGCCAGCGCGACCGCGAGAACGCCGACGGCTGCGACCACGAGACCGGTCACGGGACGTCGGTTCACACCTCCCCTATCGTCGGTGAGCCGTTTATCGATTCCGAAAACCACAGCCCAGTAACATGACGGAATACTTCCGAATCGAACCACCAGAGAGAACGATCACCCAAAACACGTTGGCTACGGAGACATACACCACTCACACACGCGATCGATCGACGGACCCCACACGGTCGATCTCCTGGCTGAACGATCCCGACGAGCGACGACACTCGAAATCGGCCACGCGTTCGACCGCGAAGCCGTGTCTCCGGCCCCCGAGTCGCCCCGCGTTCGGCGCGTCACTCCTCGGACGAGAGCTGCGCACCCTGAAATGCGTCCTCCATCGCGTCGCGGAACGCCGTGAACTGCCGTACCCGCTCCTGAACCGTCCCCTGGGTGGCTTCGACGCGTTCGAGGCCGTCCTCGAGCCGACGGACCTCGTCTTCGAAGTCGTCGGAGCGACTCTCGAGACGATCGTCGAGCGCCTGGACCTCAGCCTCCAGGTCGTCCTGCCGGCGCTCGACCGTCGACTCGATCTGTCCAGTGCGGTCCTCGAGCGCGTCGAGGCGCGATTCCAGGGTCGCCTGCTCGTCGCGAACGGACGACAGTTGCTCGCGGACCGCACGCAGTTCGTCCATGACCTCGGTGAGCACGTCCTCACCGGTGCCGTGGTCGTCGATGAACTCCTCCATGGCGTCGACGTAGGTGGCGAGGTCCTGGAACCGCGACTGGAGGTACGACACGCGCAGTTCGAGGCTCGATCGGGAGCCGTCGAGTGCGGTGAGCTCCCGCGCCAGCCGATCGCGCTGGGCGGGCGACGCGTCCGCATCTAGCGTGTGGAGCACCGCGTCGACGAGTTCCCCGAGGTCGGCCTCGTCCGGAGAACGATCGCCCGCCGTAGCCGCGACTGCTCCGTTACCGTCGGCGGTTGCGCGCCGTGGATCCGAGGTGGCTTCCGGATCGACCGTTGCATCGTGCACGATGTCGGTGACGGACATCTCGTCCTCGGGCATCTCGAACTCGTCGTCCTCGTCGGGCGTCGGTTCGGCACCGTCACCGCTCCCGCCGCTCGTCGTTTCGACGACCAGCGACGGCGTCTCGTGGCGCTCGACGTCCGCCGCCGCGCCGTCTCGAGCGTACCTATACCCCGTCGTGAGCGATTCGTCCGACCCGAGCGTTCGTTCGAACTCGACCGTCCGATCGGACGCCGAGTAGCGCGGCGGATCCGCGGTCGGAACCTGCACTGTCACGTCCGCCGGAACCGTATCTTGCAGTCGGACCCGCGATGGACGCTCTCGCGACGAGTCGAGTCGCAGTCCAACCCGGACTTCGTCCCCGTCCGAATCGACGTGTTTCGTCACCGTCACCCCCTCTTTCTCGGTAGTAAATAGCTCTGCCATCTGGACTCCCCCTCCGACACACATATTGATATCAATATACTAAACTGTTTGGATTATCTATAATTATTCGCGAGAACCTCCCAAAGCCATCACCAGATGCAATTAATTGAACGGGAGAATCGCGAGTCGATTGCCGCGGTCGAAGCCGCGCGATCGTCGACGGCAGTCGAGACGACGGCGTCCTCCGCCGGTCGACGCGACGGCAAAAAACCCACAGCACGGTAACATTTCGGGACGCCCTGGGTCGACGACCGACGTCGTCTCGGACCAAGTACCGAAACACATTGGCTATAGATACATACACGAGAACCGAAAAGAGTCGACCGGCCACGCGAACGACGGAAGGGGATACAGCACACGGCGTGGACATCGCCGGTCGACGCGGCAGACGATCACCGGAACGGCGATCATCGCCGGTTGTTCGACGTGGCCGAACCGCCCGGACGGATCGGCGCCACACCGCTCCCGCCGTAGCCACCGGGAGTGTTCTCACGCACGCTATCGGTCCCGGCGCGGGACCGAGTGCCGATCCGCACGCGGACGACGATCGGACAGTGACGACGGTCGGCGAGTGCCGGCCACGTCGACCGGGCGATCGATCCCCGTCGATCACTTTCGCTCCCCTTTGCCACCATTTATACCCGATGCGGTCCGTAGGACAGTGCAATGGCGCAAGCGGGCAATTCTGAACTCGTCGACTCCTTCGAGCAGTTCTTCCGCAACTACTACGACAGCGAGATCAAGCAGCTTGCGCAGCGCTACCCCAACGAACAGCGATCGCTCCACGTCGACTGGCAGGACCTCTACCGGTACGATCCCGACCTCGCGGACGACTTCATCAACCAGCCGGAACAGCTCCAGCGCTACGCCGAAGAGGCGCTGCGGCTGTACGACCTCCCGATCGACGTCAGCCTCGGCCAGGCCCACGTCCGGGTGACGAACCTCCCCGAGACCGAGTCGCCCGAGATCCGGGAGATCCGCGCCCGGGACATGAACTCCCTCGTGCAGGTGCACGGGATCGTCCGGAAAGCCACCGACGTCCGGCCGAAGATCGAGGAGGCCGCCTTCGAGTGCCAGCTCTGTGGCACCCTCTCTCGCGTTCCCCAGTCGAGCGGGGACTTCCAGGAACCCCACGAGTGCCAGGGCTGTGAACGACAGGGCCCCTTCCGGGTGAACTTCGATCAGTCGGAGTTCGTCGACTCCCAGAAACTGCGCATCCAGGAGAGCCCCGAGGGCCTGCGTGGCGGCGAGACGCCACAGTCACTCGACGTCCACGTCGAGGACGACATCACCGGCGAGGTCACCCCCGGCGACCACGTCTCCGCGACCGGCGTCCTCCGACTCGAACAGCAGGAGAACCAGGGCGAGAAGAGCCCCGTCTTCGACTTCTACATGGAGGGGATGTCCGTCGAGATCGACGAAGAGCAGTTCGAGGACATGGACATCAGCGACGAGGACAAGAAGCAGATCTACGAAATTTCCAACCAGGACGACGTCTACGAGCAGATGGTCGCCTCGATCGCGCCCTCGATCTACGGCTACGATCAGGAGAAACTCGCGATGATCCTCCAGTTGTTCTCCGGCGTGACGAAACAGTTGCCGGACGGATCGCGGATCCGCGGTGACCTGCACATGCTGCTGATCGGGGACCCTGGTACCGGCAAATGCGTCCGCGGTGATACGAAGGTTACACTCGCGGACGGACGAACGGTTCCGATTCGCGAGATAGTTGAGTCGAATCTCGAGGATCCGAAACCGATCGACGACGGCTGGTGGGACGAGATCGATCTCGAGGTCCCGTCCTTGCAAGACGACGGCTCGATCGCCTCACAGCGGGCAACGAAAGTATGGAAACGCGAAGCACCCGAGCAGATGTATCGGATTCGGACCTCGAGCGGACGTGAACTCGAGGTGACGCCGTCCCATCCGCTGTTTGTACAGCGTGACGGCCAGTTCAATCCGATAGTCGCCGAAGAGCTTACTAAAGGACAGTTCATTGCTGCGCCGCGAACCCTTTCCACGAAAGGGGATGACTCGATCGATATCGATTTCCGACGATCTCGGTCGCGAAACGCGGTTCAACTCGATCTGCCGGCCGAATGGACACCCTCGTTAGCCCGACTGATCGGATACGTCATCGCAGAAGGGTACGTCGAACAGCGAGACGACAATACAGGATTCGTCTCGATTACGAACAACGATCGGGAAGTATTGGACGACGCAGCGAAGGCACTCGAGAAGTTAGGCCTCAACACGACGGAGCGAGGACCGCACGAATCGAAGGACGCCCGTGAGCTTCTGTGTTCGGCAGGAGAGTTCGTAAGCTTCCTCAAGGCACTCGAACCGTGTATTCTCGAGTCGTCCGACAAACAATGTGTCCCAGATTCGATATTCAAGGCCTCTGAGGCAACGAAGTCTGAATTTCTCCAAGCCTTTATTGAAGGGGAAGGCCACGTTTCGGAGTCTCAGCGAGAGATTTCCGTTGCGTCGATGAGCCGAGAGTTACTCGATAATGTCCGAACGTTACTCCTGTCGGTCGGAATACGCGCACAGATGCACGATCGACGTAATGGCAGCTATCGACTCAGAATAAGCGGAGACGAATTTGCGAAATACGTCTCTCGAATTGGATTTGTGACCGAGCGAAAACAGGAGACAGCATCACAGTACACAGACACAAATGGGAATACGAATCTCAATATTGTCCCAAGCCTGGGTTCGGAACTTCGACAAATTCGGGAATCACTGTCACTAACGCAGGCCGACTGCGGACTCCCCCGATCGACGTATCAAAACTATGAGCGCGGGTCGAGAAACCCGAGCCGACAGAGTCTTCGAAAGGTCGTCTCAGCGTTCAAAGACGAAGTTCCAGCGAAAGCTGGTCAGAGCGAGGACAGTGTCGTCGCTGACGGTGGATCCGTAGGAGCAAGCGTCGCTGCTCTCGAGCAGTTCGTAGAGGGTGACGTCTATTGGGAACGAATCGAATCTATCGACAGAGTCGAACCCGACTATGATTGGGTCTACGACCTCGAGATCGAGGGAACGCACAATTACGTCTCAAACGGGGTCATCTCGCACAACTCCCAGATGCTGGGCTACATCCAGAACATCGCGCCGCGCTCCGTCTACACCTCCGGGAAGGGTTCGTCCTCGGCAGGCCTTACCGCAGCCGCGGTTCGCGACGACTTCGGCGACGGCCAGCAGTGGACCCTTGAGGCTGGTGCACTCGTTCTCGCTGATCAAGGTATCGCCGCAGTCGACGAACTTGACAAAATGCGATGTGTGACTAGTGACACAGCTGTCGACTTGGCTGACAGCTCGTCTGTTTCGATTGGTGACATCGCCAAACGAGCGGCGGAGAGCGGTGAAATCGAACCGCTCGAGAACGGCCGAACGATCCGAGACGTCGATCTCTCCGTCCGGACCATGACCGACTCCGGAGCGATCGTCGAACGGCCGGTGACGGCTGTCCATCAGTACGAAACTCCGACGGAACTGATCGAAGTCACCACTGAAGACGGATCGCAACTCCGTTCGACGCCGGATCATCCGTTCTTCGTCTATCAGAACGAATCGATCGTCGAACGGAGTGCAGCGAAACTCGAGGTCGGTGATCAGACCCTCGCACCCCGTGAACGTCCTCCGATCGCCGCGGATGGTGGTGTCGCAACCGTCGATCAATCGACGAACTCGAGCCTCCGAGACGTCGAACCAAAGGAAATCGTCGAGATTCGGCGGATCGGGAGCGAGAATTGGGACTACGTCTACGACCTCACGGTAGAAGGAACCCACAACTTCATCGCGAACGGCATGGTCGTCCACAACTCTGAGGACCGATCGGCCATGCACGAGGCCCTCGAACAGCAGAAGATTTCCGTCTCCAAGGCGGGCATCAACGCGACCCTCAAGTCCCGCTGTTCGCTACTCGGCGCCGCGAACCCCAAGTACGGCCGCTTCGATCAGTACGAGCCGATCGGCGAGCAGATCGACCTCGAACCCGCCCTGATCTCGCGGTTCGACCTGATCTTCACCGTCACCGACCAGCCCGACGAGGAGAAAGACCGCAACCTCGCCGAGCACATCATCACGACGAACTACGCGGGCGAGTTGACGACCCAGCGCGAGCAGATGGCCTCGCTCGAGGTTAGCACCGAGGAGATCGACGAGATGACCGACCAGGTCGACCCCGAGATCGACGCCGAACTCCTGCGCAAGTACATCGCCTTCGCGAAGCAGAACTGCCACCCGCGGATGACCGAGGAAGCCCAGGAGGCGATCCGGGACTTCTACGTCGACCTCCGGTCGAAGGGGACCGACGAGGACGCCCCGGTTCCGGTCACGGCGCGAAAACTCGAGGCCCTGGTGCGGCTCTCGGAGGCCAGCGCGCGGGTGCGCCTCTCCGATACGGTCGAGCAACACGACGCCGAGCGGGTCATCGAGATCGTCCGCTCGTGTCTGCAGGACATCGGCGTCGACCCCGAGACGGGCGAGTTCGACGCGGACATCGTCGAGGCCGGCACCTCGAAGTCCCAGCGCGATCGGATCAAGAACCTCAAGGGACTCATCAGCGACATCGAGGAGGAGTACGACGAGGGTGCGCCGGTCGACATCGTCATGGAGCGCGCCGAGGAAATCGGCATGGACCAGTCCAAGGCCGAACACGAGATCGAGAAGCTCAAACAGAAAGGCGAGGTCTACGAGCCGAGCACGGACAACCTCCGGACGACGTGAGTCGATCGATCCGGGACGATCGATCCGAGAGGCGTCATTCCGACTGGAGCGTATTCAGCGTCGTCACCGTCGATCGGATCGTCACCGGGGCGACGTCGGCCACCGCGGCGGCATCGGCCTGGGTCACCGACGACCACGCCTCGCGCTCGGTGGCGGCCCGGTAGAGACAGGCCGCCGCGACGCCGCTGGGATTGCGGCCGCCGATCGCACGGGCCTCGAGCAACGTGGCGACGTGGTCGCGGGCCCGGCGTTCGACGGCCGGTTCGAGGTCGAGTTCCGAAGCGTAGCGCGGCAGGTACTGGGCGGGATCGATCGGACCGGTCGGCAGGCCGAGGTCGCGGTTGAGCGCGTCGTAGGCCGCGGTGAGTTCGTCGGCGTCGGCGCGCGCGACGGTCGTGATCTCGTCGATCGTCCGTGGGACCGATCGGGTCCGGCAGGTCGCGTAGATCGCTGCGGCGGCGAACCCCTCGAGCGAGCGACCCTGGAACAGCCCTTCCGACTGGGCCGACTCGAAGAGGGCACACGCCTGTTCGCGGATCGAATCGTCCAGCGAGAGTCGCGCGGCGATGCGTTTGATCTCGGTGAAGCCGTAGGCCTGGTTCCGGTCGGCCTTCGTCGCGATGCGCGCCCGATTGTGTTCCCGTCGGAGGCGCACGATCTGACGACGTTTCCGGCCGGTGAGTCGCGTCCCGGACCCGAAATCGCTACCGGTCCCGTACCCGATCTCCGTCGAGAGGCCGCGATCGTGTCGCGAGCGGGTCAGCGGCGCACCGGTCCGGCGAGGGTCGGTCTCGTCGTCGTCGAACGAGCGCCACTCCGGCCCGCGATCGATCGCATCCTCCTCGACGACGAGTCCGCAGTTCTCGCAGACGACCTCCGTCTCGGTGCGTCGAACTCTGCCGTGACACTCGGGACAGGCTGGGGAAGACTCCGAATTCTCCATCGGTAATCAGCGTTCCTCATGATAATAGACTCCCGCAATCGTATTTAAACTATAGGATCGGTGCGGAAATAAACTCGCTCCCGACGAGCCTGCGGGACTCGCAGAGAGCGGCGAGACCGTGGCAGGGGAGCGATACACCCCGTTCGTGACCGGTCAAAGCGGCAGGGCGAAGGAACGATCGGCGCGCGCGCCGTGCACGCGGCCTACCGGCGCTCGGGAACCAGACGGCGGACGACGTCGAGGACGCCGTCCCCGGATTCGCTCGACTCCCGGCGCTCCTCGAGTTGCAGTTCGTACTGTCCGACGATCGCCTGTCGCCGGCACTCGCTGGCCGCGAGTTCGCGTTCGAGGGCGGCGACCTGGGCGCGGAGTCGGACGCGTTCGATTCGAGAAGCCATCGGGGACGGTGGCTCGACGGCCGGGACGTCGATCGACGGGGTCACGGCCGCCGTGGCTACGGGATCGGTGCTGGTTCGGGTCGATTCGCGGGCGCGGGGATCGCCGGATCGTTGCTCGACGGACATGACAGACCCGGCAACGGAGGGAGCAAAAAAACCCAGTCAGTCGGGCGTCAGACGCCGCGGACGGGCGTCAGACGCGCGACGGACGGCGTTGCCGGGCGGCCGCTCGAATCGTTCGATCGGGACTGAATTACCCTTGCAGGTGCTCGATGACTCCCTCGGTGTCGGCCGGCACCGGTTCGGGATCGCTCCCCGCGGCGGCCGCGGCGTCGGGGTCCTTGAGCAGGTGGCCCGTCGTCAGGCAGGCGACCCGTTCGGCGTCGTCGACGATCCCCTCGGCGCGGAGTTTGCGCAGGCCGGCCACGGAGGCCGCGGAGGCGGGTTCGACGCCGATCCCCTCCTCGGCGAGGTCGCGCTGGGCGTCGGTGATCGCCTCGTCCGAGACCGCGATCGCAGTGCCACCGGTCTCGCGGATGCCGGGCAGGGCCTTCGGCGCGTTGACCGGGTTCCCGATTCGGATCGCCGTCGCCCGCGTTTCTACGTCGTCCCAGCGGCGGACCTCGTCGGCCCCGTTCTCGATCGCCTCGACCATCGGGGCCGCGCCCGCGGCCTGGACGCCGGTCAGTTTCGGCACGTCGTCGGCGTCGAGTTCGCCCGCCTGGACGAGTTCGCGGAACGCCTTGTACAGCGCCGAGGTGTTCCCGGCGTTGCCGACCGGGAGGACGATCCGGTCGGGGAACGCGCCGTAATCGTCGCGGAACCCCTCGAGGATCTCGAGCCCGATCGTCTTCTGGCCCTCCAGCCGGAAGGGGTTCAGCGAGTTCAGGAGGTAGGCCTCGCCGCGGGCGGCCAGTTCCTGGACGATGTCGAGACAGGCGTCGAAGTTGCCGTCGACCTCGAGAATGCGCGCGCCGTGGAGGCTGGCCTGGGCGATCTTGCCCGCCGCGACCTTGCCCGCGGGCAGGAGCACGAGCGTCTCCATCCCGCCGCGGGAGCCGTAGGCCGCGAGCGCCGCGCTGGTGTTTCCGGTGGAGGCGCAGGCGAGTCGATCGACGCCGAGTTCTTTCGCGACCCTGACGCCGACGGTCATGCCGCGGTCCTTGAACGAGCCCGTCGGGTTCATCCCCTCGTGTTTGATCCGCAGCGCTTCGACACCAACGTCGGCCTCGAGTCGCGGCACCTCGTACAGCGGCGTCGCTCCCTCCTGGGTCGTCACGCCCGTCTCGAACGGGAGCGCGTCGGCGTACCGCCAGACGCCCTCGCCCGCGAAGTCGTCGAACGTCGGCAGGTCCGCGTACCGCACTTCGAGCAGTCCGTCGCACTCGTCGCAGGTGTAGCGAACGTCGTCGAACGGGGCGAACGTCTCGGAGCACTCGATACACTCGAGCCAGACGCCGTCGTCGGCGTCGGCCGGCGGCTCCGGCTGGGTAGCGGCAAGGCTGAGACTCATTGTCGGGCGAGAGGTGGGCGAGGGGCAAAAAGCACGTGGATTCGACGGCTACTCGCCGGTAGTCTCGGATCCGCCGTCGACGGCGGACCCGACGTCGGCTTCGGCCCCGGCCGATCGACCGTCGAACTCGTCGATCACGTCGTGGACCGTTCCCGTCCAGGTGTCGAGCGCTTGGTGGAGAGCGGCTTTGGCCTCGGGGAGCGCGACGGCCGTGTACTGGTAGACGTAGCCGCCACCGTCGAGCAAGCGTCGATCCCGGCGAACGAGCCCTCGCTCGTGAAGCGTCGACAGGGCGCGGTTGACCGTGCTCCGATCGCGGTCGAGGGCCGTCGCCAGTTCCTCGATCGTGCTCCCCGGCCGGTCGCGAAGCGCGAGGTAGGTCCGCGTTTCGTGGTCCTCGATCCCGAACACGCAACTCATCACCTTCTCGAACGGCGGGTTCGAATCCTCCAGTAACTCGTCGAGTCGGTGTCGCGGGTCGCTCGTCATACGTGATCGAACGGCTCCCAGGACAAAGAACTGTTACTCCGAGTCCGCCGCCGAGTCGCTGGCGTACCCCATGTTCCGGACGCAGGTTCGCATCTCGCGCTCGGTCTCGTGACGGTGCAGTCGCGTCGGCGTGTCACAGTAGTAGACCGAGCCATCGTACCGCAGGGTCACCTCGTGGTCCGTCCCGAGGGTCGTCGTCGTGACGACGATCCGCCGACCGTTCTGTAGCGCGTCCAGAATCGCGTCTTCGTCGAGTTCACCCGCCGTGATTCGAAGGGGATCCGCCATCGATTCGAACTGGGGCGGCCGATTCAAAGAATCTTCGCGTCCGCACACCGTCGGCCCCTCCCATCCCGATCGCCTCGACGGCCGTTCGCGAATCCGTCCGTCGCAGCGGCTGTGTACGCTCGATGCCAGACCGGGATACCGCTACACGGACCCATGTGGTACGCACCCTCATGGCATCGGAAGTACGAACGCGAACGGACGAACGGCTCGGAACAGCACTCGAACCCTGGCAGGCGGGGACCGTCGGCGGCATCGTCGGCGCGATCGTCTTCGGTGCGATGATGGCGATCCAGACGCCCGCGGTCCTCGAGGTGGCGATCCCGGCGATGTACGGGCTCGAAGGCGGCCTCGTGGGGATGCTCGTTCACGTGTCCCACGGTGCCGTCCTCGGCGTCGTCTTCGCGGCCGCGCTCACGGCCACGGGACGTGACCTCGGCCCGATCGGAACCACCGCCGCCGGTGTCGGGTACGGACTGATCGTGTGGGCGATCCTCGCAGTGCTCGTCATGCCGATCTGGCTCTCGGCCGTCGGCTTCCCGATGGCACCCGCCGTGCCGAACGTCGCCGTCGAGAGTCTCGTCGGACACGCCGCGTACGGACTCGTCCTCGGGATCACCTACGCACTGCTGGCGCGATAGCCCCGAACGACGAGAAAGGGTATCCACGACCCCCTGGTCGATAGCCGATACCGCTGTTACCCCCCATTGCTCGCCTACGCCAGGTGCAGTGCGACCAGCGCCGCCGGTCCCAGCACCATGATGAGCGTGGCGAGCAGCAGTCTGAACGACATGCTGCTACCCGCCGCTTCGACGGCCCCCTATATAATTTCGATTGATAGTCGTCTTCGTGGAACGGTATTCACCTACGATAAATACGAAATTTCGGCACGAAATCGCCCGTTTACCGGCGGATGGCGTGGACCCGGGTGACGGGTCCCGATCGGGTCACTCCGCAAGTAACCAGCTCAACAGCGCCTTCTGGGCGTGGAGTCGGTTCTCGGCCTGGTCGAAGACGACCGATCGATCGCTCTCGATGACGGCGTCGGTGATCTCCTCGCCGCGGTGGGCCGGCAGGCAGTGCATTACCGACGCGTCGGGGGCGTGCTCGAGGAGGCCCGAACGGACCTGGAACCCCTCGAAGTCGTTCATCCGGACGTCGCGTTCGTCCTCCTGGCCCATGCTGATCCAGACGTCGGTGTAGATGACGTCCGCGTCCGTGGCGGCGTCGACGGGATCGTGCGTCACCGTGGGATCGCCGCCGAGATCGCGGGCCCGATCGAGTACGTCGTCGTCGATCCCGTACCCCTCGGGCGTGGCGACCGTCAGGTCGATGTCCGTCAGCGCGGCACCGACGGTGAACGACTGGGCGACGTTGTTCCCGTCGCCGATCCAGGCGACCGACACGCCGTCGAACTCGCCCTCCTGCTCGCGGATCGTCAGCAGATCCGCGAGCGTCTGGCACGGGTGGGCGTCGTCGGTGAGACCGTTGACGATCGGGACCGAGGAGTACTCCGCGAGCACCTCGATGTTCTCGTGTTTGAACACCCGGGCCATCACCGCGTCGACGTACCGCGAGAGCGTCCGCGAGGTGTCTTTCAGCGGCTCGCCGCGACCGAGCTGGATGTCGTCCTCGCCGAGGAAGACGGCGTGGCCGCCGAGCTGTGTCATCCCCGTCTCGAAGGAGACGCGGGTGCGCGTGCTCGGCTTCTGGAAGATCATCCCTAACGTCTGCCCCGCGAGGTCGGCGTGGCTTTCGCCGCCCTGCTGGGCGCGTTTGTACGCGGCGGCCCGATCGAGGACGGTCTCGAGTTCGGCCGTCGAGAGATCGTCGATCTCGAGGAAGTGACGCGGGTCCGACGCCGCGGCGACGTCGGTCGGCATCACTCGTCACCTCCGCGAAGCGTCGTCGCGACCCGCGTCAGGACGCCGGTGGACTGGTCGAACTCCACGAGCGAGAGGCGCTCGTCCGGCGCGTGATCGAGTTCGGAGTTGCCAGGGCCGTAGGTGGCCATCGGACAGTCCCACGCGCCGGCGTAGAGGTTCATGTCGCTCGTGCCGGTCTTGCGAAGGAGGCGGGGATCGCCGCCCTCCTTTCGAATCGCCGCGCGGAACGCCCGGGCAACCTCGGTCCGTGGACTCTCCATGACCGGCGGGATCGGCTCCGCCCAGGAGACGGTCCCGATCTCGAGTTCGGCTTCGGCGGTCTCGCGAACCGACTCCGCGTCGAGCGACGGGGGGATCCGCAACTGGACCGCGAGCGTCGTCTCGACGGAGAGACCGTCGTCGCTGATTCCGCCGTCGATGTCGACCGGTTTGGCGGTCACGCGCTCGAAGACGGGCGTGTACTCGTCGTGCTCGAACGCGTCCTCGACGCTCGTCCACCAGTCTGTGGCGTGCTGGATCGCGTTCGGCTCGGGCCGGGAGGTGTGGCCGGACTCGCTGGTCGCGACGTAGGTTCCCGCGAGGAAGCCGCGGTAGCCCAGTGTGATCCCCGTCGTGCCGCTCGGTTCACCGTTAATGACCGCCTGGGGTTCGTCGCGATCGACGACCAGGTGACGGGCACCGCGGGAGTTCGTCTCCTCGCCGACGACGCCGACGAACGAGACTCCTGCGCGAATCGCGGCTGCGGCCATCGCGGCAAGCGGACCGGTGGCGTCGACACTGCCACGACCCCAGAGGACGTCTTCACCCTCTTCTTCGGCGACGTCCGCCTCGACGTCCTCCTCGTCGGCCGATCGGATCTCGACCGGAATCTCGCCTGGGACGGTGTCGATGTGCGAGGTCAGCAGAACCGAATCGTCGGCCGGCGCGCGGACGTTGCCGACGTCGTCGATCCATGCCTCGCGGCCGTTGGCCGAGAAGAACTCGACGAGGCGCTCGGCGGCCGCCCGCTCTTCTCCCGAGGGCGAGGGGATCGACACGAGGTCGATCAACAGGTTGCGCGCGTCTTCGGGCGAAACGTCGATCGTGTCGTTCATCGTCGCACTCATGATTGGGTCTGGGCTTCGGGTGCGATGATCTCGGCCAGCGCGTCGACGAGGCGGTCCGCCTCGTCCTCGCCGATGACGAGCGGCGGCAACAGGCGAAGGACGGTCCGGCCCGCGGGAAGCGCCAGAATCTGGTGCTCGAGCGCCAGGTCGCGGGCGATGCGGTTCGCACCGCGTTTCAACTCGACGCCGACGAGCAAGCCTTCGCCACGGACCTCGCGGACCTCGTCGCCGAGCGCCGTCTCGAGTTCGTCGACGAGGTAGTCGCCGATCTCGGCAGCGTGGGCGGGCCACTCCTCCTCGACCAGCGTCGAAACGGTGGCGTGGACCGCCGCGGAGACGACGGGACCGCCACTGAACGTGGCGTTGTGCGAGGCCGCGCCGTCGGCGATCCAGTCTGCGACCGCGACCGCGCCGACGGGCAGGCCGTTGCCGAGCCCCTTCGCCGTCGTGAGCACGTCGGGCGTGACGCCCGCGCCCTCGCAGGCCCACATCTCGCCCGTCCGACCCATGCCGGTCTGGACCTCGTCGAGGACGAGCGCTGCGCCGGCCTCCTCGGTGCGTTCCCGGGCAGTTTCGAGGTAGCCCGCGGGCGGGACGTTGACGCCGCCCTCGCCCTGAATCGGCTCGAGGATCACGGCCGCGGTCTCGTCGTCGACGGCCGCGGCGAGTGCCTCGTCGTCCCCGTAGGGGACGAACTCCACGTCGCCGGCCAGGGGCTCGTAGGGCTTCTTGTACTTGTCCTTCCAGGTCGCCGCGAGCGAGCCCATCGTCCGGCCGTGGAACGATCGGGTCGCGGCGACGATCTTCGACTCGCCGGTCGCCGACCGCGCGAACTTCAGCGCGGCCTCGTTGGCCTCGGTGCCGGAGTTGCAGAACCAGGCCCCATCGAGTCCGTCGGGAGTCGCCGCGACGAGCGCGGCGTAGGCGTCCTCGCGCGACTGGACGGGGTACGAGGAGTCGACGAACGTCAACTCGCCGACCTGCTCCTGTACCGCCTCGACGACAGCGGGGTGGCTGTGGCCCAGCGGCGTGCACGCGTAGCTCGCGCCGGCGTCCAGGTACTCCGTGCCGTCGGCGGTGTAGAGGGACGGCCCCTCGCCGCGCTCGATGCCGATCGGCTTGCCGCCGGAGACGAAGTCGTGATCGCTCACTGGGCCACCTCCTCGCCGTCCTCGGCGATCGCGCCGGGTTCGATCGTCGTCCCGTCGCCCGCGAGCGCGTTCGTGATCGGGTCGGCGGCGTTCGCCGAGGCGACCGTCACCGAGGCCGCACCGCCCTCGAGGGCCTCCTCGGCGGCCATCACCTTCTTCGTCATGAACCCTTCCGCGGCCTCCTCGACCGCCGCGAACTCCGCGGGGGTCGACGCCGAGTCGATCTTCGTCGACTCGTCGTCGGGGTCCTCGTAGATCCCCGAGACGTCCGTGAGCACGACCAGGTCCGCCCCGAGCGCGCCCGCGATCGCCGCCGCCGCGCGATCGGCGTCGGCGTTGACTGCGGTGTACCCCCCGTCTTTCTCCTTCCCGAGCACGGGAACCGAGACGACGGGCGTGTAGCCGCCCGAGAGCATCGTCTCGAGCAGGTCCGCGTTGACCGACTCGATCGTCCCCGAGTGGTCGCCGCGCTTGATTTTCTTCTTGCCGTCTTCTTTCACGCGGACGGCGGACTTGCGCTTGCCCTCCAGCAGTTTGCCGTCGATGCCGGAGAGCCCGACAGCGTTCACGCCCTCGTTCTGGAGCGACTCGACGAGGTCGGTGTTGAGTTTGCCCGGCATCACCATCTTGAAGACGTCCATTGTGCGCTCGTCGGTGAATCGGCCGACGACCCCGCCGGGCGTCTCGACGTAGGTCGGTTCCTCGCCGAGTTCCTCGAGGGTCTCGTCGACGGCGGTCGAGCCGCCGTGGGTGAGGACGACGTCTTCACCGTCGTCGACCAGCGAGGCGACGTCCGCGAGCGCACCCTCGGGATCGACGGCGCGAGCGCCGCCGATCTTGACGACGACCGTCATTTACGGTGCCCCCACGGGGTGAAGTCCCGTGAACTCGAGTCCTGCGGTTTCCTCGAGGCCCAGCGCGACGTTTGCCGCGTGGACCGCCTGTCCCGCCGATCCCTTCATCATGTTGTCGATCGCCGAGAAGACGACGATGCGCTTATTCTGCGGATCGAGTTCGAAGCCGACCTCGGCGAGGTTGGTCCCGGCGACCGCCTTCGGTTCGGGGTAGCGGTAGACGCCGGAGCCGCCGGCGGCCATGCGGACGAACGGCTCGTCCTCGTAGCAGCCCCGATACGCTTTCCAGAGGTCGCCCTTCGAGACGGGCGAGTCGGGGAAGACGTGACTCGTCGCGCTGGCACCGCGGACCATGTCCACGGCGTGGCACGTGAACGCGACGCTCGTCCCGAGGAACTGCTCGATCTCGGCCTCGTGGCGGTGGCCCGTCGGTGCGTAGGGGCGGACGACGCCCGATCGCTCCGGGTGGCTCGACGCCTCGCCGCCGCCCGCGCCCCCTTCGGAGGAGCCGACCTTGACGTCGACGACGACCTGCTCGCCACCCTCCAGGATATCGTGCTCGAACAGCGGGTACAGGCCCAGAATGGTGGCGGTGGCGTTACAGCCGCCGCCCGCAATGAGGTCCGCGCCCGCGAGGTTCTCGCGGTTGATCTCGGGAAGCGCGTACTCGGCCTTTTTGAGATATTCGGGCGCGTCGTGGCCGTCGTACCACTCGTCGTACTGGGCCTCGCTGTCGAGGCGAAAGTCCGCCGAGAGGTCCACGACGGTATCGGCAATCTCGAAGAACTCGTCGATCTGGCCCATCGAGACGCCGTGGGGCGTCGCCGCGAATAGCACGTCGACGCTCTCCAGATCGTCGGGTTCCGTAAAGCGGAGGTCCGCGCCGCGCAGCGGCGGGTGGACGGAGCCGACGCTCTTGCCGGCCTTCGATCGACTCGTGACCTCGCTGATCTCGAAGTTGGGGTGGCCCGCGAGCAGGCGAAGCAGTTCGCCGCCCGTAAAGCCCGAGCCGCCGACGACCGTCGCGGTGACGGTTTCCGCGTTCTCGTCGGCGGTGGCGTCCGTGCCCACGGCCATCAGGCGGTCACCTCGAGCGGGTCGTCCGCCGCGTCGGCGGCTTTCTCCTCGAGCCAGTCGACGACGGTGCCGGCGACGTCGGTGTCGACGGCCCCGTCCAGAGCCTTGAACTCGACCGTGTGGTTGACCTCGTGGACCGTATAGCCGTCCGCAGTTTCCATGAGGTCGACGCCGAGCAGGCCGCCGCCGACGGCGTCACTGGCCTTCTGGACCAGTTCTTTCGCCTCGGCGTCGAGTTCGAACACCTCGGTCTCGGCACCCTTGGCGGCGTTCGTGATCCAGTGGTCCGACGAGCGAACCATCGCGGCGATCGGGTCGCCGTCGGTCGCGAGCACGCGGATGTCGCGGCCGGGCTTCTCGACGAACTCCTGGACGTAGAACACCTTGTGCTCGTAGTGGCCGAGGGTGGCCTTGTGCTCGAGAATGGCCTCCGCGGCGTCCGGCGAGTCGATCTTCGCCATCAGGCGGCCCCACGACCCGACGACGGGCTTGAGGACGCAGGGGTATCCGAACTCCTCGATCGCCTCCATCGCGGTCTCTTTGGTGAACGCGACTTTCGTCGCGGGCGTGGGCACGCCCGCTCCCTCGAGCGCGAGGCTGTTCTTCACTTTGTCGGCACAGATCTCGGCCGTCTCGTGGCTGTTGACCACGGGGATCCCGTAGGCCTCGAAGAACTTCGTGGCGTACAGGCTCCGGCTCGTGGCGAGACAGCGATCGACGACGATGTCGAGGTCGGCGAACTCCTCGGGCGTCTCGCCGATGTCGAACGTCTGCTTGCGGACGTCGATCTTTTCGACCTCGTGGTCGCGCTCGCGAAGCTCGTTCAGGAGGAGCTTCTCGTCTTTGCGGATCCGGGAGTAGAGGATTCCTACGTGCAAGATCACTCACCCCAGTCCTCTTCGAGCTCCGGGGCTCGCTCGAGGACTGGCGGCTCGGTGTCTACGACTTCCAGTTCGGCTCCGCAGGTCGTACAGTCGACTATCTCTCCCACTTCCAGATCGTCGTGCAGGGACACTTCTGCCCCACACTCGACGCATTCGGTCATTGTACCTCCAACTGGGAGCCGATATCCCTTAAACCCTTCGAACTTAACAGCAAAATTATACTATCGACACTGGCCTCTAACGGTGTGAAAGTGCTATTTTCCGGCAGATTTTGTCTGACATATCACGGTTTAGGTAGTTGGTCCCCTCGCGGGGACGGCGGCAGCGAGACCGGTGGTTTCGCTCGCCCGCAGGTTCGCCCCTCACCTGCGGACGGTGGCGAGACCGACGGTCGCGTCGATCGTGCCAGCTCCGATGCCGGGAGCGAACGGTCGACCTCACACATACCCGTTCACCTCCTCGCGAAGCGCCTCGCGAGCCGCCTCGAGCGCCCCGCTCGTGTCGGCGTGGGACTGCTCGTCGACCGCGAGCGCATCGCGGGCCGAATCGATCTGGTCCGCGACCGCGTCGGGTGCCGGACCGCCCTGCGAGTCCCGACTCGCGACGCTCTCGGCGGGATCGAGCGCGGCCTCGACGGCCGCGGGGTCGACGAACTCGGCGAGCGGTTCGCCGAGCACCTCCGCCGCGGCCGATTCGATCGCGTCGACGTCGCCACCGTGCTCGGCGGCGTGGGCCACGAGTTCGTGCGCCGTCCGGAACGGCAGCCCGTTCGCCGCCAGCAGGTCGGCCACGCCGGTCGCCGTCGAGAACCCGGCACCCGCTTCCGAAGCGAGCGCGTCCTCGTTCCAGTCGGCCGTCGCGACCGCACCCGCGGCGACTTCGCTGGCCTCCGTCACGGCGGAGACGGTCTCCCAGGCGTGAGTCGTCGCCCGCTGGAGGTCGCGATTGTACGCGCGGGGCAGTCCCTTGAGCGTCGTCGTCAGGCCCTGCACTCCGCCGGCCGCGTCGCCCGCGACCGCGCGGACGAGTTCTAGCGTGTCGGGGTTCTTCTTCTGGGGCATGATCGACGACGTCGAGGAGTAGTCGTCCGCGAGGTCGACGAAGCCGCGGTTCGCGAAGACGATGACGTCCTCCGCGAGCCCCGACAGCGTCGTCGCGTGGGTCGACAGCGCCTGGACCGTCTCGAGCAGGAAGTCCCGGCTCGAGGCGGCGTCCATCGAGTTCTCGACGACTCCCTCGAAGCCGAGCAGGTCGGCCGTGCGCTCGCGATCGATCTCGAAGGTCGTCCCCGCGAACGCGGCGCCGCCCAGCGGCGACTGGTTGATCCGATCGTAGGCCTCGCACAGGCGGGCGGTGTCGCGGCGGACCGTGCCCTCGTAGGAGCACGCCCAGTGGGCCACCGTGGTCGGCTGGGCGGGCTGGAGGTGCGTGTAGCCGGGCATGATCGTCTCCCGGCCCGACTCGGCCACTTCGATCAGCGACTCGCGCAGCGCGATCGTCGTCTCGATCGCGGAGAGCACGTCCTCGCGCAAGCGATACCGGATGCAGGCCGCGACCTCGTCGTTGCGGGATCGCGCGGTGTGCATCCTCCCGCCGTCGGGACCGACGCGCTCCACGACGGCCGTCTCGATCGCCTCGTGGACGTCCTCGCCGTCGGGGAGCGAGTCGTGGCCGTCGACCTCGATCGCGTCGAGCGCGGTGAGGATCTGGCCGGCCACCTCGTCGCCAACGATCCCCTGCTCGGCGAGCATGACGACGTGGGCGCGATCGATCTCGAGGTCGGCCTCGAAGATTCGTTCGTCGGCCTCGAGCGAGGAGAGGAAGCTCCGGGCGGGGCCGCCGCTGAAGCGGTCCCGGCGGACGACCCCCTCGCCGTCGGAGCCGCCGTCGGTCCGGATGACGTCACCGGGCCGGGTGTCGCCGCGAGCGCTCTCCTCGGTCATGATTACTCGTCCTCGCCGTCGGTTTCGCCGCTCCCGTCGGTCGCGAGTTCGACTTCGTCGTCCTCCTCGTCCGCGTTCGCGGCGATCGATTCGTTCGCGAGGCGGCGCTGGAAGCCGTGGTACTTGGCGACGCCGGTGGCGTCTTCCTGCGTGATCTTCCCCACGGTCTCGGTGTCGAAGGAGGCGTGTTCGGCCGAGTAGGCGGCGTACTCGCTGTCGCGGGCGACCACGCGTGCCTGCCCGCCCTCGAAGCGGATCGTCACCGTTCCAGTGACGCGCTGCTGGGTCTCGTCAATGAAGCCTTCGAGCGCGCCCATGAGGGGCGCGTCGATCAGGCCCTCGTAGCCCTTCTTCGACCACTTCTGGTCGATCAGCTGCTTGAACTCGCGTTCCTCCTGGGTGAGCACGAGTCCCTCGAGCCCCTCGTGGGCGTTGAGCAGCGTCGTCGCGGCCGGGTGCTCGTAGTTCTCGCGAACCTTGAGCCCGAGCATGCGGTCCTCCATCGAGTCCGTACGGCCGACGCCGTAGGCCCCGGCCACGCCGTTCAGGTGCTCGATGAGTTCGACGGGGTCGTACTCGACGCCGTCGACGGCGACGGGATAGCCCTCCTCGAACGTGATCTCGATCTCCTGGGTCTCGCCGGTCGGTGCCTGCGTCCACGCGTAGATCTCCTCGGGCGGGACGTAGCTGGGATCTTCGAGCTCGTCGCCCTCGACCGAGCGACTCCAGAGGTTGGTGTCGATCGACCAGTCGCCGCCGCTCCCGCCCTCGACGGGCAGGTCCTTCTCGGCGGCGTACTCCTGTTCCCACTCGCGCGTGAGCCCGAGTTCGCGCACGGGCGCGATCACTTCGAGGTCGGAGTCGCGCCAGACGGCCTCGAACCGTAGCTGGTCGTTGCCCTTGCCCGTACAGCCGTGGGCGATACCGGTACAGTCCTGTTCCTGTGCGACCTCGAGAATCGCCTCGGCGATCACCGGGCGCGCGAGCGCGGTCCCGAGCGGGTAGCCCTGGTAGGTCGCGTTCGCGCGAACGCTCTCGAGACAGAGGTCGGCAAATTCCGCTCGCGCGTCGACGACGTAGTGGTCCAGGCCCAGCGCCTCGGCAGTCTCTTCGGCCTCGTCGAACTCCGAGGCCGGCTGTCCGACGTCGACCGTGACGCCGATAACGTCGTCGTATCCGTATTCCTCCTCGAGCAGCGGGACACAGACGGTCGTGTCCAGTCCGCCCGAGAACGCGAGTGCAACGCGTGTCATGTCGTACTCGAGAGAAACGGCAGGATAGACTTAAACTCATTGGTTTAAGTTTCGAAAATAAACGGTAGAGCGACTGCTAACCGGAAATTCTGCGATCGCTGGAACGTGGGAACGAACCGGGAACGTGGGGAATAGTATAGTACGGGCTCAAAGGCCCGGTCGCGGTCGTCGCGGTCGCGGCAGGACGGTACCGTCGGTATCACGGACGGTGGCCGACGGGCCGACGGAGCGACTCATTGGTGTCACCAAGACGCCCAGCAGTATTAAAACCTACCGGGGTGGCAAATGTTACACACCCGGTGGCCGAGGACCGTGCCGGTATCCCTGTCGTCCGACTCGTAGGGACTGCTGTCCGTCTCAGGAGGGCGTCTCGTCCTCGGTTGGCAACGAGAGGACGTTCTCCCGGCCGATCCGGAACACTTCGATCTCGTCGTCCTCCCGCAGACCGCTGACGACCTGGCTCGTCTTGGCCTCGGTCCAGTCCAGTTCCGACACCACTTCCTGCTGTTTGATCCGGCCGCCCCGTTCCTCGAGCAGCCGCAGGACCCGCTCCTCGTTGCTGAGCAGTTCCGGGGGCGGGCCGTCGACGCCGTCGGAACCGCCGGTATCGGCCGTCCCCTCGCTAGCCGGCGACGGTTCGCTGGCCGACGATTGTGTGCGAACCTGTCGATCCCTGATCCACCAGCCCGCAGCGCCGACCGACGCGAGCAGGAGGAGAGCACCCGCCACCGCGAGCCACGGCATCGACGGCCCGTCGCCAGTGGCGGCCGGCTCCCCGTCGGACGTCTCCTGGTTGCCGCCCGTCTCGTTCGGATCCTCGCCCGACTCGTTCGAACCGTCGGTGCCGTTGGCCATCAATACGACGCGTGGCTGCTCGGACGCGAATTCGGTTTCCCCGCCGTCCCAGGAGATCGACCCATCGTTCGATCCGGTTGGAGACGGGTCCGGTTCGTCGTAGAGTTCGTACTCGTCCGGCCAGCGAAACTGCAGCGTGGTGTCGTCGGGGAGCATGAACCCGGATATCGCGTCGCCGGCCTCGATCCGGTTCAGTTCGACGCGGGCGAACTTCGACCACTCGAACGTGAACGTGACCTGGCCCGTCTCCCGGTCTCGCAACACGGTACTCTCGTCCGTGCTGACGGAGACGTTCGAGAGGTTCATGTCCCGATCGGTCCGGTTCTCACCGTCCGCGAGGGTCTGGTTCCACCGTTCTTCCTCGGTCGCAGCGTAGGCGTCCGCGTTCTCCTCGATGTCGGTCCGCATCTCGTCCCACTCCTCGTCGGACATGTTCTCGTCGTCGAGCGCGTACCGGTACTCGACGGTGAACGTCGCCGACCCGTTCTCCCGGATCTGAACGTCGATATGTATCTCGTCCGCGTCCGCGAGTTCCCCGCTTTCGGAGGGATCCTCCTGAATCGCCGGCGTCGCTCCTCCCGCGTCGGCCCCCGCGACGGGCGACGCGATCGGCACTAGCGCGATCGCGAACCCGACCACCACGAGCACGCAGAGCAGGGCCCACTGCCCCTTCCCGTCCATTACATGGGGATGACAGAGCCGCCTAAATAGGTCTTTCCGACCGCGGCAACGGTGTGTTTTTCAACGTTCACGCCAATGTGAACGTATGCTCGACTCCCGTGGCGAACTCGAGGTCGAAACGCTCCTGAAGATCGTCCTCGGACTGGTCGCCGTCCTTCTAGTGCTCGAGATTCTCGGTGCAGTCCTCGGCATGATCGCCTGGGTCGTTCGGCTGGCGACGCCGCTGATCCTCCTGGGAATCGGCGTGCTCCTCGTCCTGTGGTTCTTCGATCGGGTGTGAACGCCAGACTGATACGCGTATATCCACTACTCGACGTCACGTGTACAGCGTCAACGTTCCGGTCCCCGGGCGCGTTCGCGAACTCGCCGCCGACCTCTACCCCTCGCTGGTCGGGTTCGACAGCGTCCGCGAGGAGCACTCGTGTCTGCTCAAGCGACTCGGCGACGCCGACCACGTCGCCCAGCTCCAGCACCGCGCCCACCGCGCGCTCGAGGGGGCACCCGCCGTCGAAGCCGAGATCACCGGCATCGACTACTTCGCCGACCCGCCGCTCGGCTCGGCCCCCGTCGTCTACCTCGCCGTCGAGAGCCCCGGCCTCGAGCGGATCCACGCCGACCTGACCGACAGCTTCGAGACGATCGACGGGCTCGAAGGGAGCGACTACGTCCCCCACGTCACGCTGGCCCGTGGCGGCGACCGCGAGACCGCGGCACGACTCGCCGATCGGGAGATCGAGCCGATCCGGTGGACCGTCACCGAACTCGAGTTCTGGGACGGGACCTACAAGCTGCCGGTGAGCCGGGTTCGACTCCCCGCCTGATCAACCCTGCCGGTCTCCGGCCTCCGCGTCCCGACCGTCCCCCGCGACACTGCGGCGGGCCCCGATCGGCCAGAACCTATTACATACCAGTGTCAGTAGAGAGAGATATGCACAGACGGTCGTTCATCGGCGTCGCCGTAGCGGTGGCGGTCGCGGGGTGTTCCGAGGTCACCGGAGCCATCGGCATCGGCGATGACGGGATCGACGAGACGCTCGAAGACGAGAAGACGGCGGAGTTCAGTGCCGAAGCGGGCGACGAGTACACGGTCACCGTCGACGTCGAGCGCGTCGACGAGGGCACCGCGGTCAGCGTCCAGGTCGCGAAGATCGGCGAGGGGCCGCTCGTCGCCCAGTCCATCGAGGACAGCGCCACGCTCGACGTGACGATCGAGACGGACGGCGAGCACGTCATCACGGTCACGAACGGCGCTGCCCACGTGACCCTCGAAGCGGCCTGAACGCGCCGGTCGGTCGCGACCGACGGCTCACGGTGCCGGCGGGTCGCCCTCGTAGGCGTCGTGATCGGCGTAGAAGTTCAGCATCGCGAACTTCAGTTTCCCGGGGTCGATGTCGAGCAGTTCCTCGCGCTCCTCGTGCGGGAAGGTGCCGTTGACGCTGTACTTCCCCAGGTCCGACTTCGCCTCTCGCGAGTAGCGCCGATCGAGTAGCGCGCGAACGCCGACGTCCTCGGGCGAGCGGATGACCCGGCCGAGCGCCTGTCGCGTCTTGCGAACGGTCGGGATCTCGACGGCGTACCGCCAGCCGGTGTCGGTCCCCTCGAAGGCCGCGTCGTAGGCCTCCTGGACCGCCTCCGCGCGATCGTCGAGGTGCGGGTAGGGAACGCCGACGACCAGCACCGTCTCGGCGTCGTCGCCGTCGAAGCTCACGCCCTCCGCCAGCGTCCCCCACAGCGAGGTACACAGCACGGCGTGGTCGCTCGCGACGAACTCCCGGCGGAGGTCCTCGACGGCGACGCCGGGTTCGTCGAGGTAGACCGTCGCCTCGGCCCGCCCCTCGAGCCGATCGGCGTAGCGCTTCGCCTCGCCGTAGTTGGGGAAGAAGGCGAGCGTGTTGCCGGGCGTCATGCGGACGGCGTCGTGGATCGTCCCGGTGACCGTCTCCTGGACGTCGGGGTCGTCCCGATCGGACGAGAACAGCGGCGGCGTCTCGACGGCGTAGGTCCGTCGCCGGTCCTCGGGGAACTGGAGGCCGTAGGCCATCGTGACGGGGTCCTCGAGGCCCAGCACGTTCTCGGTGACGTCGAACGGCTGGAGCGTGGCGCTCATCAGGACCGTCGCGTACACGTCGTCGAACAGCCGTCCCGTGACCTGCCGCGGGAGACAGGAGTAGAGTTCCGCCCGGCCGTACACCTCGTCCGTGCCCGCGTCGCGAGTGACCGAGACGACGGGGTAGAGTCCCTCCTTCGAGCCCTCGTTCAGCCACGCGCTGACGAACGCCGCCGCCTCCAGGGTCTGACACTCCGTCCGCGTTGCCGTCTCGCCCTCGCGGTAGGCCTCCTCGTACTCCTCGTCGAGGTCCTGGCCGAGGTTCATCGCGGCCTCGAGGTCGTCTTCGATCCCCCGCCCGGAGTAGCGTTGCAGGAACGCCAGTGTGAGGTCGTCCCGGCGGCCTTCGTTGGCGATCGGGACGTCCGTCCAGTTCTCGCCCACCTGTTCGCGATCGCCGAAGCCGAACGAATCCTCGTAGGTCTCGACGAGCGCGCGGTGGAACGCGGAGAGGACGTTCGCCGCGTCCTCGGAGCGGGGATCGTCCGTCTCGGCGAGTTCGTCCAGCGCGGAGTCGAGCGTCCGCTCCGAGCAGGTCCGGGTCGCGTGTTCGCGGGCGGCGTCCTCGACGTTGTGGGCCTCGTCGAAGACGGCGATCACGTCCTCGGGATCGCGGCCGAGCCACCGGAAGAACTGCTCGCGGATGACGCCGTCTAACAGGTGGTGGTAGTTACAGACGACCAGATCGACGCCTTCGATCCCCTCCTTTAAGAGTTCGTAGCCGCAGAACTCCTGTTTCTCGGCGTACTCGTAAATCTCGCCGGGCGTGCGGACGTCGTCGAACAGCCAGGCGAAGAAATCGTCCGTGTCCCCCGTCAGGTTGTTCCGGTAGTAGTCACAGACGTTCTGCTCTTCCAGGTCCTCGAGGCGCTCCTCGATCGACTCGAGTTCGTCCATGACGGCACTGCGGGCGTCGGCCGCGCCGCCGTCGCCCTCCTGGCTCTCCGCGAGGAGTTCGCGCTGGCGGCGCTCGAGTTGCTCCCGATCGCGTTCGGCGTCGACGACGGCCCGGGTGTTGTCCCGAAGCGCCTGGCACTCCTCGTAGCCGACGTCGATGTGACACATCGAGGACTTGCCCTTGAAGACGATCGCCCGAATGTCCTCCTCCCGGGTGATCGCGCGGGCCTCGGCGACGAACTGGCGCATCTGCTGGTGGACGTTCGTCGTGATGACGACCGTCTTGTCCTGTTCGCGGGCGACCTCGAGCGCGGGGACGAGCGACGAGAGCGTTTTCCCCGTGCCGCAGGCCCCCTCGAACAGCACGTCCTGACCGCGGACGAGGGTGTTGTGGATGCGGTCCATCGCCTCGCGCTGGTTCTCGTAGGGCCGCTCGTATGGGAAGAACCGCATGTACCCGCCTGTGTCGGACACAGTACGTGATAGGTTCCCGCGTCGATAAAAGGATTCGTCTCGATTCGGCTATCTTTGAACAGCGAGAGAATCCCGGCGTTTACGCCGGGGAGGATGTCACTCTCAGACGTTCCCGGATCATACGATAACAGAGTGAGAACGATCGAGAACTCGCTGCAGCGGTTGAGATCCGTGATTCGAGTACGATCACATCGCAGCTACGATCCACGTTCGACCGATCGAGTGTGCCAATTGCATGCATTCAACATAGCCGGCGTACGCGCGGTGTAGCGCCAAATAGGTCGAGCGCTTCGCCCCGGGTATGGCCATCCCCGGGTACGATTCCGACACGGCCGCGGAGGACACACTCGAGCAGGCGGGCGCGAGCATCGCCGTCGTCGCGGGCGTCGTTCCGGACGAGTTCGGCCTCGCGAGAAGCGCCATCGACCCCCCGATCGACGCGCTCGCGGACCCGGTCGATATCCGCGGCCTCGACGAGTTGAAAGCGATCGAGGCGATCCAGGTGACGCTGGTCTACGATCCCTCGGAGTTGCCGCCCGGTGCGAGCCCCACGGACGTCGCGGTCGCCGTCGAAACCGAGACCGACGAGGCGGGAAACGGAACCGGCGATCGCAACTGGGAGCCCCTCGAGTCGACAGTCGACCTCGAGGAGACGACGGTGACGGCGGTGCTGAACGATCGCCCGCCGGGGTCGACGATCGTCGCGGGATACGACGACGGCGAGGACTGACGTCGGTGACGACGGTCGACGGGATGGGAGACGAGGACGACGAGAGAGGACGAGAACCGCGATCCGGAACGGACAGCGAAACGGCGGCTACGGCGATCGAGTCTCGGGTTCGATGTAGCTCTTCTCGATCTGGTCGTCGTGGTCCGTCAGCGCGAGTTCCATCTCGGTGATGCGCTCGTCGATCGCCGCCGCGTCGAGGGCGGACTCGAACCGCACGTCGGCGGTCACGAGCAACTGTTCGGGCCCGAAGTATACCGTCCGGAAGTCGACGAGTTCGGTGACGCCGTCCCACTCGGCGACGATCGAGCGGAGTTCGTTCTCGTCGGCTTTCGGGAGGCTCTCGCCGAGGATGAGCCGCTTGTTCTCCCAGGCGAGCGCGAGGGCAAAGCCCATGAGCATGACGCCGATGACGAGCGCGGCACCGGCGTCGTACGTCGGGTTCCCGGTAGTCCGGGTGAGGTAGACCCCGAAGAGGGCGATCCCGGCACCGGCGAGCGCGATCGTGTCCTCGGTGAGCGCGGTCAGGGTCGTCACGTCGCTGGTCTTGTGGAACGCCTCGCGGAAGGAGGTCCAGCCGTGCTCGTCCATCTGGCGGCTCATTCCCTGGTAGGCCTTCCAGAGCGCGTAGGATTCGAAAGCGATCGCGCCGAGCAACACGGCGTAGTTGACGTACACCGGGTCGAACGTCGCGCCGAGCAGCGTGACGTCCTCGCTGGCCCGGTGGACGCCGCCCTCCCGGAGCGCGCTGTAGCCGTGGCGGGCGCTCTCCCAGCCGGCGATACCGAACAGCATGACGCTCACGAGCAGGCTGTAGAAGAACTGCGCCTTTCCGTGCCCGAACGGGTGGCTCCGGTTCGCCTCCTGTGCGCCGTACTTGATCCCGACCAGCAGGAAGACCTGATTGCCCGTGTCCGAGATCGAGTGGTACGTCTCCGACAGCATCGCGGGACTCCCGGTGAGGAGGAAGCCGCCGAACTTGAGGATCGCGATCGCGCCGTTGGCGAACAGCGCGGCGAGAACGACGGAGGTACTGCTTGCCATCGGCGAAAGATATGCACAACCGAAAGAAAAGAGTCGGTGCTTGCGGCGGTGCAAGCGGGGCCACAGCCGTCGGCGAGAACGGCCCGGGATCGATCGTCGGGTCCCTCTCCCGACTGGACGGGCAGTCGCCCGGTCACGATCGCAGGTCGAAAGGATCGTCCCGATCGGGGCCGAACAGACCGCCATGATCGCGATCTTCTCGGACACGCACAGCGAGGGCGGCCATCGACTCGACGGGGCGGCCCTGACTGCCGCACGGGAGGCCGACACCGTGATCCACGCGGGCGATTTCACCAGTTCGACGGCGCTGGCGGCGTTCCAGGAGGAGTGTGACGCCCTCTATGCCGTCCACGGCAACGCCGACAGCGCGGCGGTCCGGGACCGGTTGCCTCCTGCGCGGGTCGTCGAGGCGGGCGGCGTCCGGTTCGCAGTGACCCACCGGCGCGACGGCGGCGCGACCGGACTGGCGATGTTCGGCCGATCGCGGGACGCCGACGTCGTCGTCTCGGGCCACAGCCACCGGCCGACGATCGTCGAGACGGACGACGTGCTCCTGGTGAACCCCGGCAGTCACGCCCAGCCGCGCGGGAACCGACCGGGCTTTGTCGTCCTCGAGGAGCGTCCGGCGGACGGCCCCGCGGACGACGTTCGGCTCACCGGTGAACTTCGCGAACCGGACGGGACGGTCATCGAGTCGTTCGAGGTCCGATCGCGGGCGTAGCGACGGGCGACGACGACGAAGAAGAAGGGCAGTGGGAGAGAGTATCGTCACGGCGGGATGGCAACGGTATCGAACCACCGGCAGTGGCGGTATCGCGACAACGGAGGGGACCGTCGCGTCAGCGGGGACCGGGTGGATCGGGTGGCCGACGCGACGGCAGTGGGGTGGCCGATCGCGTCGGACCGGGAGTGGGGAAGGCTGGTGGAAGGTGATCGGGGACCAGCAGTGGTCTCGAAGTCGTCGGGGGGCGACGTTCGAGACGCACGTATGGCTACGTTCCACCGGGCATTATAGTCAGCGCAAGGTGAAAAAGCGATTTTACCGACGGACGCGGTCGCGAGAACGGCGCGTCGGTTCGATCCCGACGAACGGGTCCGGGCCGTCGTGCCAGACCGGTCCGTTCACTGCGAACCCCGGCGACGATCGACGTCGAAACGGTTTTGCGCGCTGACAGTGTAGCCGCGTCGTATGCTGGGCTTCATTCCCGACGATCCCGTCATTATCGCGATCGTCCTGATCCTGCTGGCGCTGATCTTCTTCTTGTACCTGCTCATCCGCCGGACCGTGCTGGAGTTCCGGGACGGGATGCGCGGGCGGTGAGGGGGTACCAGGCTAGCACAGCCAGGCGTCAGACGATCGCCGCCTCGATCCGTTCGAGCGCGCGGTCGACGTCCTCGCGCGAAAGGTCCCTGTGAGTGCAAAAGCGGATCGTCGACGGCCCCATCGGGTTCGCCAGCACGTCCCGCTCGCGAAGTCGATCGACCACCGTCTCCGTCTCGAGGCCCGACTCCGAGACGTCCGCGAGGACGATGTTCGTCTCGGGATCCCGGACCGTGACGCCCGGAACGTCCGCGAGGCCGGCCGCGAGTCGACGGGCGTTCTCGTGATCGATCGCGAGGTCGTCGACGTTCTCGAGGGCCCGTAACCCGGGGGCGGCGACGATCCCGGCCTGTCGCATCCCGCCGCCGAACAGTTTTCGCGTCCGGCGGGCCCGTTCGACGAACTCGCTCGACCCCGCGAGCACGGAGCCGATCGGGGCCCCGAGCCCCTTCGAGAGACAGAACATGACGGAGTCGACCGGGGCCGTGATCTCGGTCGCGGGCACGTCCAGCGCCGTCGCCGCGTTGAACAGCCGCGCCCCGTCGAGGTGTACCGGCAGGTCGCGATCGTGGGCCGCCTCGGCCGCGGCGGCGATCGCGTCGGGGTCGATCGCGAGGCCGCCGCGGGCGTTGTGGGTGTTCTCCAGACAGAGCAGGCCGGTTCCCGGCCGGTGGAGGTCTTCCGCGACGTAGCCGGCCGCGACCTGGTCCGGGGACGGGACGCCCCGATCGGCGTCGAGCATCCGGACCTGCAGGTCGGCGTGCTGGGCGAAGCCGCCGAGTTCGTACTTCACGACGTGGCTCTTGCGGTCGGCCAGCACCTCCTGACCCCGATCGGTGTGGACCCGCGCCGCGATCTGGTTGCCCATCGTCCCGCTCGGCACGTATAGCGCGGCCTCCATCCCGACGGCCTCGGCCGCACGGGTTTCGAGTTCGGTCACCGTGGGATCCTCGCCGTAGACGTCGTCGCCGACGTCGGCGGTGTGAGCGGCCTCGCGCATCGCCTCGTCGGGTTTCGTTACCGTGTCCGATCGCAGATCGATCATGGCGAGAGGTGGTTCCGGCATCGCCCTAACAGTGTCGCTCTTCTGGAACCGAGCGCGGGATCGTCGGTGGCCGATGCGATCGACCGAAGGGTACAACTGCAACCGATTTATTTTCTGATGTATGGTCCCAGATACTCCCGATCCCCGAGACGGGTCGGACGGCGACTCGCCGCCGCCGGGCGATCCAGGAGGCGCTCCGACGGCCGCGGGTAATCCCGACGATTCGTCGCCTCACTCGTTCCCCTGGCACGTCTCGCGCGTCACCGATCGGATTGACGCGATACTGCCGCTCGCGCTGGTGCCGCTGCTGACCTCCCTGCTCCAGGTCGGAAACGTCCAGCGGGCGCTCGATCCGGGCAGCGGCGTCTCGATCAACGTCGAGTTCGCCTTCCCGTCGCCACTCCTCGATCTGTGGACCTTTGCGGATCCGCCCCCGCCGTCCGTCTCGCGCCGACGGCCCACTGTCGGCGACTCACCGCCGGGAAGCGATCCGTTCGCCGACCCGACCGGTTCGACCGGTGCGACCGGGACCGGCGGTACCGGCGTCCCCATCGAGACGCCACTCGACGGCGTGGGAATCCCCCTCGAGAGCGTCGGCGCCGCCGCCGGCGCGTGGATTCTCCTCGCGATTCTCGCGTACGTCGCGATCGCGTCGGTGCTCGCGGCGGTCTACGTCGGCGGACTCGATCGACGACTCCGCCGCGATCCGGCGGCAATCGTAGCGTGTGCCAGCGAGTACGCGCCGCGGTTCGTCCTGTACAATCTCGTCGCCATCGGCGCGATACTGCTGCTCGTGCCGTTCGCGCTGGTCTCCCCGGCCCTGATCATCCTCGCGCTTCCCGCGGTCGTGGTGGTCGGCTACCTCTTCTACGCCGTGCCGTTCCTGTTCGTCGTCGCGGATGCCCCCTTCGTCGAGGCGTTCCGTCTCTCGTACGGATTCGCGGTCGGAGAGCGTGCATACCTCGCCTTCGGTCTCTGGCACGTCGGCGTCGCGGTCGTATCTTCGATCGTGCTCTCCCTGCTGGTCAGTGCCGGGCCCGGCGGTTTCCTGCTCGCACTGGCCCTCGCGGTACCGCTCTCGCTGGTGTTGACTGCCGCGACGGTGTCATTCCTTCGGGACCTGGTCGACTCGGCACCGAGCGCGGCGCAGTGACAGTACACCACCCCGACGCGATCGACCGTGACATTTCGATTCGAAAACGGTATGACCGCGGTGGCAGAATTTGCGATACATGGACCCACGCATCCGTGAGCACGCCGAGATCATCGCCAACCACTCGGTCGACCTCGAGGAAGGGGACAACGTCGTCGTCGACGCCCATCCCGTCGCCGAGGACCTCGTCGTCGCGCTCCACGAGGTGATCGGCGATCGAGGGGCGAACCCGATCACGACGAGCCAGCGCACCGGGAAACGCCAGCAGCGGGCGTATCTCCGCGCCGGGGACGACGAGTACGAGACGCCCGAGCACGAACTCGCGCTCATCGAGAACACGGACGTCTACATCGCCATCCGCGCGAGCGACAACGTCACCCAGACCAGCGACGTCGATCCCGAGACCCAGTCGGCCTACCAGCAGGCCCAGCGGCCGATTCTGGATGAACGGCTCTCGAAGCGCTGGTGTCTCACGCAGTTCCCCGCGCCGGCGAACGCCCAGCTCGCGGAGATGAGCACGGAGGGGTACGAGAACTTCGTCTGGGACGCCGTCAACAAGGACTGGGACGCCCAGCGCGAACACCAGGAGCACATGGTCGAGATCATGGATCCCGCCGAGGAGATCCGCATCAAGAGCGGCGACACGACCGACGTGACGATGTCGATCGACGGCAACCCGACGATCAACGACCACGGGGAGCACAACCTCCCCGGCGGCGAGGTCTTCACCGCGCCCCAGCCCGACAGCGTCGAGGGCGAGGTGCTGTTCGACATGCCGCTGTACCACCAGGGCCGGGAGATCACCGACGTCTACCTCGAGTTCGAGGGCGGCGAGGTCGTCCAGCACTCGGCGGCGAAAAACGAGGACGTCCTGACCGAAGTCCTGAACACGGACGACGGAGCCCGCCGACTGGGCGAACTGGGCATCGGGATGAACCGCGACATCGACCAGTTCACCTACAACATGCTGTTCGACGAGAAGATGGGCGACACCGTCCACATGGCTGTCGGCCGCGCCTACGACGATACCGTCGGCGAGGGCAACGAGGCCAACGACTCCGCCGTCCACGTGGACATGATCGTCGACATGAGCGACGATTCGTTCATCGAGATCGACGGCGAGCGCGTTCAGGAGGACGGAACGTTCGTCTTCGAGGAATAGCGACCGCGAGCGACGGGAGGAGCGATCGGCTTTTTCATCGAAGTTTTTGCGTGAGAGGGTGCCGAAGGCACTCCGAGTACAAAAAGTTCGGACTGGAATCTTCCGGTTCGAAGAGTAGCGACGGTTTGCGATCGGACACCAGCGGGCGGGCATCGCATTCCGTCTCCGGATTCGATCGCCGCGCTATCGTCTGGGTTTATCAATCCGGACTGGGTAGCTCCCGTATGGCAGTACTCGTCGCGTACGACGGTTCCGCGCCAGCACAGAAGGCGGCAGAGCGAGCGTTCAGCGAGTATGCGGACGAGGAGATCATTCTGCTCCGCGTCGTCGAAGCGGCCGACGGTTCGACGGGTGCAGGGATCGAACTCGCGAAGGACTTCTTCGGGAAACGAAAGGAAGAGGCCTCCGAGGACTTCCAGGAGGAGGTCACGGACCTCGCCGGTGCCGACGACGTCGACTTCCGGACCGAAATCGCCGTCGGAAATCCCGCTCGCGAGGTCGTTCGGTACGCCGAGGAGCACGACGTCGACCTCATCATCGTCGGCAACCACGGCCGATCGGGCGTCTCACGGGTCTTGCTCGGGAGCGTCGCCGAGAAGATCGTCCGTCGAGCCCCCGTTCCGGTTACCGTCGTCCGCTGAGCGTCGCGAGGCTACGCGGAGTCGAGCAAGACGACGTCCCCTCGTTGCCGGGCCTGCTGGTACTCACAGCGGTAGGTCTCCATCTCGGCCGTCGCCTCGATCTTGAGCGTCTCCGTCTCGCCCTGAACGTCGGTGCCGGGGGTCGAGTACTCGTTGACTACGTCGTGGTCGGCGTCCCAGAACGCGAAGTTGTGGTGGACGCCGTCCATGTTCTCCCAGGTGATCTCGTACTCCCGGCCCTCGACGAGCACCAGCGTCGGGTTCTCCACGTCCGCGATCGGCTCTGGCTCGACGCCGACCCAGCCGCCGACCCAGCCGTCGAACCGGAGCGACTCGACGTCGGCCCACGCCTCGGGATCGGTATCCCCCTCGAGCGACTCCGCGGCGTCGACGACGGGTTCGGGGCTCTCCTCGCCGTCGTCCGTCCCACCCAGACAGCCGGTTACGAGGGCAACGCCGAGCGTCCCACTCACCCCGGATAGAAAACGCCGTCTGCCCGTATCGTGTGCGGCCATTGCGTGGCCATTGGGCGGTGAGAGACATAAGTTATCGGCTTCCGGGACCGGTCTGGCGAACCGCCCGGGGTGCCTCACGAAACGCTACGAAAGTCCCCTGCTGTTCCGTGCCGATAGACTCGCCGATGGCCGGACACCGAAGCGTTTCCTCAGCGGAATCTGACCGCGCCACGGGAACACAACCGGCGCACGCAGGCTCAACCGCTTCACGTCGCTCCTGCCTACCACGGTTTCGACGGGCAGCGGCGATGGACGACACCTCCCGATCGTCTCCGGCGGGCGAACAGTATCCGCCGGCCGAGACAGCCGTCCGGTGCCGCGCCCTGGAGTACTGGTCCGGTGACGGCTCGCCCGAGGGCCACGCAACACCCGCAGTCCAACGGAGCCACCCCCATGAAAACTAGCCTCGAAGTAGAGTACTGGGTCGTCGACGACGACGGTGATCTGGTACCGCCCGAAACACTGCTCGACGTCTCCGATCACGTCGATCCCGAGTTCGTCGAGCCGATGGTAGAAATCAAGACCACGCCCTGTTCGTCCATGGCCGAACTCCGCGCGGAGTTCGTCGATCGAATCAGTCGGGTCGTCGACGCGGCACGACAGCAGGACAAACGGCTCGTTCCGCTGGCGACACCTCTCAACGCCTCACCCGCGGAGATTCCGTACCGCGAGAAAGCCGGGACCGACCTGCAGCGACGCATCGTCGGGCGGGCGTTCGACGACGCACGCGTCTGTGCCGGGACGCACGTCCACTTCGAACAGTCTAGCGTCGTCGACCAGCTCAACGCGCTGACCGCGATCGATCCCGCGTTCGCCCTCGTCAACAGCTCCTCGCACTACCGGGGCGAGCGCCTCCTCGCGTGCGCCCGGCCCTACCTCTATCGACGCTGTTGTTACGAGACCTGTCCCGAGCAGGGCCAGCTCTGGCCCTACGTCGCAAGCGTCGACGAATGGGAGAACCGACTCGAGACGGCCTACGACGGCTTCCGCGAGCGTGCCCTCGATCGAGGCGTCGACGAGGCGACGTTCGACGCGGAATTCGACCCCTACGACGCGGTCTGGACGCCGGTCCGGCTGCGGGACGCGTTCCCGACGGTCGAGTGGCGATCGCCCGATGCAACCCTGCCGAGCGAGATCCTCCGGCTCGCCGGCGACGTTCGATCGATCGTCACCGACGCAACCGATCACGGCACGGTCGTCGCCGGGGCTGACGCGGCGCCGAGCGACGATGCCGTGTCACTCCCCTCGTTCGAGACGGTCGATCGGACCACCGACACCGCCATTCACGACGGTGTCGCCGATCCGGCCGTTCGCGACTACCTGCGGATGTTCGACATTACGGCGGCGGACTACGACCCGCTCGCCGATCGACATCCCGACGAGCGACTCTCGAAGCGCCGGGCCTGCCGGTTGCGGCTCCGAGCAGCCGATCGGCTCGAGGCGGACCTCACCCGGCACGTCGCCCGCGCCTGATACGGATTGCTGTAACGATGTACCGGCGCAACCGCGATCCGGGCGGCGGTTGCGCCGGAAATGACGTACAGTAAACCGTACGAGGACGCGATCCGGTGCTACGTGGCGCGAACCCGATCGAGCCACTGCCGTCCCGTCCGGAACGCGGGCGGGACGGCCTCGCCAAACGACACCCGCGTCCGATCGCGCTCGCACGGGTTACCCATCACGACCTCGATCTCCGGCGATCCACCCTCGAAGACCGCCGCGCTGGCCGTGGTCAACTGACCGAACGCGTGGGGGTCGTCCGTCTCGGGTTCCGGGTGGCGACAGATCGAGTCGTCGCCGGGGCCGTTCGCGTGATCCGCCGCGACGGCCCACAGGTCGTCCCGGTCGAGTCGGTCCCCGCTCTCACCAGCGAGGAGCGCCCTGGCCCGATCGCGTCGCCGTTTCGAACTCTCCGTCACGGTCGAGGCCCCGTCCACGAAGTGGTTCGTCCGGACGACTACCCGATCGTCGTCGACGGCGATCCGTTCGGCCGCAGGATCGACCTCGAGCAACGCGGCGTCCGTCCCGTCGGCCAGGAACAGCGTCTGGGCCATCAGTCGGCGCGTCGGGTACGACTCGAGCAGGGATCGGGCCTCCTCGACGGAGGTACACTCCTCCAGAAGCCGCCGAATCGCGGTCCCGTTCCGGAGTTGCTCGCCCGGGTCGAGATCCTCCCGGTTGGCGTCGATGTAGGTGTTGGCCGCGACCAGTCCTCGATCGTTGACCCCCTTGAACACCATGACGGTCCCGCAGGTGTCGACCGTCAGGAACCCGTAGTAGTCATCGATCGGGGGCTGTTCGACGATCGACTTCGGGCGCGTCCCTCGGCCCGCGATGTCGCGATTTTTGAGCACGAGCGAGCCGGTCGCGTCGGCGGCCGCCGGCGAGACGAGGGCGTTCGTACATCCGTTCGGGTGCCGCTCCGATCGGCCGTCACCCTCGGCCAGTTCTTCGCACAGGTCCGAGTAGGCGAGCGCGTACACCGCGTACAGGTCGCGATCGACGTCGAAGGCGTCGGCCATCGTCTCGTACGCGCGTCGGTGCCGATCCGGGAGACTCGACTGGCTCTCCTCGGCGTACTCGAGCAGCGGTTCGAGGTCGACGTCGCGTGCGGCGATCAGGGATTCGAGTTCGTCGATCGCCCACTCGACGACCTCGCGCTCAGCCTCTGCCCGGCGGCGCGCCTGCGCGGCGAACGACTCGACCGCTGGAATCGGTTCCCCGTTCGAGTCCGGACTCGCGTCGACGTCGGATGCGTCCATACCCAACCGAACGGCTCGATCGGGTTGTATCGTCGGCCTGTACTGACAGACGACCGGGGTGGATCGTGGTGAATCCAATAGTGGAATCGAATCGGTGACGAACGGCCGCAGGACGAAAACGGCGATGGGTGTACGCGGTCGGCAGCGGGGGTGGCGATGTCGACTGTGCCCCCCAACCAGTCCCCCGGTGATGCCGTCGATGGGCTCTGCCGACAGCCCATTGTTTTCCCCACGATTCTATTAAACTAACGGTCCAGAGGTCATTCGCCTGGACGGTTGCGACCCATCGACGCCGACCACCCCGTCACGACGCGATCGGTTCGATCGGCTGGCACGCTGACCGGAAACAGAGACTCGCCGCCAGCGACCTCGAATCCGTCCGTGGCCGCGGTTCGAGTTTTACGATCGCACCGCGGCGATCGGCCGGTCTCCGTGCAAGCGCTCGTCCGGAGCAGTCGTCCGCATCCACCCCGTCGGTCCCGGTTCGAGTTCCGTGAAACTCCCCCTGTCACGAAATAGACCTTTAGGCCCGATCGTGAATAGAACGGATATGGACCCGCAGGCCGAACGCCGGTGTCACATTCTGTTCGGGAGTTCGTTGTTGTTGCTCACGATCGGTATCGGCTACTGCGTCGTTCTGGGGACGTGTATGGCGGATTTCCTGGTCGTGATTGCAGGCCTGTTCCTCGGCTGGGTGGCGCTGTTCTACTGTCTGGGAAACGCCTCGTTCTGGGGGTGATCAGTGAACTGATAAATGGAGTACAGGTCCCACTATCGAGATCCGTTCAGTTCGCAGACCCACCTCTCGAGCAATTCACCGGGAACACGAGGTAAACGGGGTTGAAATAGCCAGCTACGTTCTTTTGGAAGTGGGGAATCTGACCCCGGTATGGCAACGAGATGTCCGGTAGAATGTCCTGTTTGCCACGAACCGATGGATCGCAACAAGAAATTAGAGCGGCATCTGGATCGGAATCACGTAAAAGACGATCTGGTGAAGTTTGTCGTCGCTGAAACAGCGACCCTCGAACAGGAAGAAATCTCCGAATGAATCCGCTGCTCCATCGCCCCGTACCGCCCGAAAAGCGTCCGCTGTCGGTCCGGATCACTCGTTCCTAACTCACGATCGCGTGCCGGACTTGCTCATCGATCGCTCGATGGGGCGGTTGAGCCAGAGGCGGCAGACTCTCGGCGTCGTACGGCCGACTCGCCGGGACGAACGGATCGTCACGCATTCGCCTCACCTCCGTGACGGCCGGGCGACGTCTCCGGGTCCGATTGCGATCGTCGTCGAGGACGCGGCGGAATCGATCGGTGACGTGGGCTCCACAGTGCCGGCACGTCGATTGACCGGCGGCCCCGACTCGATCGTCACGCCGATCCCTGTGCGACGATTCCGACAATGGAACTCGCCGGCCGCGAAGGGGTGCGTTCAATCGGTGACCGAGGTCGAGATTCCAGGGCGACGCGTCACTCGAGAATTAGCCTACCATCTCCGGTAGCGGTACTGAATCAGGCTTCTGGATAGGGTCCCGAAAGCGACGGTGTTCGCGCGGACACGATGGGGTTTGGGCGGCATCTGGGGACCTGAAACAGGGTTTCAGAACCCCCCAGCTTAATTCGCCGATCCAAGAGTCGATTCACCTACGACTTCCCGCCCATTCGAAGTCCAATCCCTCATAGCAACCCGAGCTACAGGCCCTGCGACACTGGCTGACGGTTCCGACCGACAACGGAACCTTGGAACCCCACGCGCCCAGACAAAGCCATCACAGTGAGGCTGTCAGAACCGAGGTCGCCCTGAAGAGACACTGTCGATAGCGATCCCGACGCACAGCCGTCGTGTGTGGGGGCGGCGACGGTCGGCGGGGGCGCTATTCATCTAGGCCGTAACAGAGAGCTACCGGAGATCTTGCAGTTGTCGCTCGAGGCGCTGTAATTGGCGCTGCATGTAGAGGATGTACGCGAATAGCGCGACGAATATCGCGCCGTAACTGGCGAGGAGGAACGGTTCCATCGTTACGCCACCTCCTCTTTTTTGAAGGCGACTCTGTCCTCGAGTTCGTGCAGGCGGATACGAATCGCCATCAGGTAGATATAGAGCAGCCCCAGTGCGAGCAACGAGATGCCGAGCGTCAGCGGGTCGATGTTTGCACTCACGTCGGGGTTCGCCACGGTCGGTTCGTGAAAGGTCGGCGTCCAGAGACGGCCAGCAGTGTAGGTGATCGGAACGGTGATGAACGCGACCGTTCCGTAGACTGCCGCGAATCGTTCGTCGGCCCCGCGTTCGGTCGAGGCGTACACGACGAGATATCCCGCGTAGATGAACCAGACCATGAGAAACGTGATGAGTCGAACGTCACTCCACTCCCACCACGAGTTCCAGACGACGCGTCCCCACAGGCTTCCCGTAACGAGCGTCAGCGTTGCGAACAGAAATCCGATCTCACCGCCGCTGTGTGCGAGCCGGTTCCAGAATCGGCCCTCGTACTTGAGATAGAGCACACTCCCGACGAACGTCGCAGAGAGCGCGCCGGCAGTCAGAAACGCGAGCGGAATGTGCCAGTAGGCGATGAGGTTGATACCGTGATCGATGCCATACATCGCTCGGGAGGCGAATCCGAATATGAGAGTTAACGACGTCAAACCGAGAACGAAAGCGCCCCATCGAATAAATCGGCTCCACATGATTCGGTGGAACAGCGCGATGAGTGTGCCAAGTCGTTTCGAGAGTTTACGCATACGAGCATGCATTCAACGAGTATGACTTAATTTTTTTCAACAATCACTGGACGAGTGCTGCCAGCAACGCCTTGTCGAGTTCGAACAACAGTCCGACGCCTGTCACGACGAGCGCGTACCCGCTCAGCCGTCGCGCTAGCGCGGGCTGGTCGAGCGACCGTACGCGGTCGGTAAGCACGTTTCCGGCCCGTTTGCCGCCGTATGCGACGACCAACAGCGGTCCGGAGAAGCCGACTCCGTACGTGAAAAGCAGCGTTGCACTCTGTGTCGTCTCTCCGGACGCACCGACGAACGCAAGCACGCTCCCGAGTACGGGCCCCACACACGGCAACCAGATGACGCCGAGAAACAGTCCGAGCACGAAGCCGCCGACGAGTGGGTGATGAGACGTTTCGATAGCGGTCGTAAACCGCGTTACCGGGCCGGTAACTCGCGATGCGTACGTCGTGTACGCGGTGTGGAGATCGTCATCGGCCATCACCGCACCGAAGACGATAATCATCGCCACGAACGGCAGCCGAAACGAATCGGGCGTCAGCGAACCGACCAGCGCCGTGGCAATTCCGAGCACGGTAAACGACACGATACTCCCGGCAACGATCGCGAGCGGCCGAAACCGGTGTCCGGTGCTTCCCGCGAGCAACGGGGGGATCATCGGGAGACAACACGGTGTGAGCGCAGTGAGTACTCCTGCGACAAAAACTGCAACTAACCCCGGCGTCTCGACCATTGTCGACTCTACGTTTCGAGATGAGCATAAAGAACGTGATGGATCCGCAACGAGTGATACGGATTCCTGTCAGCCAGTTCCGGCACACCTGCGACCCACCTGCGGGTGCGCCGGGACACGGTGCCAGCAGACCGTATGACGGCTTCGTTCAGTTGTCCGTCTCGTTGAGCGACTCCTCCCGGAGCGGCTGGTCGTACCGATCGACGTCGTCCGGGATATCGTCCTCGCTGAGCGATTCGGTTCCCGTGGGAATCCCAGCTAACTCGAGCTTCTTCTGCATCGGGTTCATATCGTAGCCGAGATCCTCCTGCGTCCGTTCGTAGTAGACTCCCTCCTCCGGTGGACCCGTCGTCGGGAAGTCGTCTTCCTTGCCCACGAACTCGGGGCGATCGTGGCCGTTCATGAACCCGGCAATGTCCTGGACGTCACGCCAGTCAGTCAACGTATGCGGTGCGCCGTAGGGCATGGCCTCGCGGATGAACGCCGACGACGTGTAGACGCGCGACATTCCGGCACCGTCGTTGAACGAGTCAGGACCCCACAGCGCTGTGGCAGTGTCCTCGATTCCCTGTCCATCGTCACCGTGACAGGACGCACAGTTCTCGAGGTAAAGTTCTGCACCCCGAACGGGGTTGATCTCTTCGACCGGAACGCGTTCGTCACCCTCTGCTTTATTCAGGTGTGACCAGTACGGCTGAGCCTTCGTCGGCACGCCCTCGCTTAGCCATTGCATGTACGCCTCCATGGCTTGCATCTCCCTGCTGTCGTACTCGGGTGTGCCCTCCTCGGCGTCCTGGGAGTTCATACTCCGGTCGAAACAGCCCATCAGCCGCTGGCGACTGTCGCGCATCCGGTCACGCCGGTTAGTCCACTCGGGCAGGTCTGCATGGGTCCCGACGAGCGGAATCATGTTGATATCCTGGCCGACCATTCCCTGCGTCATGCCGAGGTCGCTACCGCCGTGACAGCTCGCACACGACAGTTCGTTACCGACGTGCTCTGGGAGTTCTTCGGAGGTGTTTTCCATGATCTCGCGCCCGTAGATGACGAGTTCCCGCTCGTTTTCGTTCTCAGGAAGCGTCGACTCGTTCATCTCTTTGGGGCTGAACTGGATCTCCTCGCCGGCCGTTGCGTTCCGGTACTCGAGGTTATCTTTCGACTCACCTTCTCGAAGATCGCCGTCCAACACGGTCCGATCTGGCCATTCGGCTGGCGCTTCTATTGGATCGCTCGTTTCGTCGTCGCTGTCATCGGGTGCTGTCGGAGCGGAACAACCGGCCAGAACGATAAGTATTATGACACCAGACAGGATGAGTGATTTTCGCTTCATAAACGATCGGTCTCCCTTTTTGAAAGTATTCTACATAATGCACTAACTGGCATATATCATAACGACGGAAACTAATGATTAAAGATTTATGGTCTGTGAACCCTCATGGGAGAATTAGAATCCCCGTATGGTCGTGTCAAACAAACCGCTACTATCGAGCCCACCGAAGCCGTGACACCACGAAAAATCCTCACGATCGTACTTGTTATCACGGCTCTTGGAATCGGATACTATTCGATGAACACGGCATCCGTACTGAGTGATGAATCATACACGTATCATGGAGATACTACATGGAAAACGGACGTAGACACGGCGATGGAGACCGCTGTCGCGGAAGACAAACCGGTCCTCGTCTACTTCTGGACGACGTGGTGTACCTACTGTGAAGACTACAATAAGAATGCCTACGTCGATCCGGACGTCAACGACCGGCTCGACGACTTCGTTCTACTCGCGGTGAACCTCGACGATAGTAGTCCGGAGGCGAAAGATCTCCAGCAACGATACAACGCGAACTATCCGCCCCAGCACGTCGCGATCACGCCCGACGGAGAACTGTTGGTAGAAATTAATGGATACGCCGAGACGAATTCGTTCATTGCGTATCTCGATGAAGCACAATCGAAGTGGGAAAGTCGATGATCGGACCTGCGCTCATCGCCAGCGCGACGCTCACCGGACTCGTGGCGTCGGTGCTCCTGTTTCGTGGCTATCTTCGCCGAGACAACGGCTACGTTACCGTCATCACACCGTTGATCGGTGTGACTGCTGGCTTGCTGGTAGTTGCACTCGGTTATCTCACGTACCAGTTCGTCGTTACCGACTACACGAACGCGTATGTTTGGAACAACACGGCGAACTACATTCCACTCCTCTACCGCATCACCGGCGTCTACGCGGGTAACGAAGGCTCCGTTCTACTGTGGGCTGCACTGGCTGCCGTCGTCGCCTTCTGGGCGGCTGTCCGCCGGGGAATAGCGTCGCCCGATGCGAAACTCGTGCAGGGACTCACGGTCGGGATTGTCACGTACTTCGCGGCCATGCTATTCTTCGATAGTCCCTTCACCGCGATCACCGAGGAGTTCCCCGAGATGGGCGAGGGGGCCGCGCCGCTCGATGGGACGGGACTAAATCCGCTTCTGATCGATCCGTACATGGCGATCCATCCACCGGTGATGTTCATCGCCTACGCCCTTCTGACGATGCCGTTTGCCATCGCCGTTGCCCACTTCATCTCGACGATCCGGGGTAACGGAGGACTGTTCAGTGACTGGATCGGAAGCATCACGCGCTGGCTCCGTATCTCGTGGTTCTTTCTCACCGCCGCAATCGTCCTCGGGTCGCTGTGGTCGTATCGAGTCCTTGGCTGGGGTGGGATCTGGGCGTGGGATCCCGTCGAGACCGCCGTGTTGATCCCGTGGATCTTCCTCACTGCGACGTTACATGCCGTAATGAACTACCGGTCGCGATCGACGTACGGAACGCTCGCACCGGCGATGACGGCGACGACGTTCGCTCTCGTCATCTACGCGACGGCGATCGTCAGAAGTGGCGTCTTCCGAAGCGTTCACTCGTTTGCCGACGGCGGAATTGGGTTCGCGCTGCTCGTGTTGCTCGCAGTGACGACGATACTCGGCGTCTGTCTCCCGTTTGGCTACTGGCTTCTGAGAGAGCCAGCGGAGCCAGCTGAGGAATCCCAGCCATGGCTCACTCGAGCGAATCTGTTACACCTCGCCGTCCTCGGTATCGGACTGCTCGGTTTCGTCTCCGTCTGGGGGCTCTCGTTTCCCGTCCTCAACAGCTACATCACGGGGATGGAAGTCGAAGTGACGGGCGACTACTACAATCTCTGGAGCTATCCGATCGTGCTCGCGATGCTGTTGCTCCTCGGGTTCTACATGGATTACGACGTGGAAGGTCGCCGCCGCGCATTGCTCTCGCTTGGCGTCTTCACGACGGCAACCGTTCTGGCTGCGGTGGTCGCGCCGACCGATTCGTGGCTGCTTGCAACGAGTGACACGAACGATGCGCTATTCTACCAGCTCATCGGCAGTGCGAGTGTCCTCTCGCTGCTCCCGCCAGCGGCGTACGTCTGTCTCACGGTCATCAATCGCACACTCGAGTACGTCCACGGCTCGCCGAGTCGCAACTATCAATTCAAACAGGTAGGCGTCGCGATGGTTCACATCGGATTCGTGATTCTCGTGATCTCCGTCGCGTTCTCCTATCTGTTTACCGCACAGTCGTCGGTGATTATTGCCGATTCCGAACAGGAGGCAGCACTGGACGACTCGGGCGTCCACGACGTCCCCGACTCCAGCTACGCCGTCGAAGTGACCGACTATCGTGAGTATCAGCGTCCGGACGATCCCGACATTCGAAACGTCGCCTTCTCAGTGGACGAGGTGACTGCTCGAGGCGATTCGATTCACGAGACGGTACAGCCGGTGTACGGAACGGTAACCGAGGTTAATCAGGGGGAGGGAGCGACTATCGTCCAACTCGACGACTCGCAGATCTGGCTCGGCGTCGTCGGCGACGGACAGGCAGACGTTGATGTTTCGGAAGGCGATCAGGTAGTCGGCGTTGGATACGTTATGTGGGAGTACCTTCCGGAGCTATCGCAAACCGATGCGGTCGTCGTCACCGACCCGGCGGACATCGGTACGGTGACGAACCCACCTGCTTCGCTCGATCAGACGCGCGTCCAGGGCAGTGCCGTCGGACTCACCGTTTACGACGATGGCGAACGACTCGCCAGCGGCGAGGCCGGCCAAGAGCGCTACCTCCAGCAAGGCGGGATGGAGGTCAGGAACGTCTTCGTCGATCGTGGATTGACCCACGACACGTACGTCATCGCAGCGGTCGACGAGGGAACCGCCTCACTGACGATCCGACAGATTCCGCTGATGAATCTCATGCGCGGTAGTACCGGCGTGTTGCTCGCAGGAATGTTGGTTATCATCCTGTTCGACCCGGCCTACGGGCTCGTTCGCACGTGGTCACGTCGGACCGAACAGCCAATCACTACCGAAACGCCATCCGACGATTAATACATGTCACGGAAACTTACATATCTCACAGTACTCGCATCGCTTGCACTTATCGCACCCGTCTCGATCGCGCTGGCACCCGGCGCTGTCGCCGAGGAGACGTATTCCGGTACCGTGACCGTTGCAGACGGCTCCGCAGAGGGGGACAACATAACCATTACGCCGCTCGATGCAGGGTACAACGCAGTCGATGACCCGACCGAGACGACCATCGAGAACGGCTCGTTCAGCTACGAGCGGGCCGACAACGTATCAGTGTACTTCATCAAACTCGAGCACGCGGGCGCGGCTCACTACAAACTCGTTACCGACGGCCAGGAGCCGACGATCACCCTGAACGAAACGGCAACCGGAACGCTCGTCGACGAGGACGGCGATCCGGTCTCGAACGCGACCATCGACGTCACGAGCGAGTACGGTCCGCCGGTCGATCAGCTTACAGTCGACGACGGCTCGTTTACCCTCGATCCACTCCAGCCTGATCGAACATATCCGATTCGTATCGAGGCGAACGGCGCTGTCTACGAGCGGACGCTCTCGACTGGAGACGGATCCGTCGACACCACGTACGAGCTTCCGGAGCCGACAGCCGACCGGGACGTGTTACACCTCGGCGGTGGACAGCCCGTGAACCACCTACTGCGGGTCGGACCCGCCCAGAACGAGTCGGGACTGTTCGTCGTCGAGACCGTCTCGCTCGAGAACAGTGCCGCTCACCCCTTCGCCGGTCCAGTCGAGTTTGCGGTGCCGTCAGATGCCGAAGTCGTCACGGGAATGGTCCAGGAGGAGCGTACTGAGGTCACCGTCGAGAACGGAACGGCAACGGTCGACGCCTCGATCGATGCCGGCGAGACGGCCGACGTGTCGGTCTTCTACCGACTCGAGGATCAGGAACTCGAGAAACCAGTCGGATACGACGTCGAGCAGTTCGCCATCTCGTTTGTCGAATACGACCTGAGTCAGGTCGAGTTCTCGGACAATCTCGTCGAAGCGGACGCGCCGATGCCGATGGTGATGAACACCAACGTTCTCGAAGCGGACGAACGGATCGCCGTGAGCATCGACGAGCGCGGGGTGACCGCTAGCGAAGAACGTGGAGACGATTCGCAGGGGGCTGAACTCCCCGTCGGTCTCTTGAGCGCTGGTTTCGTCGGAATCGTGGTCGTCGGGCTGCTCGCGTACCGACGCCTGTAGCTACCGTTCGACCACGTATTCGAACGTCGCTAATCCGGTGAGAAACAACAGTCCATCGTACACGACCAAGAGCTGAAACCACCGCAACGTCACGTAGCCCTCTGTAAGTACGCGCGTGAGTTCGACACCGGCGAGCAACACTGGGACGATGAGCGGCACGAGCAGGAGAGGTAACAGGAGTTCGCGAAGTCGAGCCCGGGCGGTCATCGTCGCAATGAGGACGCCGGTCGACGTGAACCCGAATGCGGCCAGCACGAAGACCAACAGCAGTATCGGGACGACGTCGAGCGGGACTGTAAACTCGAGGAAGATGACGGTACAGACGAACGTAATGATCGCAACGGCCGTCGTAAAGACGGTGTTGCTCAGCACTTTTCCGACGTAGATCGCCGATCGGTCGACGGGCAACAGGAGAAGGCCGTCGAGTCCCGCGTCGGCCGTTTCTGCCGTTGCACTCTGGCTGACGCCGAAGGTCCCCGCGAAGACGAACGCGATCCAGAGCGCGCCGCTTCCGACGACGCCAACGTCCGTGAACGATCTGGCGAAACTGAACGCGAAAATGACGACGACCAGCAACGCGAACACGACCGCCGTGTTGAGCACCTGCTTCGAGCGCAACTCGATGAGAAGGTCCTTGCGGACGACCTCGAGCACGACGCGGTTGTACTTGCGAAGGCCGTCGATCATCGTGGCGTAGCCGGGTCAGTTGTCCGCCGGTAGATGGTCTCGAGGTCGTCCGTTGTCGAGTCCTCGATTCGAACGTCACGCGAAATGGTGCCGTCGACGAGCACGAGAGCGCGGTCACAGTCGGTAGCGCCCCGTACCAGGTCGTGGGTCGCGAGCACGACCGTTCGGTCGTCGAACTGGTCGAGAATCTGTTGAAGATCCCTAGCCGAGCGCTGGTCCAGCCCGGCATAGGGTTCGTCGAGCAACAGCACTGTTGGATCATGCAACACTGCGCGAGCGATGGCGAGTCGCTTCGTCATGCCGTGGGAAAACGTTTCCACGCGCGTCGACGCTTGCGTCCGGAGATTGACTTGCTCGAGGACCTCCTCGACGCGGTCGGTACTGACGCCTCGGAGTCGCGCGTGAAGACGGAGGTTTTCACGAGCGGTGAGGGTGCCGTACAGCATCGATCGGTGGCCCATGACACCGAGGTCCCGTCGGACGCGCGTTGCATCGGGTGTTATGTCGTGTTCACCGATCCGAATGGTACCGTCGCTCGGGAACGAAAGCGTGGCCAGCATCTGCATCAGGGTCGTTTTGCCGGCGCCGTTCGGACCGAACAGTCCGACGTGTTCGCCCGATCCGACGGTGAAACTGACATCGCGGACGGCGACCGTCGAACCGAGTCGCTTCGTGACACCCTCAGCGGTAATCGACGCCATGGTTTAGGTGTGTTCTTCCGGTGGACCTCCGTCTTCGTCGTCGTGGGCCCTGACCGAGAGTTCGGTCGCCTGAAGTGTTCCATTCTCAACGGCGCCTTTCGCAACGACGATCCGGTTTTCGGCCATCGTCTCGGGCATGGTTCCCTCGTAGACAACGTCAACTGACGTGTTATTGTCCGAGACGGAGAACGCGATCTCCTCGCCCGTCTGTTCGATGTCGGTCGCCTGGCCTTCTAGATTAACCCACTCACCCTCGTACTCGCCGTCGTTGACGGCCGTTGGAGTAACGAACTCCGCGGACGCGTTCATCACCGTCACCCCCAAGACGCCGAGGAGCAGCAGAATACCGACACCGACAAAGAGAAGTTTGGTCCTTCGTTTCACAACACAGTATCGAGAAGAAGAATAGTTGAATCTTTTGTGTTTATAACGAGGGTAACGAGCCGATCGTCGCATCCGCCGACCGCTCGACCGATCCACGTGTCACGATCGACGACCGTCGCTCCCCGGTGACGAACAGGGTCGTCGCCACAACATTTGAAGTATCGTCCGGCCATTCGTCGGGTGGGTGATCGTCATGCACGATCATCGTCGTGCTGTGGCCGTGTGTGTCCACTGCGAGTCCGTGTACGCAGCGAAAGAACTCCTGAACGGGACCATCCGACCGATCGGAACGGCGGCCTGTTCCTGTGGGTCGGAGGACTTCCGACGGCTCAGGTGAATCGCGCCGGTCGCAACCACTGCGATCGCCCTTTATTACGCCCGGACGAGTCGATCCTGCGGCGAGTCCTACACACTTCGATCGACCGCCGCGGCTGGACCGTCACGTCGACCGCTTCGCGACGGTTCCGACAACAGAAATCGGCAGCCCGAGAGGGGGTGCATTCGATCGCTGAACGAAGTACCGATTCCTGGGTAGAAGTACGAAATCGACAGTTTTCGTACGGGCACGATGGGATTTGAACCCACGACCGTCGGATTAGAAGTCCGACGCTCTTTCCGGACTGAGCTACGTGCCCTCGGATACGAATCAACGATCGATCAGCATAAGCAGTGTGGATTTCGGGCCGATACGACCCGTAGGCGCGACACGGCGAGTTCGCGATCGGCGCGCGTCGAACTGCCGTCAGCGATCGGGGACGACACGGCCGGAGATGGCGTCACTGCGCGCACACCGACGCGTCCGAGCCGCGATCGTTACGCGCCGGAATCGTCGGCGTCGTCCTCGTCGCCCGTCGCGTTTTCGTCGTCGCCGATTCCGTCGTCGTCGCTCCCGTCGTCGGTTTCGTTGTCGTCTCCGAGTCCGCCGTCGCTCCCGTCGTCGGTTTCGTTGTCGTCTCCGAGTCCGCCGTCGCTCCCGTCGTCGGTTTCGTTGTCGTCTCCGAGTCCGCCGTCGCTCCCGTCGTCGGTTTCGTTGTCGTCTCCGAATCCGTCGTCCTCGTCGTCCGTCTCATCGTCGCCCATCCCATCGTCGCCGCCCGCGTCGTCTTCGTCGCCGATGGGATCCTCATCCTCCGGATCGTCGCCCGTCGGATCGTCCACGTCCTCGTCGTCCATACAGCCGGCGATCGCAGCGACTACACCAGCGCCGGCGACCTTGGTGAACCGACGCCTGTCGAGGAGTCTGTCTGTCATAGCGTGCACCCGAAGCGACCGGGAAGTAGCCAATAATGGGGACAGTCCGTTTCGAAAACTGGTCTCGAATTCAGACGAATTATCGATCGCCCGATCGCGACGCTCGACGGTTGCGAACGCGGCCACTGTTTCCACTCGAGCAACGAACGCCCCCCGGGAGCGCGATCCATCCACCACCCTCCCGATCCGATTCCGGCATGGCGAGCGATGCCGGATCGATCGCATCGGTGTCGCGAACTCGTCCGGATCGGGAGCGACGATACCGGGCTCGGCGTCGGTACAGGGGCCCTACCGCAGTTGCACCAGCTGAAACGAGCTTAGCGGACGGGAAACGGGGGTGGCTCTCGCCCGACCGGCGAACACAGTCCTTATGCAGGCGTCGCCTGTATCCACTCCCGATGCACGTCATCGGAACGGTGGGGCTCCCCGGAAGCGGGAAAGGAGAGGCCGCGACCGTCGCACGCGAAGCGGGTATCCCGGTCGTGACGATGGGCGACGTCGTCCGCCAGGAGACGGCCGATCGGGGCCTCGAACCGGCGAAAGACCACGGGAAGGTCGCGCAGGCCCTGCGCGACGAGAACGGGCCGGCGGCGATCGCCGAGCGCTCGCTCCCGATGATCGAGGATCGACTCGAGGATCACGAGACGGTGCTGGTCGACGGCATCCGCTCCGGAACCGAGGTCGACGTCTTCGAGGAGCGGTTCGGCGACGACTTCACGCTGGTCAGCATCGAGGCCCCCTTCGAGGTCCGCGCCGAGCGGATCGACGCCCGGGGCCGGGACGCGAGCGAGGACGACGGCGGCGAACCCCTCGCCGCCCGCGACGAGCGCGAGCGCGGGTTCGGGATGGACGACGCGATGGCCCGCGCCGACGTGGTCGTCGAGAACACGGACACGCTCGAGGCGTTCCACGATCGCATCCGGGCCATCGTTCGCGAAGGGGTCGATCGGGAGGTGAGCCACCGATGAGCGAGATCTACCGGGTCGACGTCGAGATCACGGCCCCCGTCTACGACACAGAGGTGACGAGTCGCGTCGTGGACGCGGTCGCGAACATCTTCCCGAACGCCGAGATCGAGGAGGAGTTCGGCGAGGTCAGGGGCGAAGCGCACTCGCTGGACCACTTTTCGGACCTGCTCCACCGCCAGGAGATCCTCGACACCGCCCGCGGCGAGTTCTTCGCGAACCGCGACGGAGACACGTTCTCCTTCGCCCTGAAGAAACAGGCGGCCTTCGAGGACCGCGTCAATTTCTCGGTCGGCGAACCCGACGAACTCGGCGAGATCAGCGTCCGCGTCCGCGTCGAGGAACCCACCGTCGAGGAGTACGTCGACCACATCGCCCCGCCGACGGAAGACGGCCGGCCGATCGACGGCTGACGGCTCCCGCTACGGCACCTCGCGTCGGTTTCCGGCCGGTCTCGTGACGCATACTCGTTCCACCAGCGCAGCCCGGGGAATAATGGCCTCCGGCAGTGTACCCTGCCCGAGATGCACGACACGATCCCCGCCTCCGAGATCATGGTCACCGACGTCGTCACGGCGCCGCCGGACGCGACCGCGACGCGGGCCGCGACGCTGATGCGCGACGAAGAAGTGAGTTCGGTCGTCGTCACGCGCGACGGCACGCCCCGCGGGATCGTCACCGAGGGCGACTTCCTCGAGTCCCTCTGTGAACGTGACCACCTCGAGGCCGTGGAACTGGCCGACGTGATGTCGACCCCGCTCGTGACGATCGACCCCGACACGTCGATCGTCGACGCCGTCGAGCACCTGCGGACCAAGGATATCGAACACCTCCCCGTCGTCGACGGGGCCGAGGACGGCGACCTCGTCGGCGTCCTCACGACGACCGAACTCACCTACTACGTGCCCCACCTGGCCCACCGTACCGGCGGCCTCGGGGCCGAGAAACCGCGGCGGCAGGTGCGGACCGACACCCAGTACGAGCGCGACGACTGGGAGTTCGAATACCGCGGCGACGACGAGACGACCGTCGCGGTCGGCGACGTCGCGCGGTTCTCGAAGCCGCTCACCGACGAGGACGTCGAGGCCTTCGCCGAGGTTACCGGCGACACGAACCGACTCCACCTCGACGAGGCCTACGCCGCCGAAACCCGCTTCGGGAGACGGATCGTTCACGGCGTCCTCGCCAACGGCCTGATCAGCGCGGCGCTCGCACGGCTGCCCGGCCTGACGATATACCTCTCACAGGAGAGCAGCTTCCTGGCACCCCTCCCGATCGGCGATCGCGTGACGGCCGTCTGCGAGGTCGTCGACGCGCTCGGCGACGGCAAGTACCGGATCGAGACGACCGTCCGCGACGGGGACGGGACGACCGTCCTCGAAGGCGACGCCGTCGTGCTCGTCGACGACCTCCCGCCGGAATCGGTCCTCGAACGCGGCGCGACGACGGCCTGACCTCACGACGAACAGGCCGCGGCGTCCTCGAGCGCGGCCTCGCCGTCCTCGCGGCGGCGCCGGGCGGTCAGCGTATCGCCGGACGCCGCCGCGTTCGACGCCGCCTCGAAGTGTCCGGCGGCCGTCTCCAGCGTATCGCCCTGACACCGTGCCGTCTCGAAGTACGAGACCAGTCCCGACGGCGCGGCGGCGGCGCCGTCGTCGAACGCCGCCATCGCGGTTTCGAACGCCGATTCGGCCGCCTCGAACTCCTCGATCGCCGTCTCGTGGCTCCTGTCCTCGGCCGCCGTCCGGCCCCGATCGAGCGACGCGTATCCCTCGAGCATCGCGTCGTATCCCGAGCCGAGCGTCGCCATCGACCCCAGCACGTCCGCGAGCGCGTCGAGTCCCTCCTCGACCCTCGCGAGGTCGACGATCGAGAGGTCGGCGAGTCGATCGCCGTCGAGCGCGTCCAGGGTCGTCTCGGCCCCGTCCAGTCGGTCGGCCGCCGTCTCGAGGGTCGCGTTGCGCTCGTCGACGGTCCGGGTCGCCTCCTGGATTCGGCCGTCCGCCTCGATCGCCGCGGTGACCGCCTCAATGTCGTCCGCGAGCGTGTCGTCGGTGATCGTCACGGCCACGTCGAGCATCCCATCGAGCACGTCGGCGTAGGCCCGGAGTTCCGCGACGTCCGGCTGGCTATCGTCGGGAAGCGCCGTCGCCGCGGTCTCGAGGTGCTCTCGCGCCGACGCGATCAGGTCGCGTGGCTCGGCGGCGTCGAAGTCGACCGCCTCGGAGTCCTCGACCCCGTCGAGACCCTCGTCCAGTGCGAGCGCCGCCCGGTTCAACTCGCCGACCGCTCGCTCGAGCGCGCGATCGCCGGTTCGATCGTCCGCCGCGCGGTCCGGCCCGTCGGACTCGCTGGCGAGACAGCCCGCAGTGACGGCGATCACACCGAGACACCCGGCGCGAGCGAGATAGCGTCGTCTGTTCACGTCTGTCCGTACGGGTAGAACGGCTTGAACGTGGTGGCAGAACGACTGTCAGTCGATCGAACCGATCGGGCGATCGCCGGAACCGGGAACGAACAGCGACGACGGGAGAACTCGAAGAGGCTGCGAGCGATCGCGGACGGTCAGAACGGCCCCATGCCGCCCATGCCACCGCCACCGCCGCCGCCCTGCTGTTGCATCTGTTTCATCATCCGCTGCATCTCCTTGTCCGAGCCCATCCCCTGGAACTGCTTGATCGTGCGTTCCATCATCTTGTACTGCTGGAGGAGTTCCCGGACCTCGTCCTCGCTGGTGCCGGACCCGCGGGCGATGCGCTCGATCTGGCTCGCGCCGATCGCCTTGGGGTACTCCTTCTCGGCCTCCGTCATCGAGTCCATGATGACGCTGAAGGTTCGCATCCGCTCCTGGGTGACGTCCATCGCGTCGTCGGGCAACTGGTCTTTGATCCCACCGCCGAAGCCGGGGATCATGTCCATCACCTGATCGAGCGGCCCCATGTTGTTCATCGCCTCCATCTGCTTTTGCATGTCGTTCAGGGTGAACTGTCCCTTCAACATGTCCTCGGGGTCCCAGTCCTCCTCCTCGATCTCGGTCTCCTGCATGGCGCGCTCGACGCGCTCCGCGAGCTGGCCGAGGTCGCCCATGCCGAGCAGCCGCGAGATGAAGCCGTCGGGCTCGAACCGCTCGACGTCCTGGACCTCCTCGCCGGTTCCGAGGAAGGCGATCGACGAATCCGTCTGATCCACGGCGGTCAGCGCGCCACCACCCTTCGCCGTCCCGTCGAGTTTGGTGATGACGACGCCGTCGATCCCGATCGACTCGTCGAACTGCTGGGCCTGCTCTTTCGCGCCCTGGCCGATCGCGGCGTCCAGCACGAGCAGGGACGTGTCGGGCTCGACGACCCCCTCGATCTGTTCGATCTCGTCGATCAGGTCGTCCTCCAGCGCGTGGCGGCCCGCGGTGTCCACGATGTGGACGTCGGCCTCACTGGTCTCCTCGAGTCCGTTCCGGGCGATCGCGACGGGGTCCTCGGCGTCGGGGTTCCCGTAGAAGTCGACCTCCGCGCGCTCGGTCATCTCTTTGGCCTGGTCGTAGGCACCGGGCCGGAAGGTGTCCGTCTGGATGACCGCGGGACGGAGCCCCTTCGTCGAGAACCACCACGCCATCTTCGCGGCGGAGGTCGTCTTCCCGGACCCCTGCAGGCCTGCCAGCAGGATCGTCTGCTCCTCAAGCGGGAGGTCGGTCGACTCCCCGATGAGGTCGACCAGTTCCTCGTAGACGATGCGCAGGACGAAGTCCCGCGCCGGCGTCCCGGCCGGCGGCTCCTCCTCCAAGGCGCGTTCCTTGATGCTGTCCGACAGCTCCATCACGAGCGAGACGTCGACGTCGGCGGAGAGCAGCGATCGCTGGATCTCCTTGACGATCTCCTCGATGTCTTCCTCGCTGATGCGGGACTTCCCGCGGAGTTTGTCGAGCGTACCCCGCAGAGAACTCCCGAGATCGTCGAGTACCATTTGCGGGCTCTACGAGTCGGCGGCGTTAAAGGCTTTTTCTCGGCCCGCACTCGCTCGTCGGGATCGGGATCGATCGAACGGCGTTCGCAGGGGCGACCGAATCCGAGCGTCGTCGTCCCGCCCGCGAGTCGGCCGTCGTCGAACCGTCCGGTCGGCGTCGGTGAGTATTTCACCCGCGGACCACCAAATCGCTCGTATGACTTCCGAGGGAGACGCGAGCGCCGACCCGAACGAATACGAAGAACTCGCGGACGCGGACGTGACGATGCGCGAGAACGAGCACGGCCTCCACATCGCCGACGACGAGGTGACCGGCGTCTCGAGCCAGGGCCAGACGCCCGGAGAGGCCCTCGCGAACCTCGCAGCGGCGGTCGAGTCCTACCGGGAGGCGACGGACGACGATCCGGGCGACGACTGGCTCTAGCGTCGCGGTCGGGACGATCGACTCGCAGGCTGCAATTTTACGCGACCGTCCGTGGACGACGCCCGTATGGACGCATACGACATCGTCGTGATCGGCGGCGGGTCCGGAAGTCAGGTCGCGACCGCCGCGGCCGATCGGGGCCTCGAGGCGGCCGTGATCGAACGCGGCCCGCTCGGCGGGGCCTGTATCACCCGGGGCTGTGTCCCCTCGAAGGCGTTGCTCCACCGCGCCGACGTCGTCGACACGATCCGCCGCGCCGATCGGTTCGGCGTCGAGGCCACCCTCGACGGCGTCGACTACGGCGCGGTCACGTCGTCGATCCGCGAGACGGTCTACGCCAAGGCCGATCGCCAGGAACGGACCCTCGAGACGGCCGAGAACGTCACGCTCTACCGCGGCGAGGCCCGGTTCGTCGACGATCGAACCCTCGCGATCGATCCGAACGGGGGCGAGGACGAATCCGGCGAGACGACGAGAGAAGAGGATTCCGGCAGGACGGCGGACGAGGACGACCCCGACGAGATCCGCGGCGAGCACGTCGTCGTCGCGGTCGGCGGCCGTCCGACGGTCCCACCGATCGACGGTATCGATGACGTCGACTTTCTGACGAGCGACGACGCGCTCTTCCTCGACGAGCGACCGGACGACCTCGTGATCGTCGGCGGCGGCTACATCGGTGCCGAACTCGGCTACTTCTTCGCCGCGTTAGGGACCGACGTCTCGATCGTCGGTCGGAGCGATCGGCTCGTACCGGGCGAAGACGATGACGTGAGCGAGGTCGTGACCGAGTCGCTTCGCACCGACTGCGATCTGTACACCGGCTACGAGGCGGCCGAGGTCCAGGCCGACGGCGATCGAGTCGACGCGATCGCGGCCCCGACCGACGACGGGGACGAGCAGGTCGAACTGTCGGCCGACGACCTCCTGCTCGCGACCGGACGGCGGCCGAACACCGACACGCTCGATCTCGACGCCGCGGGCGTCGAAACCGACGACGAGGGCCACGTCGAGGTCGACGAGACGCTCGCGACGACCGCCGCGAACGTCTGGGCGCTGGGCGACGTACTCGCCGCCCAGCCGTTCAAGCACGCGGCCGACTACGAGTCGGAGGTCGTCGCGGCGAATATCCTCGACGACGCCGATCGGGCGGTCGACTACGCGGCCATGCCCCACGCGATCTTCACCTCGCCGCAGGTCGCGAGCGTCGGGCGAACGGAGGGCGAACTCGCCGACGCGGAACGCGCGTACGAGTCGACGAGCGTCACGTACGACGCCGCGCCGAAAGGGCTCATCCTCGAGGCCGGGGACGGGTTCGTCAAGGTCCTCGCGGGACCGGACGGCGAGATCCTGGGCTGTCACGTCGTCGGTCCGGACGCGGCCTCACTGCTCCACGAGGTGGTCGTCGCGATGGAACGCGGCGACGGGACCGTCGACGACGTCGCCGAGACGGTCCACGTCCACCCGGCGCTGAACGAGGTGGTGCTGAAAGCGTTCGACGAGGCCGCCGATCGGCCCTACTCGACGGCCCCGGACTGGCGTGACGTGAGCGACGACCGATCGTCGAGTGACCGGTCGACTCACGATCGATCGGCGGATTTCGACGGCCAATAACCTCATGGCCGTCGATACAGAAGACGGCGTACATGTCGGATCCGCTCTCCGGTATCGACGACGATGCGGTCTCCGATCGGGGGCAGACGTCCGGCACCATCGCCGAGTCGGCCCGTCCGGAGTCGGCGCTAAAAGAGCGGGCGATGGACGAGGCACCGGTCGGCATCGTCATCACCGACCCGGCGCTTTCGGACAATCCGATCGTCTACGCGAACGACGGCTTCACCCGGCTCACTGGCTATCCGAAGACGGAGATCCTCAGCCGGAACTGCCGGTTCCTGCAGGGCGAGGGAACCGAATCGGCACCGGTCGACCGGATGCGAGCGGCCGTCGACGCCGGCGAGTCCGTCACCGTCGAACTGCGGAACTACCGGAAGAACGGCCAGCCCTTCCTGAACCGGGTTACTATCGCGCCGCTCTACGACGGGGACGAAATCGCCAACTTCGTCGGGATCCAGCAGGACGTCTCCGATCACGAGCAACGAGAGCGTGAACTGGAACAGGAGCGAGAGTTCGTCGAACGGACGCTCGACGTGCTCAACGACGTGTTTTACGTGGTGGATCCGGATGGATCGCTCCGACGCTGGAACGATCGGTTCAGCGACGTCACCGGGTACAGCGACGACGCGATCGCCGACATGGACGTGTTCGAGTTCGTGCCCGACGCGGAACGAGATCGCATCTCGGCGGCGATCGAGCGGACGCTGACCGACGGACGAGGGACCATCGAGTCGGCGCTTCTCACGGCCGACGGAGGGGCCATCCCCTACGAGTTCGCCGGCGCACGGCTGACCGATCCCGAGGGCGAACTGATCGGCCTCGTCGTGATCGGTCGGGACGTCTCCGAACGGAATCGACGGCAGCGCGTGTTCGAGGCACTCCACGAGATCGCGACGACGATCCAGACCGAAACGTCGGTCGAGGGGGCCTGCGAGCGGGCGGTCGCCGCCGCGGGCGACGTCCTCGAGTTCGACATGTGTACCGTCGTCTTGCAGGAGGGAGAGTGGCTCGTCCCCTACGCGATCGACGCGCCACCGGGCGGCAGCCGACGAATGCGGATCGATCAGGGGCTCGCAGGCAAAACGTTCCAGAGCGGCGACCCGCACCTCGTCGACGAGATTACCCACGACGACAAGACGGATCCCGCCAGGGAGTCGTATCGGTCGGGAATCAGCGTCCCGATCGGCGAGCGAGGCGTCTTTCAGGCGGCGAGTAACGAGGCGCACGCGTTCGACGCGCAGGACGTCGAGTTCGCGGAACTGCTCGTCAGTCACACTGCGAACGCGATCGAACGGATCGAACGCGAGGCCGACCTCCAGCGACAGAACGATCGGCTCGAAGAGTTCGCCAGCATCGTCTCTCACGACCTCCGAAACCCACTGAACGTCGCCATGGGTCGACTCGAATTCGCCCGCGAAGAGTGCGACAGCGACCACCTCGACGACGTGGCGGAGGCACACGACCGCATGGAGTCGTTGATCGAGAACTTGCTGTTGCTTTCGCGTGAGGGAGAGTCCGCCGTCGAGACCGAACGGGTCGCCATCGCCGAGACGATCGAGGACTGCTGGCAGAACGTCCGGACGAAGGACGCACGCCTCGAGGTCGAGACGGACCGCGCCATCAGGGCCAACGTGAGTCGACTGGAGCAACTCGGGGAGAATCTCGTCCGCAACGCCGTCGAACACGGCGACGACGGCGTGACGATTACGGTCGGAACGGTCGACGACGGGTTCTACGTCGAAGACGACGGTCCCGGAATCCCGCCGGAAGAGCGCGAGACGGTGTTCGAAACCGGCCACACGACGTCACCGGACGGGAACGGATTCGGACTCAGTATCGTCGATCAGATCTGCGAGGCCCACGGCTGGTCGATTCGCGCAACGGAGAGCCGCGACGGCGGCGCACGCTTCGAGATCACCGGCGTCGAGTTCGTCCGGTGAGACGCGTCCGTACGCGACGGCCGTGGGTTTCGACTAGTCGACGGACGCCGGTCCGGTCTCGATCGCGCCGTCGCCCGCCAGCCACTCCGTCAGACTCCCCTCGTAGAAGGCCACGTCCTCGTAGCCCAGTGCCCGCAGGACCACGTAGGTGTGGCTGATCCGGCGGGCGGTGTTACAGTAGAGGACGACCTCGCGATCGGGGGTGATCCCGTGGTCGGCCAGCAGGGTCTCGAGTTCGGACCCGGGTTTCAGGCCGCGAGTGTCGTCGTCGACGACCTCGCGCCAGTCGAACCGGACCGCACCGGGCAGGTGGGCCTCGGCGAACTCGTCGCGCTCGCGCGTATCGACCAGCACGGCGTCCCGGTCGATTGCCGCCTCGACGGCCTCCCGATCGACCAGCGGGCTCTCGGCGAAATCGAGCGGCTCGGCCCGGTAGTCGGTCGACTCGATCGTCGGGGTCTCGCTCGTCGTCTCGTGTTCGCGGTTCCACGCGCTGAAGTCGCCGTCGAGGAGTCGTACGTCGTCGTGGCCGTACACCTGTGCGGTGACGACGAACCGGGCCGCGAAGACGCCGTGGGTGTCGTCGTAGGCCACGATCGTGTCCGCGGGTTCGATCCCCGCTTCCGAGAGCAGGTCGCCGAAGGCGTCCGCGCCCGGCAAGGTCCCGGGATCGTCGCTGGTCTCGTCGCGATAGCTGTCGAAGGGGACGTTCACGGCCCCGGGAACGTGCCCGATGCCGTCGAACTCCCAGGCGTCGCGCACGTCCACGACGCGCACCTGCGGATCGTCCAGTCGATCGGCGAGCCAGTCGGGGGCGACGACGACGGATTCGTCCATCGGATCGACAGTATCGACCCAGCGCCGAGAACGCTCCGGTCCCGGCACGTCTCCCCGACGTACCGAGGTCGTGGCAACGCTTTCCGCTTCTCGGCGGGGCGATCGACGACGGTACCCCAACGTACGTCGGGAGTATCTAAAATCGAGCCGAAGCAGGCCGCTATGAGAGGGTGGTTCGATCGGCCGGGCGAACTACCGGCAATGGGTGCCGGAACGGTCGACCGTCGACCGAATTGACCGGTTGGAGTGCCACTATAGGCCTGGCTCCCGACGATGCCAGTATGGCAACGAACGACTACGCCAACGACGTACTCGTCACGGCCGACTGGGTCGAGGAGCGCCTCGACGAGTTCGAGAGCGACGACCCCGCACACCGACTGGTCGAGGTCGACGTGGACACGGAAGCCTACGAGGACGAACACGCCCCCGGCGCGATCGGGTTCAACTGGGAGACGCAACTGCAGGACCAGACCACCCGCGACGTCCTCACGAAGGAGGACTTCGAAGACCTGCTCGGGAGCCACGGCATCAGCGAGGACTCCACCGTGGTTCTCTACGGGGACAACTCCAACTGGTTCGCCGCCTACACCTACTGGCAGTTCAAGTACTACGGCCACGACGAGGTCTACCTTCTCGACGGCGGCCGCGAGTACTGGCTCGAGAACGACTACCCGACGACCGACGAGGAGCCCGACTTCTCCGCGGTCGAGTACGACGCCGCCGGCCCGCGCGAGAGCATCCGCGCCTACCGCGAGGACGTCGAGAACGCGATCGAGCGCGGCGTCCCGCTCGTCGACGTCCGATCGCCCGAGGAGTTCACCGGCGAGATCCTCGCCCCGCCGGGACTACAGGAGACCGCCCAGCGCGGCGGCCACATCCCGGGCGCGAAGAACATCTCGTGGGCCGCCGTGACGAACGACGACGGCACCTTCAAGACCCGCGAGGAACTCGAAGAACTCTACGCCGAGGAAGGCATCGACGGCGACGAGACGACCGTCGCCTACTGCCGCATCGGCGAGCGCTCCTCGGTCGCCTGGTTCGCGCTCCACGAACTGCTCGGCTACGACGACACCGTCAACTACGACGGCTCCTGGACCGAGTGGGGCAATCTCGTCAACGCGCCGATCGAGAAAGGCGAGGCGGACGACTGAGCGTAGCGAAGGAGTCCGCCTCGAAGCGGAGCAGGGCGAGGCCGAGTGAGCGAAGCGAACGAGGCCTCGAGATAGCGAGCGGGGAACGAACGTGACCCGCGAGCAGGGCGAAGCCGGCCTCGTACCGGAACGGGGAACGTGAATCGCGATCGACCCTCGACGTTCTGATCGGAACCGTTACCACACTCGAGTCAGATCTCCTAGACGATGGGAGACGGGTCCTGGACGTCGTGGGTATCCAGCCGCAAAGCCACGAACCAACTGCTCGGGTTCATGATCGTCGTGCTCGCCGCGGGGTTCGTCAGCGTCGGCGACATCGGCCCCGGATCGATACAGGTCGTTTCGGAGGCGGTGCTCGTGTTGATACTCGTCGTCGCGATCGTGCTGTTTCTCGGATGGCTCATGTTGTACGATCGGTGACGGGCCCGGTTCGCCTTGCACGATCGGTGACGGAGCCGGAGCGTGTTTCGGAGCAGGGCGGGGACAACAAAGTCCCGAGAGCACCGTTCCGGATCCGGCCTCGACGCCGTTCCCGACCGATCACTTCGAGAAGACGCTGTCGGCCGTCGCCGCGCCGACGATGCTGAACACCGAGCCGACGCTGACGGCCTTGAACGTGGTCAGCGCGCGCTCGGCCGTCGTGGTCCCGTCGAGGAACGTGTCGGGAGCGTCGAACAGGAGCGCGAGGATGAGCACCGAGCCGAACGCGACACACAGCAGGGAGATGAACCGGATCGGCACGCCGGCGACCTCCTGTTCGGCGTCCGGATCGCGAGTCGTGTCGGCCGTGTACAGAGCACCGTAGCCGATCGCGGAGACGACGGCGATCGTCGCCAGCGCCTGCAGGACGCTCATGTTCCCCGCGAGGTCCCAGACCTCCTCGGTGACGACGAACGGGCCGGCGAGCAGGAATCCGCCGACGATCTGCTGGGCGGAGTCGGCCGGTCGAAACTCGCGCGGCCGGCGCGGACGGCGTAGTCTCATGGACGGGTGCTTTCGAGGCGATCGTAAAGTACCGACCGATCGGAACCGGTCCCAGTGGCGAAGACGACCCGTCGTACCCCGGTCAGACAGTTTCGCGCCGGCGACGGCCCGGTATCGCGACAGACCTAACTCGGATCCGGTCGAAGACCCCGTCATGACCGATTCCGATGCGTTCGTCGAGACCGTCCGCGAGGAAAACCAGACCGCGCTCTCGCGGCTCGGCTCCTCGAAGTCCCTCTACGCCGATACCGGCGGGGACATCGATACCGGCCCCGTACTGGAGGCGACCGCCGACGCCGAACACGCCGCCTGGCAGACCTTCAGCGGGTGGGCCGACGACGAGGACCACGACGCGGCCCACGAGGCGTTCGAGCGGACGGCCGAGGAGGAACAGGGCCACTACGAGACCGTCCTCGACGAACTCGGGACCGACTCCTACGAGCCGGCTTCCGTTCCCGAACTCCACGAATACCTGCGAGGCCGCGAGTCGACGATCGATCGCGTCGGCGCGCTGATCGGCCGGATCCTCGCGAGCCAGCGATCGAAGGACCAGGTCGTCGGCTACTTCGTCGGCGACGCCGACCCCCAGACGGCAGGGGTCTTCCGCGAGTTCGGCGACGACCTGGACGAGCAACTCGATCGCGCCGCGGACCTCCTCGAGACCGTCTGTGAGAGCGACGCTGACGAAGAGCGGGCGCTCGAGGCCGCGAGCGGCGCGATCGAGGCCGCCTACGACGAGTACGTCGAGAACCTGGAGGCGATGGGTGCGAACCCGAAGCCGGTCTGCTGATCGCGCGGCGATCGAGCCTGTTCCAGCGCTGGCGAGCGATCAGACCCCCTCGACTGTCTCCCGGTAGGCCCGCACCGAGTCGAGCGCGGTGTCGACGTGGTCGGCGACGTTGCCACCCTCCTCGTCGGCGATTTCGGTGAGCACGTGCTCGTGGCGCGCGAGTTTGCCGTGGTCCGGACCGCGATCGGCGTCCGCCAGCGTCTCGAACTGATCCGCCTGCGATTCGAGTCGATCGGCCGCGTTGTCCGAGGCCGCTTCGGCTGCGGTTCGGAGCGATTCGGCCGCATCTGTCAGGTGTTCGCGAGTCATACGTGTAACTTCGTCGGTGATCGACAAAACGGTTGCAGAAGTTGCGGTCCGGCGACGGACCTCGACGCGGACTCGACTCATACGGATTGCTGTACCGATGTACCGGCGCAACCGGCGCCCGGATCGCGGTTGCGCCGGAAATGGCGTACAGAAACCGTATCAGGAGAGCCGTTCCACCCTGTCCTCGACGTCGACGTCGGCCACCGCTTCAGGTGATAGCCCGGCCACTGTATCGTGGAAGGCGGTCCGGTAGCTCGCCGGGCCGGCGTGTGGCTGATCTGCCGCACGCTCCCCGGCGATGCCGAACGCGAGCGTGCCGTGGACCGCGGCTGCGTACGGGTCTTCGATCGCCCCGGTAAACGCCGCGATCGTCGCGCCGAGCATGCAGCCGGTGCCGACGACCTCGCTCAGTCGCTCGTGGCCCGCCGAGAGCCGTACCGCTCGATCGGCGTCAGCGACGACGTCCTCGACGCCGCTCGCGACGACGACCGCGCCGGTCGAGGCGGCGAGCGATCGGGCCGTCTCCTCGATCTCCTCGTAGTCGCCGATCGACTCGACGCCCTTGACGTCGGCCTCGACGCCCGCGAGCGCGCTGATCTCGCCGTAGTTGCCCTTGATCACGGCGAACTCGATCTCGGAGAGGAGCGCCTCGGCGACGGCCTGGCGGGTCGGCGTCGCGCCGACGCCGACGGGGTCGAGGACGACCGGGATTCCCCGATCGGTCGCCGTCCCGGCGGCCTCGTGCATGGCCTCGACTTTCCAGTCGGGGACCTGCCCGACGTTGCACAGGACCGCGCTCGCGAGTTCGGCCATCTCCCCGGCGTCGCCGGTCGAGTCGGCCATCACAGGGAGCGCGTCCCAGTGGAGCGTGAGGTTCGCGACGTCGTTCATCGTCACCTCGTTGGTCAGGTGCTGGACCAGCGGTTCCGTCTCCGCGAGGCGTTCGATCGAATCCGCGAGGGCCGTGCCGGTGAGGGCCGCCTCGTTCGAGTCGGTCATACGCGCTCCCCTCCGCTCGCCGAACGCTTCCCCTTTTCGACGGCCCTGGCGAGGGCCGCCGTCGCGGCCTGCGGATCGTCGGCCCCCGTAATCTCGGAGATGACCGACACGCCGGCAGCACCCGCCTCGACGACCGGGGCGGCGTTCTCGGCCGTGATACCGCCGATCCCGACGACGGGGATCGAGACCGCGTCGGTGATCTCGGCGATCCGCTCGGGACCGACGCCGTCTTGCTCCGCGTCGACGTCCTTCGAGGTCGTCCCGTAGATCGTTCCGACGCCGAGGTAGTCCGCACCGTCGGTTTCCGCCCGTCTGGCTTCGTCGACCGTCGAGGCCGAACAGCCGACGATCGCGTTCGACCCCAGCAGATCCCGCGCGACGTCGACCGGGAGGTCGGACTGGCCGACGTGGACGCCGTCGGCGTCGATCGCCCGCGCGATGTCGACCCGATCGTTGACGATCAGGTCGACGTCCGCCTCGGCGGTCAGTTCGCGCAGTTCGAGCCCGAGTTCGTACCGCCACTTCGTCGGCGTCTCCTTCTCGCGTAACTGGACGACGTCGACGCCGCCGTCGATCGACGCCCGGACGATATCGCGGGTCGATCGGCCCGCCGAGAGCGACTCCTGGGTGACGAGGTAGGTCCGCCAGTTCGATGGATTCATGGCTGATATCAGTCGGTAATCGCACAAAGCGGCTTCGGTTGGGGAGTCGACCGAGAGCCGGCAACCTGCAAATTTCGATCCACCGGCGGACTCACGTTCTTCATCTCCACCGTCGTACACCCCCTATGGCGTTCGATCCGGACCTCGTCACGACGATCACGTTCGACTCCTACAGCACCCTCGTCGACGTCGACGCGGTCGAATCCGCGCTCGGGGACCACCCCGACGTCGGCGATCCGGAACCGATCTCGAAAACGTGGCGCGAGCGATCGATGCAGTACACTCTCGTCGGCAACCACCTCGGGAACTACAAACGGTTCTACGACGTCAACCGCGACGCGCTCGCGTACGCGCTCGCGGTGCACGGAGTCGAGGCCACCGAAGACGAACGCGAGGCGATCCTCGCGACCTACCACGACCTCGAGGTCTTCGACGACGTCCGCGACGGCATCGAACGACTGCGGGACGGCGGCTACGACTGTTACGTCCTCTCGAACGGGAACCCCGAGATGCTCGCATCGATGGTCGAGAGCGCCGAGATCGGCGATCTCGTCGAGGACACGATCAGCGCCCACGAACGCGCGACGTTCAAACCCGACGCCGACCTCTACCGCCACGCCGCGGGCCGGACCGGTACGCCGATCCAGCAGATCGCCCACGTCGCCGCGCTCTGGTTCGACGTCCAGGGGGCGATCCACGCCGGGATGCAGGGCGTCCGCCTCGATCGGAAAGGGACTCCCTGGGAGCCGTTCGGCTCCGACCCGGACCTGACGATCGAGACGATCGACGAACTGGCGGCCGAACTCGGCGTCTAGGGTACGCGCTCGAACTCGAGTTCGTCTTCGCCGGCCGCTACCAGCGAGGCGAGGGAGTCGGCGGAATCGTCGCGAAGCGCCGCAAACGCCGTCGGCCGATCGGGATCGGCCGGCTTCTCGGCGATCGATCGCCGCCACCACGCCACGTCGTGCCACGCGTCCTGCGTGTATCCCATCGCGGGGAAGTCGACGACGCGCTCGAAACCGAGCCGTTCGTGGAACCGCACCGTCGCGGGATTGGGGAGCGTCGTCACGGCGTAGGCGTCCAGGAACCCCTGCCGCTCGAGGATCGCGAACAGCGACTCGTAGAGCGCCCGGCCGACGCCCGATCGGCGCGCGTCCGTCGAGACGTACACGGAGAGTTCGACGAGCCACCCGTAGGCGCGGCGCTTGCGCAACGGGCCCGCGTAGGCGTAGCCGACGACCGCGCCGTCGCGTTCGCAGACCAGCCACGGATGGGTCTCGAGCGTGGATTCGATCCGATCGGCCATCTCGGCCGCGGTCGGCGCGTCCTCCTCGAAGGTGACCGACGACGACTCGCAGAACGGGGCGTAGATCTCCCGGACGGCGGCCGCGTCGTCGGGGGACGCGATCCGGATTCGGTGGGACATGCTCGCGCGTTCGACCGATCGAGGGATAAGCGCGCCGAACGAGAATCGGGTCGGAGAACAGAAATACCGCACAGCGCGCTCGACGGACCGCGCCGCCTACCGCCGGAACGCGACGGCGACGCGCCGCCAGCACGCGCCGGGAAGGGTTCGCAACCCCTCCGTTACGGGATCGGAGTGTCTCGCGACGGGAACCGCAACGCCAACGGCGACCGCGAGGCCGATCGCACCGCCCAGCGCGGGCACCGACGGCGGGAGAACGAACACGGGTGCGGCGAGCAGGGGAACGAACGCGGCGACCGCGAGCACCCCCCTGGCGACCAGCGACCGCCGATCGTCGGCCGGCCGATCGGCCGCGGACAGCGCCGACGCGAGGCGGAGCAGTTGCCACGCACCAAACGCGCCGAGCGAGGCCCCGAGGAGCAAGACGGCGTCCGGATCGCCGCCACTGGAGACGACGGCGAACGCGCTCGCGCCGATCGCCAGCGCGAACACGACGGTGCCCGCTTCGGTCCGGTACCGGGCCAGGAGCCGGGTCGTCACGAGGAGGACCGCGAGACCGACCAGGACGCCGGCGAGCACGTCGACGAGGTAGTGGACGCCGAGGGCGACCCGCGAGAGACAGACCGCCGCGACCAGGGCCGCCGCACCGGCGACGCGCTGGCGGGCCGTCCCGACCGACAGCGCCAGTGCCAGGTAGCCGTAGACCACCGTCGTCATCATCGCGTGGCCGCTCGGGAACCCGTAGCCGCTGGCGTAGGCGGTGGCCTCGTAGAGCGGCTGGGCCAGCACCGGTACCGTCTCGAGTTGCGCCAGCGGACGGTCCGGTCGCGGGAGTGCGAACACGTATTTCAGCCCGGTGACGACCGAGAGGCCGATCAGCGGGAGGCCGACGAACACGGCGGCCCGCTCGCGGTCCTCCCGCGCGGAAACCCAGTAGAGAGCGCCGACGATGAGGGAGAGAAACCAGACGTCGCCCAGTTGCGTCACGAGCGCGACGACGACCGCCGCCCACTCGGGGACGAACTCCTGGATCGGGCCGAACTCGCCGATGCCGCGGGACATACCACTCGTTACGCAGTAGCCCCTCAATAAGTCGGCGACTTCCGTACCCGGCCGTCGTGGCGGGTCGAGTCGGATCGACCGAGCCGTCGACGAACGAAGAGGGGCATCACCGCGCCTCGATCGGGTCGTCCGGGGAAGCCCGGACGAGCTATCGTAGCCACTGAAAGTCAATGCACACCTGATCGCAGGACGGCTTTGCGATCAGTGTGTAACTCGTTTCAGTGGCTACTATCGTCCAGGATCTTCACCGTGACCAGCACGGTCGGGATGACGATCGGCATGGTCAGTATTGCGCCACTGATGACCACGAACGGTGCGACGCCGCTAACGGGGTAGGCGAGGAAACCGACCGTCACCCAGTTCACGACGGAGACGATGACGGAGTACGAAGCGGCCGCGAGCAACACGAGGGCGCTGAATACACCCGTTACGACCCCGGCGATGCGCCGGGCCGATTTACCGCCGGTTTCCACTTCTCGTTGGACGCTCATTCGATAGTAGCCTGTGTAATATTGTGATAACCGCACAGACTTGAATGGCTCGTCTCTCGGATGCGCCGCCGGCAGGAGGCGAGTGGCCCCGATCGTGGAGCCCAGCGTCAGTGCCCCTGATCGTGGGGGTTCAACGCGGTGCCGTAGTTCTCGGCGTGGTCGGTGTAGTCGATGAACCGGGGCGCGTCGGGATCGAACGGCCGATCGAGGCTCTCGAAGGCCTTCTTCTTGTCCCAGCCCTGAAGTTTGCCGACCGCACTCTTGTCCTCCAGGTCGTGGTAGTCGAGTTTCGGCTCGGTGAGTTCCCACGCGTTCACTCCCTGTTCGGTGCGGACGATGACGCTGGAGTACTCGTCGCTCGAGCCGACGGAGCCGACGGTGACGTCGGCACAGAAGCCGGTGAAGTCCGCGCACTCGTCACAGCCCTTGAGCGCGGCGTCGTGGAAGTTCTCGATGTCCTCCTCGACGATCATCTCGCCGTCGTGGTCGTAGACCATCAGTTTGCCGTGGAGGACGTCCATCTTGCCGATCTCCTCGGGCGAGACGCCGCGCTGATCCTCCAGTTGCTCGCCCATGAGGCTGTAGTAATTGAAGTTCTTCGTACACATCAGCGCGATCGTGTACTCGACCGCGCGGATGCCCTCGTTCTGGGCCTGGTAGTCCCACTCGAAGTCCTGCAGGGCGCGGATGCCCTCGATCTCGCAGGGGGTGCCGACCAGCGCGAGGCTGAGGTCGTCCCAGTCTTTGTCGGGGAGTTTGTGCTCCCACTGGCCGAGATCGAGGTTGCCGAGCGCGAGCGTCTGGTTGTAGACGGTGCCCGCGTTCTCGATCAGTTCCTCCTGGGTCGTCGCGAGGAAGCTCTCGGCCTTCCAGGCCTCCTCGTCGCTCTCGGTCGCGATCAGCGCGCCGTCGATCTCCCCTTCCTCGAGTAGCGTCGCGAGGATGCCGGTGACGACGCCGCCGTCCTGGGCCGCGTCGGTCCAGTCGTCCTCGACGCGCGCGGAGAACTCCGTGATTGGGTCGCCCGCGCCCTTGACGTTGTCCTCGCCGCCGGTGATCTTCCACTGTCGCTCGTAGCGCATCCCGCCGCGGGGACAGAAGTCCCAGCAGAGCGAACAGCCGGTGCACATCTTCACGAGTTCCGGCAGGTCGTCCTCGCCGACGCCGATCGAGTCCGAGGGACAGGCGGCGACGCAGGTCCCACACTGGATACAGCGGCCCTCGTCGATGACGGCCTCGTCCAGTTCCATGAACCAGGTCTTCTCGTCCGGCGTCTCGATGTCGTTCATCTCCGATCGAATGGAATACGTCGGCGTGTCCAGGTCGACGCCATCCGGGACGCCGACGCGGGTGTCGGGCGCGTCGTCGTAGACGTCCTGGCTGACGTCTTCCGCGGGTTCGGTGAACTCCAGTTCACCGAGCGAGCCCTGGTCGTCGACGTTGGTGACGCCGGCCCCGTCCGTGGCGACGGGCGGTGTCTCCGCCCCGGCCTCCGCACCGGTTTGCTCGCCGCAGGTACAGGTGTCCGGCGAACAGGCGTCGCCGCTTGCGTCGGTCCGGACGGCATCGTCGCGGGCCTGCGTCGCGTCCGCTCGTGACCGCGACGCAGTGCTACCCGTTTCGGGGACCCTAACGGCCGCGTCGTCGGCCGTTTCCGACTCCGGAACGCCCGGGAACACCGACTCGTCGACGCCGTCGCCGCTCGCGTGTCGCTCCGCTCCCGCTCGCATCTCCGAGGACTCACTTCGTTCGCCCTCGCGGCTCGCGTGTCGCTTCTCGCTCGCGGTTCCACCGCTCGCATTATCGAGACCCTCGCTCCGCTCGGCTCTCGCATCTCCCGCTCGCATCTCCGAGGACTCACTAGGACTCACTTCGTTCGCCCTCGCGGCTCGCGTGTCGCTTCTCGCTCGCGGTTCCACCGCTCGCATTATCGAGACCCTCGCTCCGCTCGGCTCTCGCATCTCCCGCTCGCATCTCCGAGGACTCACTTCGTTCGCCCTCGCGGCTCGCGTGTCGCTTCTCGCTCGCGGTTCCACCGCTCGCATTATCGAGACCCTCGCTCCGCTCGGCTCTCGCATCTCCCGCTCGCATCTCCGAGGACTCACTGCGTTCGTCCTCGCCGTCAGTCCCCATGGGCGACACCCCGTGCGACCGGCGCGTCCGCACCTTGCATGACCTCCCGAAGCCGTGCGTTGTCGACGCGGCGGGTCCACTCGTAGAACTTCTCGCCGTCGTCGCGATCGGCCGCGTACGCCTCGAACAGCTGTTCGAGCGCCGGGAGCACGGCGTCGGCGGGAACCGCGTTCTCGACCCAGTCGAGGAACTCGTTGTCCGCGCCCAGCGAGCCGCCGAGCCCGAAGTCCATCCCCTCGACGATGTCGGACTCACCCTCCTGGTCTAGCTTGACCGTCTCGCCGCGGAAACCGATATCCGCGATCTGGGGTTGCGCACAGGAGGCCGAGCAGCCGGACATGTGCATCCGGATGGCCTCGATATCGTCGGGGACGTCGATCCGATCGTCGAGTTCGCGAGCCCAGCGCTTGGTGCGCTTTTTCGTCTCGATGATCGCGTAGTTACAGAACTCGCTCCCGGTACAGCCAACGGCACCGCGGGAGAACGGGCCGGGATCGGGCTGGTACTCCTGGGCGAACGGCTCCGCCAGCAGGTCCGCGACGTTCTCCTCGGGAATGTGGCTGATGAGGAAGTTCTGGTCGGTCGCGAGACGGACCGAGGCGTCCTCGGTGCCGTACCGCTTCGCCGCGCGAGCGGCTTCGGCGAACTCCGCGCCGCCCATCCGCCCGGCGATCACGTTGAAGCCGACGTACTGCAGACCGTCCTGTTTCTGGTCGTGGACGCCGACGTGGTCGCCCTGGTAGCCGACGGTCAGGTTTTCGCCGGCCTCAGGCAAGTCGACGGTACAGCGATCGCGGATCGCCTCCTCGAACTTCTCGGGGCCCATCTGCTCGACGAGATAGCGCATCCGGCAGACGCCGCGGTTGTTCCGATCGCCGAGTTCCTTGAACGTCTGGGCGACGGCGCGGGTGAACTCGACGGCGTCCTCCGGCCGGACGAAGACGTCGAGTTCCGAGCCCATCCGCGGGCCGTCGGAGAGGCCGCCGCCGACGCGGGCGTGGAAGCCGTAGAGGTAGTCGCCCTCGAGTTCCTTCTTTGCGGGAACGAGGCCGACGTCGTTGATCTGGGACTGGGCGCAGTCGTGACGACAGCCCGTGATCGTGAGCTTGAACTTCCGCGGGAGGTTGGCGTACTCGCGGTTCTCGGTAAAGAAGTCCGAGACGGCGTCGACGACCGGTTGAGCGTCGAAGCACTCGTGATCGTCGAGGCCGGCGGCGGGGCAGCCGAGGACGTTCCGGGCGGAGTCGCCACAGCCCTGCACGGTCGTCAGGCCGACCTCGTCGTAGCGGTCCCACATCTCCGGGACGTCCTCGACGCGGATCCAGTGTTTCTGGATGTCCTGTCGGGTCGTGATGTCGAGGTAGGCGTCGCCCCAGAGTTCGTTCTGCTCCGCGCCGCCGTACTCCTCGGGCGCGACCGCGAGGTCGTCGGTGACCTCGCCGATCACTTCGGCCTGCTCGGGCGTGAGGTAGCCGCCCGGTACCTTGGTCCGGATCATGAAGTACCCCTCCTGCTTCTGGGCGTACATGCCGGCCCACTTCAGGCGCTCCCACTCGCCGCCGCCGGCGCGCTCCTCGATCTCCTCGAAAGAGAGTTCCTCCTCGGCGTACTCGTAGACGTCGTCGATCACGTCGAGGGGGTGTTTCTCCTGCTTGTGCTCTTCGACTGTATTCACGCGAGACCACCTCCGTGGTCGAGTGTGAGTCCGAATGAACTCGTTCGCTCGTCGCTCACGCAAACCACCGCCAGTGAGCGATACCCTCGGCCAGTGCGCTCACGCGATCTGGAAGGACCATTGTTTGACGGGTAATATCGACCCGACCCTATACGACCGCGCAAATAGGCGATCGCTGACGGGGCTCGGCCGATGCGGCAACCTTTGCACAGGCAGTCGATCGCGAGTTCGTGATATCGCGTCTTCGCGGTGACTACGCGAGCGGGCGTGTCGGCGGCGAGAAACGAGTCGTGTGAGGTGCGGGTAGATGTTGCCGGTACGAGCTACGCCGCCACTGGACGACACTGTCTCGAGTCTGCCGAATCTCGGCACGCAACGGAATTACCCCGATCGAGGCGGAACCTCGACGACCGGCGGGCCCACCCAGACGGAACCACGAACAGCACGAAACGCAGTTCACCGGCTGGTATCGGCCGTTTCACCCCGTGAGAGCCAGTATCGCCACAGAAGCTTTACCTTGTATCGAAGGAGCGGCGAGTAGGCGAATCTCGGGTGCTCGATCGACCACGGCTCCGCATCGAGTTCCTCCGAGAGGCGTTGGAGCACCGTCCGGATTTGTGGCTCGTCCTCGTTCGAGATCGGTCGCACGTCCAGAATACACGCTGTATTCGTGTACTTCGACTTCGTCGACCCGGACGAACCGATCGCCAGAAACGCTCGCAGGAGTGGATCGTAGGAGACCGACGTAATCGTAAGCGCCCAGTCCCCGTCCGCGAGTTCGAATCGAGTCGCGTCCCGGGCCCCGAAGATAGCCCGTTCGCCGCTCGCGGGGTCGGTCGGTTCCCGGTCGTACGACCGCTCGAGATCGGTTAGCGTCCGATCGACGGCGTCTACCAGTTCGTCGTGGGACGTTCCCACGAACGTGCGCCACGTGCGGCCGATCAGGATCTTGAGTACGGTATGGGGGATCATTGAGAACGGAAATCGTGGGAAGACGAAAGAGTTACCAGCCGAACCGATCGTGGCCGAGTTCTTCGGATAGCTGTTCGATCCGGTCGGCGCTACGGGCCTCCGTGGCCCACGTCGCGACGACACAGCAAATCAGCGATACCGGGACCGCGTAGATGATCGCTCCGAACATCGGGGTGTAGAAGTACGCGATGGCGTACGCGATTCCGCCACCGACCATTCCAGCGACCGCGCCGTGGTGGTTCATCGGTTTCCACCAGATCCCCAGGATCATCGGGAAGAAGAACGCGGCCGCCATGAGCCCCGTCCCGTCGGTGTACAGTTCGACGAGGTAGGTCGGGGGATTCCAGGCGGCGACGATGCCGAGCAGACCGATTACGACTACTGCGACGGTTCCCATGTTGACGATACGCTCCTCGGAAGCACCGTCGTCGACGAGGTTCCCGTACAGGTCGTTGGAGACGGCCGCCGCCATCGCCAGTAACAGCGCGTCCGTCGAAGACATTACCGCGGCGAGGATCGTCGCGGCGGCAAAGCCGGCGATGATCTCCGGGAGGATTGACTCCATTACGAGCAACAGCGCGTAATCGGCCTGGGCGAGGTCCGGATCGATCGAAATCGCCGCGCCCGCGATGTGGACGAACGGGAGCGTCACGAGGATGTACATCAGGGCGACCCAGGCGTACGCGCGCTTGGCCGACTCGGGGCTCTTTGCGGAGAACGCCCGCATCGCGATGTGCGGCAACACGGCGACGGCGAACGCCCAGATCAGCGCGAAGCCGATGTACGTCTGGATGTCGAGCGCGCCCGTACCGGCGACGCGCGGCGCCTCCGAGAGCGGAGCGGACAGCGAGTAGTCGAAGTAGCCGAAGCTGATGGCCCAGATCACGGCCAGCAGGCCCCACATCAGGATCCCCTGGAGAAAGTCGGTGACCGTGATCGCCCACATGCCGCCGAGTGCGACGTAGGCGATGAAGACGATGCCGATCGCCGTGACCGCCGGCAGGTAGCCGATCCCCAGTAAGTAGTCGGAGACGAGTCCGCCAGCCCGAAGCTGGGCGACCATGTACATGAAGTAGCCGACGAGGATGATTACCGGCGCGAGGAGGTTGATCCGGCCGTCCGCGTAGAGATAGTCGAAGATGTCGGGCAACGTGTGCATCTCCAGACGCCGGAGCGGTTTCGCGACGAAGATCGCCGCGACGAGGAAGCCGACGACCGAGCCGACCGCCGCAGCCCACCATAGCGGCACGCCGAGGTCGTAAACGATCCCAATCGCGCCCAGGAACGTCCCGCCGCTCGCGAAGGCGGCGAAGATCGCCATCGAGTTGACGAACGTCCCGATCGACCCGTCGGCCGACCAGTACTCGTCGGCCGATCGCCGGTCGCGGAAGTAGAGCCCGATCGCTAACACGAGCACGAAATAACAAAGGACGATCGCCAACTCGGCGACGCGCACCATCGTCAGTCACCTCCCTCGTGTACGAAGTCGACGTAGTACGTCGCCCCGACGAAACTTCCCGCGAGCGCGAGCCCGACGATCGGTTTCGAGACGAACATCCACGGAAGCCCCCCGACAGTCAACTCCGGCGAGTACAGAACCGGCACATAGATGCCGAGGATGCCCGCGATGCACCCTGCGACCATGAGTTTCGACACCGGGTCCAGGTAGAACCAGCCGCTCGTATCGACTGCGTCGGTACCGCTTGAACTGGATTTGGTATGCTGCGCCATGACCACCCATCAGATGCGCCACGTATTAATTATTAGGGAATGTTTCTGCTTTGGGAGTGAGAAAAAACCTATCTGTTTGTAGAGAATCCATAATATGAGCGATACAGCGACGAAGAGCCCAATAGAGAGGTCCAGATCCTCGAACGCCACATCGCTCCCGCCAGGCGTCAGTCGTCGGCCGACCCGTCGTCGATCAGTTTCGCCAGATCGTCGTCGTCGTAGTTGACGAGCAGTCGGGACTCGTCCTTGAACTCCTTCAGGACGATGTGCGTCGAGGAGTGTTCGACACCCTCCGTGTGGATGATGTCGTCGATCAGCGTCTGCAGGTGTTCGTGGTCGCGAAGCCGCGAGATCAGGATGAACGACATCTCGCCGAGCATGAAATACACCGACTGGACGCCAGACAGTTCCGTGAGCCGGTCCGCGATGCCCTCGTAGCCCGGGCCGTACTCGCTCTTGATCTCGGAGATCGCGGTGAGTTCGAAGCCGAGTTTCTGGTGGTCGATGTCCGCGACGTTCCCCTTGAGAATGCCTTTCTCGCGGTAGTTGTCCAGCCGGTAGTAGATCGTCGAGGTGCTGATCCCGAGTTCGTCGCTCAACTGGTCGACGTCGATTTCGCCCTCGCGATCGAGCCAGCGCAGAATCTCAAGGTCTTTCTCGTCCAGGTCGAGTTCTACCATACGCGAAGTGAGGGAAGGGGACCGGTAAATAACTTGTTACAGGTCCTGAAATCGAGGACGCGAATTGGAGCGCGTCCAATATGCCGGGAGTCAGGCCGATTTCAGGATCAGGTTCTTCCCGAGCACGGCGTCGAGGACGAGCGGAACGACGACGGTCACGACGATGAGCATCGTCGCCATGGCGTTGATCATCGGCGTGAGACTCGTGCGAACCATCGTGTAGATCTCGATCGGGGCGGTCGTCGTCTGGGGCTGGACCCAGAACTGGGTCGCCGTGAACTCCCCGAAACTGATGACGAACGCGAGCAACATGCCGGCACCGAGTCCCGGCATGATCAGCGGCAACGTCACCTCGACGAACGTTTCCAGTTCGTTCGCGCCGAGCGTTCGGGCCGCTTCCTCGAGTTCCTGGTCGAACCGGTAGAGCTGTGCCCGGACGGTCACGAAGACGTACGGGAGGACCAGCGTCGAGTGGCCGACGATCAGGTAGAGGTAGTTCCGTTCCATCCCGATGCGCGTGAGGAACATCGTGAGCGCGACGCCGATGACGACCGGACTGATGATCATCGGCAGGAACAGCAGGCTCGAGAGCACGTTCTTCCACCGGATGTCGTACCGGACGAAGCCGAGCGCCGAGATCAGCCCGACGACCCCGGCGACGATCGCACTTCCGCCCGCCACGACGAAGCTGTTGAACAGCGAGCCGAGCATGCGATCGTGAGTGAAGAACTCGACGTACCACTCGAGGCTGAACCCGGCCGGTGGGAAGGTCGCGAACTGCGTCGGGTTGAACGACACGGCCACGACGACGATCAGCGGTGCAAGCAGGAACAGGTAGACGATCGCCGTGGTCGCTTTGATCGCCGTCCAGAGCGGGTTCCCGCGCATCAGTTACCCTCCCCGAAGAGTTCGTCGAGGCTGACGAAGCGGTTGAACGCCGTGATCATCACGAACAGGACGGCCAGGTAGACGATCGACATCGCGCTCGCGAGCGGCCAGTTCTGTCCCCGCAGGAACGTGCGTTCGATGAGGTTCGCGATCATCTGGTCGCCGGGGCCGCCGAGGAGCGCCGGTGCCAGGAAGCTCCCGACCGCCAGGATGAACACGAGGATACAGCCGGCGACGACGCCGGGTAGCGACAGCGGGAGCGAAACCTCGTAGAACGCCCGGACCGGGTTCGCGCCCATCGTCTTCGCGCTCTCGATCAGCGAGTCTTCGATCTTGGCGACGCTGTTGTAGATCGGCAGGATCATGAACGGAAGCAGGACCTGGACGAGTCCCGAGACGACGGCGATCTCGTTGTACAGGAAGCTCTGGGAGCCGAATCCGACCAGTTCGGACAGCCACGAGATGACCCCGTTCTCGCCCAGGACGAGCATCCAGGCGTAGTAGCGAACGATCAGCGGGACCCAGAACGGCAGGACGACCAGCAACAGCAACACCGGGAGCCACCTGCTCTCCGATCGGCCCAGGAAGTAGCCCGGCACGTAGCCGAGAACGAGCGTCACGGCGGTCACGCTGAGGCCGAACTTGAGCGACTGCCAGAGCACGAGCAGGAAGATGTTTCCGACGTCGAAACTCGACAGTGAGACGCTCTCGACCAGCACGGCGTAGTAGTTCTCGAGCGTGAACTCCTGGACGATCGTGCCGGCGGTGCCCGACTCCCAGAACGAGAGCGTCAGGATGTACAGGAGCGGGGCGAGCAGGAACACCACCATCCAGAAGAGGCCGATTCCAGCCTGGGCCGTCGCGAGAACGCGTTTCCTGGCCTTGAACCACTGGACGCCGTTCATCAGGACCGGCGCGTTCAGGATCCGACTCCGGACAGCGAGCCACTGGTCGGCGTACTCGCGGCCGCTCCCCGTCTCGGGTTGCCCGCTCATTGCATCCCCTCCACCTGCTGGGGGGTGGGCTCGGTAGCGGAGCGAGCGATCACCAGGTCCTCGGGGCGAGCGACGACGTAGACATCGTCGCCGCGTTCGTACTGGTCGACGTCCGTAAAGCCCTGCTGGGAGACGATCACTTCGGTGCCGTCGGCGAGGTCACAGTAGAAGACCGTCTTCTCCCCGAGGTAATTGATGACCTTGATGGTCGCCGGGAACGAGTTCGCGTGATCCGACGGCTGATCGCGGATGTCGAGCTTTTCGGCCCGCAGGAATGCGGCCTCGTGCCCGCCACGCTCGACGTCGGCCGTCGACGGAAGACGAACCTCCTGTCCACTCGCCGTTTCGAGGACCGGCCGTCCCTCGCTCTCGGCCACCGTCCCGGTCAGCTTCGTGGACTGGCCGATAAAGTCGCCGACGAACTCGGAGGCGGGGTTCTCGTAAATGTCGATCGGCGCCCCCTGCTGGGAGAGTTGCCCCTCGTCGAGCACCACGACCGTATCGGAGAGGGAGAACGCTTCCATCTGGTCGTGCGTGACGTAGACGGTCGTGACCCCGATCTCCTTCTGGATGCGTTCGAGTTCGACGCGCATCTGCTGGCGGAGGACGCGGTCAAGCGCCGAGAGAGGCTCGTCCAGGAGCAACACGTCGGGTTCGAACACGAGCGCCCTGGCCAGCGCGACGCGCTGTTGTTGGCCGCCGGAGAGCTCCGTCGGCGATCGATCGATCGCGTCCGGGAGCCTGACCATCTCGAGGGCCTCCGCGACCTGCTTGCGGCGATCGGCCTTGTTCACGCCCCGCATCTTGAGCGGGAAGCCGACGTTCTCGCCGACGGTCTTGTGCGGAAACAGCGCGTAGTGCTGGAACATCATCCCGATGTCCCGTTCGTACGGCGGCTGGTCGGTCACGGTCTCCCCGCGAATGCGGATTTCCCCCGCCGTCGGCGTTTCCAGTCCGGCGATCATGCGGAGCATCGTGGTCTTTCCACAGCCGCTCGGCCCGAGCAGGGAGAGAAATTCCCCTTCGTCGGCGCTGAAACTGACGTCGTCGACGGCGACGAGATCACCAAATCGTTTCGTTACGTTTTCGACTTCGAGATAACTCATTCCAGATCCCCTTCGTTGTTCGTTATCGTCCGTTCGGCGTCCGTTCGACGAGTGTCCCGGTGGCCACGGCGGGCATACGGGTCAGTATTCACCCATTTTGATGGCCTCGAAGGTGTCCATCCACTCGTCCTCGTGCTCGTCGATGAACTCGGGATCCTCGAAGAGGAGCCCTTCGCCGCCGGAGGGGTCGAAGTCCGGGAGCGCCTCGATCTCGTCCGTCTCGACGCCCGTCGCCGGCGGGTAGCCGATATCCGGTGCGAGTTCCTGGATGATCTCGTCCTGGTAGGCGAACTCGATGAACTGTTCGGCCAGCTCCCGGTTCTCCGACCCCTTCGCGATCGCCAGCATGTCGCTCCAGCCCTTGGCACCTTCTTCCGGGATGGCGTACTCGAGCTGGTCGTACCCCTCGTCCTGCAGCGCCAGGATGCGGCCGCCCCAGCCGGTGCCGACGTAGGACGACTCCTCCTGGTACTGGGTCACCTGCTCCTGGCCGCTTCCCCAGTACGTTCGGACCAGGTCGTGTTGTTCGGCCATCGCGTCGTACACCATCTCGAGTCCGTCCTCGTACGAACCGTCGGACTCCAGCGTGTTGGGATCGAGGCCGAGATGGAGTGCAGTGGTGAACACCCGGAGCATCGCCATGTCCTGGACGGTGATGCGATCCTCGTACTCGGCGTCCCAGAGGAGTTCCCACGACGGCGGCGACGACGTGTCGACGTAGTCGGTGTTGTACACCATCCCGATCGTGCCGTAGTAAAGCGGTGCGACGTGGGCGTCGTCCCCCGGATCCAGGCTGAGGTCCTGAAAGACCGGGAACAGGTTGTCCCACGTATCGATGTTCTCCGTTCGAATCGGCTCGACGAGGTCCTGCTGAACTGCCTCGTACGTTCGCTCCGCCGACGGCATGATGATGTCGTACGAGCCCTCGGGACTCGTGCGAACGTTCGAGAGCATGCTGTCCTGGTTGTCGAAGCTGGTCGCCTCGACTTCCACGTCGTACTCCTCTTCGAAGGGATCCGCGATGTGTTCCATCAGCGCCTCCTGGGTCGATCCACCCCAGGAGTACAGCCCGAGCGTATCGCCGCCGTCACCGCCGCCGAGACACCCCGAGAGTGCCGCGACCCCCACCGCGGATAGCGCACCAGTTCGCTGGACGAATCGTCGTCGTGAATGCCGTGCCATTTTGACTCACCCTACCACTTCCCATGAAACGTATTAAGCGTTACGCACGATGGTGGGATCAGAATAACTAGTGGAGAGTAAATTCGATATTCTTCCTAAATACAAGGGAGTATAATGGAGAGAGTTGAATATCTTGAGTGCGGCGAGATTACCTGAGGTGATGGTGCTTGCCCTCGAGTTTGAGCATCTCTTCGATCTCGAAATCGCCCGGATGGGCGTCGAACCGAGTCGGATCCCAGTCGGAATACGTCTGTCGATCGTTACAGAGCAGAGCCGCGACCGCCCGCCCGACCGCAGGCGATCGCATGAACCCGTGGCCCTGGAGGCCGGCCGCGACGACGACTCCGTTCGGGCGACTCGCCCCGCCGGGTTCGAACGGCGGACGGCCTACGAGCGGATGCCCGTCGGGCGTCGCCGTACAGAGTCCGGCCCACGCGTTCTGGACGCCGACCTCCCCGGCCGAGAGTCGGTGGTCGATCGTATCGCTCATCTTCGCGAGGAAGTCGAAGTCGGCCCGCTGGGAATAGTCGTCGGGGTCCGACTCCACCTCCTCCGTGCCGTCGCCGACCAGGAGGCCACCCTCCTGTTCCCGCCGGAAGTACACCTCCTCGTGGGCGTCGTACACGGTTCCGATGTCGACGTCGACGGGGGTCGTCACGAGGGCCTGGGCACGATAGGGCTTTACGGGGAGATCGATCCCTGCGAGCGAGGCCACCCGATGCGACCACGGTCCGGCGGCGATCGCGACGACGTCCGTTTCGATCGTCCCCTCGTCGGTCGTCACGGACGGCGAGTCGCCCGGATCGATATCGGTCACGGACGTTCCGGGTCGGTAGTCGACCCCGTCCGCCTCCGCGTCGGCGAGAAGCGTCGTCGTGAACGTGTGGGGATCCGCGTATCCGTCCGCCGGAGCGTACGTCCCGACGGTGACGCCGTCGAGCGATAGATCGGGATAGATCGACCGCATCTCGTCCGGTTCGACGAGGCGAACGTCGGCACCTGCCTCCTGTTGCATCGCCACCTCGTGTTCGAAGACGGGGCGTTCCGCCTCGGTCCCCACCCGGAGAAACCCCGTCTGGTGAAACGTGAAGTGGTTGTCGTCGTCGGACAGCGATCGGAAGTACTCGATGCTGTAGTCCATCGCCCGTACGTCCGACGGTTCGTGGAGCTGGCTGAAGATCAGGCCGCCCGCCTTACCCGTCGTCTCGCCCGCCGCGTACCCCCGATCGAGAATCGTCACGTCGACGTCCCGGTTCGCGAGATGGGCTGCCACGCTCACGCCGATGCTCCCCGCGCCGATCACAGTTGCGTGCGTCATGAATCGATGGATAGTATACGTGGACGCGCCAGTGTCCACTGTAGACTCCTGGCAGACTGTTTGTGCGCCGGAGCTTAATGTTTTGGGAGCAGACCAACTAGATGTTTGGTTATCTGTTCTCCATTTAGTATACGGCGGATATTTTGATAGGTAGTTTAATAGACCGGGGGCCTATACGGGTTCGACATGGGTGACGAACGAGCGACTCCAGCGACCGAACCACGGATCGAAACCGACCTTCCCGGGGAAGAGACGAAGCGCGTCGTCGAGGCCGACGACGCGGTCATCTCGCCCAGTTCGCCGCGCGCCTATCCGCTGGCGATCGAACGCGCCTCGGGCGTGGCCGTGACGGACGTCGACGGGAACACGTTCTGGGACTTCGCGAGCGGCATCGCCGTGACGAACGTCGGGCACAACCACGAACGAGTCGTCGAGGCGGCGAAAGACCAACTCGACACGCTCGTCCACCCGGCGTTCTGTGACTACTACTCGCCGGAGCCGGTGCGACTGGCCGAGCGCCTGGTCGACCTCGCGCCCGGCGACTCGCCCAAGCGGCTCTTCTTCGGCAACAGCGGGACCGAAGCGGTCGAGGCGGGGATCAAGCTCGCACGCCACCACACCGGCCGCCACCGGTTCATCGCGTTCGAGGGCGCGTTTCACGGCCGATCGATGGGATCGCTCTCCCTGACCGCGAGCAAGACCAAGTACAAGCGCGGCTTCGGCCCGCTCGTCCCCGGCGTCGACCACGTTCCCTACCCGAACCCCGCGGAGGCCGAGGGCCCCGAAGACGCGATCGAGACGACCTTCGACGCGCTCGAGGATCTGCTCCGGACGCGGGTGCCCGCGGACGAGGTCGCAGGGATCGTCGTCGAACCGATCCAGGGAGAGGGCGGCTACGTCGTCCCGCCGGAAGGGTTCCACCAGCGGCTCCGCGAGTTCGCGGACGAACACGGCATGTTGCTCATCGCGGACGAGATCCAGACCGGATTCGGTCGGACCGGCGAGTGGTTCGCGATGGACCACTGGGACGTCGAACCCGACATCACCCTGATGGGCAAGGGGATCGCCAACGGCCTGCCGATGTCCGCCATGGTCGCCCGGTCAGACGTGATGACCTGGGGCAGTGGCACGCACGCGAGCACGTATCACGGGAATCCGGTCGCCGCGGCCGCCGCCAACGCCGTCATCGACGTCATCGAGGACGAGGCGTTGCTCGAGAACGCGCGGTCGGTCGGAACTCATCTTCAGGACGAACTTCGGGACTTCGCCGCCGACGTCGACGAGATCAGCGACGTCCGGGGACGCGGCCTCATGATCGGGGTCGAGTTCACCGATCCGGAGACCGGCGAGTACCTCGGCGACCTCGCGGAGGAGATCATGCACGCCGCCTGGAAACAGGGCTTGATGCTCCTGCCCTGCGGCGAGAGCACGATCAGGTTCGCCCCGCCGCTGACGCTCACCCGCGAGCAGGCCGCGACGGGCGTCGACCTGTTCGCTGACGCGGTCGCCGAAGCCGTCGCGGTGATGGACTGATGAGTCGGCCGCGGGACGGATCGCCGACCGCCACCGCGAACCTCCGCGATCGGATCGACGCGACCGAGACGGTGTCGTTGCTCCAGGACCTCGTGCGCATCGAGAGCCCGTTTTTCGAGGAAGACGAACTCGCCCGGGCGGTCTACGACTGGCTCGATGAGCACGGTCTGGAGCCGGAATACCACGCCGTGAGCGAACCGGACATCACCGGCTTCGAGGGCGACAACGTCGTCGCACGGCTCGAGGGGACCGATCCCGACGCGCCGACGCTCCTCCTGAACGGGCACATGGACACCGTTCGGCTCGTCGACGGCTGGGACGAGGACCCGCTCTCCGGGCGCATCGAGGACGGCAAACTGTACGGCCAGGGTGCCTGCGACATGAAAGGCGGGCTGGTCTCGCTCCTCGTGGCGTTCCGGGCGCTCGCCGAATCCGACCTGGAGCTCCGTGGTGACGTCGTCCTCACGGCGGTCGTCGGCGAGGAGGGACCGTACGGACTCGGCACCTACCAGCTGCTTCGGGACGGACTCCTCGACGACGTGGACGGCGCGATCGTCGCCGAACCGGGCCCCGCGATCGGCCAGCAGGACCTGACGAATCCGGCGCTCGTCCTGGGGGCGCGGGGCGGGTTCCGCTACGAGATCACCGTCTCCGGCGACCCGGCCCACGCCGCCCACCCCGAGATGGGGACGAACGCCGTCGTCGACGCATCCCGGATCGCGACCGCCATCACCGAGATGGACTGTGGCGAGCATCCGGCGCTCGGCCGGGGATCGATCTGTCCCCTGGAGATCCGGGGCGGCGAGGACCCGCTCTCGGTGCCCGATCGGTGTACGCTCGCGGTCAACCGTCACGTGGTCCCGGGTGAGACCGCGGCGAGCGTCCTCGAGCAAGCGGAACGGCTCGTCGCGGGGCTCGATCTCGACTCCACGGTCGAGGTCGAACTCAGGGACACGCCGGGCGAGGACGCGCGGTTCGGGCCGTACGTGACCGACGAGGACCACCCCCTCGTCCGGGTGCTGGCCGATCGGAGCGAACGGGTGACCGGGCGCGACCCCGAAATCGGCTACTTTTCGAGCATCGGCGATTTCAACTACCTCGGCCACGCGGCCGGAATCCCGACCGTCATCCTCGGCCCCGACGGCGAGAACGTCCACGACGCCGGCGAATACGTCTATACGGACGACGTCGTGGACGTCGCCCGGATCGTCGCCGACGCCGCCGCGACCTGGCTGTCGTAGCGATCCACGCGTTCGAGTGAAAACAGGTCTCCAGCGAGAAGTGCGAAAAGCGGCCGTCTCGATCGGCAGACGGCCTACAGCGAGGGCTCGTCGAGTTCGAGGTTGACCGTCTTGGTCCGGGTGTAGTACTCGAGGGCGTCCTTGCCGCACTCGCGGCCGATCCCGGAGCGCTTGTAGCCGCCGAACGGACCACCGGTGACCGTCGAGCCGTAGGTGTTGACCCAGACGCTCCCGGCCTCCAGGTCGGCGGCGGCCCGGTGGGCGAGGTCGGTGGTCTCCGTCGCGATGCCAGCGGCCAGCCCGTAGGGCGTGTCGTTGGCGATCTCGATCGCTTCCTCGTACGTTCCGAAGGTGTTGATCGTCTCGACGGGGCCGAAGATTTCCTCGCGCGCGACCTGCATGTCGTTGTCGACGCCGTCGAAGACCGTCGGCTCGACGTACCAGCCATCCGCCAGGTCGCCGCCGGGCCGATCGCCGCCGGAAACCAGCGTCGCGCCCTCGTCGATCCCGGCGTCGACGTAGCCCGTGACCTTCTCGTACTGGGCCCGGGAGGTGAGCGGTCCCATCGTCGTCTCCTCGGCGAGCGGGTCGCCGATCACGTGGGACTCGGCCGCCTCGACGAACCGATCGACGAACTCGTCGTGGACGTCCTCGTGGACGAGCACCCGCGAGGGCGCGTCACAGGACTGGCCGGTGTTGTAGAAGATGCCGCCAGCGACGGTCTCGACGGCCGTCTCGAGGTCGGCGTCGGGGAAGACGAGGAACGGCGACTTGCCGCCGAGTTCGAGGGTGACGGGCGTGATCGCGTCGGCCGCGGTGCGCATCACTTCCTCGCCGGTCACGTCCTCGCCCGTAAAGGAGAGTTTGTCCACGCCCTCGTGGCCCGCGAGCGGCGCGCCGGCCTCCTCGCCGTAGCCGTGGACGACGTTGAGGACGCCGTCCGGGAGGATGCCCGCCGAGAGCTGGGCGACCCGGGTGGCCGTGAGGGGACTGTCCTCCGCCGGCTTGAGGACGACCGCGTTCCCCGCCGCCAGCGCGGGGCCGAGCTTCCACGATGCCAGCACGAGCGGGAAGTTCCACGGGACGATCGCGCCGACGACGCCGTACGGTTCGCGGCGGGTGTAGACGTGGGAGTCGTTCGAGACGGGAACCTGAACCCCCTCCTGTCCGCGGCCCACCGACGCGTAGTACTCGACGAACTCGAGGGCCTTCTCGATCTCGCCTTTCGCGTGAGCGAGCGGCTTGCCCACGTCGAGACTCTCCAGCAACGCCAGTTCGTCGACGTGGTCGCGGAGCCGATCGACCCACTCCCGGAGCAACCGCGATCGCTCCGCGGCCGTCGTCTCGCCCCACTCGCCGTCCATCGCGTCGCGTGCGGCGGCGACGGCCCGATCGACGTCCGCCGGACCGCTTCGCGGGACCGCCGTGATGGGAATCGTGACGGCCGGGTCGGTCGTCTCGAACGTCTCGTCGGTGCTCGCGGCGACCGACTCGCCATCGATCCAGTTGCCGAACGATCGATCCGTCGTCGCCCGTTCGATCGCCTCGCGGTGGTTCTCCTCGATCGTGCCGTCGTAGTAGTCGACCATCGTGGGTTCCTCGTCGGCGACGACGGACCGGGACCGCTTAGTGGTTTTGATCGCCTACAATAAATCGTCCTTTTGGTAACTCCGAATACGATTTTGGAGGCGATATATGATAGGAAACCTAATGTAGGTTGCTCGGTGTTGTCGAACACGACCGCGAGCGGTGACGGCCCGCGGCGATCGGGTCGGACCGGTCCGGTGGAGGTTCACGGAGATGGCAACTACCCGCGACGGAACGACGGACGGGAATCGAACGGACGGCGCGTCCGAATCGGCGGCCGACACCGCGCGCCAGCAACTCGACCGCGCAGCGGCGCACCTGGAGGTCGATCCGGGGATCATCGAGCGGCTGAAACACCCGACGCAGGTCCACCGCGTGTCGATACCGCTGCGGCGAGACGACGGCAGTCTCGAGGTGTTCACGGGGTATCGTGCCCAGCACGACGACGTTCGCGGCCCGTACAAGGGTGGACTGCGCTACCACCCGGCCGTCAGCGAAGACGAGTGCGTCGGACTGGCGATGTGGATGACCTGGAAGTGCGCCGTCATGGACCTCCCCTTCGGCGGAGCGAAGGGTGGCGTGGTCGTCGATCCGAAAGACCTCAGCGAGGGCGAGCGGGAGCGACTCACGCGCCGGTTCGCGGAGGAACTTCGCGACTACGTCGGGCCGACCCGCGACATTCCGGCACCGGACATGGGGACCGACGCCCAGACGATGGCCTGGTTCATGGACGCCTACAGCATGCAGGAGGGCGAGACCATCCCCGGCGTCGTGACCGGGAAACCGACGGTTCTCGGCGGAAGCTACGGTCGCGACGCGGCACCGGGCCGGAGCGTCGCGATCGTCACCCGGGAGACGGTCGAGGACCGCGGCGACGATCTCGCGGACGCGACGATCGCCGTCCAGGGGTTCGGGAGCGTCGGCGCGAACGCCGCTCGCCTGCTCGACGAGTGGGGCGCCGACGTCGTCGCCGTGAGCGACGTCGACGGCGCGATCTACGATCCCGACGGGCTCGACCCGCAGGTCCTCCTCACCCATCACGAGGAACCGGGCGCCGTCTCCGGCTACGAGGACGCCGACGCGCTCTCGAACGACGACCTGCTGACTCTCGACGTCGACGTCCTCGTCCCCGCCGCCGTCGGCAACGTCCTGACCGCCGACAACGCGCCCGACGTCCGGGCGGACCTGATCGTCGAGGGCGCGAACGGACCGACGACCGCCGCCGCCGACGCAATCTTCGACGATCGCGGCATCGACGTCGTCCCGGACATCCTCGCGAACGCCGGCGGCGTCACCGTCAGCTACTTCGAGTGGCTCCAGCACGTCAACCGTCGCCAGTGGACCGTAGCGGAGGTCCACGAGGAACTCGAGTCGACGATGCTGTCGGCCTGGCGGGACGTCCGGCGCGAGGTTCGCGATCGGGACGTCTCGTGGCGCGAGGCCGCCTACGTCGTCGCACTCTCGCGAATCGCCGACGCAAAAACCGCTCGCGGGCTCTGGCCCTGACGATCGCCGTCCGGTCCCGGCCCCGGACTCCGTTGGAACGAACCGAACGTATTGCGAATATATTTGTACCTGCCACAGATAGTGAGGGCGATGGTCGAGGTCGTACTCTACGGTCCCGTCCGGGACGCGGTCGGCGAGAAACGACTCACTGCACGCGGCGACACCGTCGACGCGGTGCTCGCGGACGTCGTCGCCACGCACCCGGAACTTGAGTCGGCGCTGTACGACGACGACGAGTTCCGATCGGAGATCAACGTCCTCGTCGACGGGCGAAAGCTCGCGACGCTGGACGGCGTCGACACGACGCTCGAGGGGGGCGAGACGGTCCAGATCACGGCCGCGATGAGCGGCGGAAGTCATCGATTGCTGTATCAAAGACGATTTTGAACCCGAATTTTTATTATAGCACGCAATAGTTCGATCGTTTCTCGTTATTGTTACTAACACATAACCAGTCCGACACAAGTGTTAAGTGAAATTGTCGCCTCTCTCCGCCAAGAGACTCACATGTCAGCGTTTGGAACGACGCTCCGCGTCGACCTCACCGATCGGACGGTCACGACAGAACGGATCGACGACGAACTCGTCGAGACGTATCTCGGCGGGACCGGTCTCGCCGCTCGCATCCTCTACGACGAACTCGAACCCGGCGTCGACCCGCTCGGCCCGGCGAACAAACTGGTGTTCGCGACAGGCCCGATCACCGGAACGCGCGCCCCGACCAGCGGCCGCCACTCCGTGAGCGCGCTCAGCCCGCTGACGGGAATCCTCGGCGAAGCGACCAGCGGCGGGGACTGGGGCTCGGCCCTGCGGCGGGCCGGGTTCGACCTCGTCATCGTTGAGGGCGAAGCCGACGACCCCGTCTACCTCCACGTCGAGGACGGCGAGTACGAACTCCGCGACGCGTCGGATCTGTGGGGGCTGGACGTCCCCGAGACGACCGAGCGGATCCAGGACGACGTCGGCGAAGACGCCGTCGTGAGTACGATCGGACGGGCGGGCGAGAACGAGGTCCGGTTCGCCGCGGTGATGAACGACGTCAAGCGCGCCGCCGGCCGGACCGGGATGGGAGCGGTCATGGGCGCGAAGCAACTCAAGGCGATCAGCGTGATCGGGACGGGCGATCCGCACCATCACATCGACGACACGGAGGCGTACAGGGACCTGACGCTGGAACTCACCCAGACCGTCACGCAGACCCCGAGCACGAAGACCCGGCGCGATCACGGGACCGCGGCCGCCATCGAGGAAGAGTCGGAGGTGTTCGACAACCTCCCGACGAAGTACTTCGAGAAGGGCGAGTTCGACGGGGCCTGGGACATCAGCGGCCCCCGGATGTCCGAGGACTACCTGACGAACGTCTACGCGTGCGGCCAGTGTCCGATCGCCTGCGGCCGGGTCGTCTCGATGGAGAGCGATCGGTTCGGTTCGCTGTCCGACCAGGGCGGCCCCGAGTACGAGACGCTGGCCTCGTTCGGAAGCCTCAGCATGAACGACGACTTCGAGAGCATCGCCCGGGCGAACGAACTCTGTAACCGGTACGGGCTGGACACGATCAGCGCCGGCCACGTCGTCGCGTTCGCCATCGCCGCACAGGACCGCGGCCTCGTCGACGAGAACGAGACCGGGATGGACCTGGACTGGGGGAACGAGGAGGAAATCGTCGAACTCGTCCACCGGATCGCCGATCGCGACGGTTTCGGTGACGTGCTCGCCGACGGGGTCGTCCGGGCGGCGAGTGCGATCGACGGCGAGGAACACGCGCTTCACGTCAAGGGCCTCGAACTCCCGATGCACGAACCGCGAGCCCAGAAGACGATGGGGCTCACCTACGCCACGTCGAACCGGGGCGCGTGTCACATGCGGGCGTTCACCGGCTACGTCGACATCTACGGCTACGACATTCCGGACCTCGAGATCTACTCGGACAACTACCCGCGCCACGCCTCCGAAGGGAAGGCCGAACTCGAGGTCGTCATGCAGAACCTGTTCAACGTCTACGACTCGATGTGTGGCTGCAAGTTCTCCTACCCGCCGGGGACGGAGAACATCACCGTCGCCCAGCTCGCGGACCTCCTCGGCCTCGCGACCGGCCGCGACATGGACCGGGACGACGTGCTCGAACTCGGCGATCGGATTTTCACCATGAAGCGGCTGTTCAACGTCCGCGAGGGCATCTCTCGCGAGGACGATCGGCTCCCGTCGCTGTTCACCGACGAGGCCCACGAGGAGGGGTCCAACGCAGGCGAGGTCGTCGAACTGGCCGAGATGCTCGAGGAGTACTACGAACGGCGCGGCTGGGACGACGAGGGCCGGCCGACCGACGACCACCTCGCCGAGATCGGCATGGCCGAACTGGCCTGATTCTGGACCGACTCTTCTCCAGGCTCGATCCGCGCGGCGACGCGATCGGTGGCCAGCGACCGTCGCCGCTACTCTGCCAGCCCCGACGGGGACGCGAGAGCGGTCGCTCTCCTGTAGGCCCGATTTATTGCAACGATTATCATATTATCCCACTCTATTCAGAATAGAGCCAATCAACTACCCCTTCAGTAAGACTTAATTCAGACAAATACGTTTAGCGCTATACATGGGCAATCCAGAACACCTGTTCTACAAGTGGGGCGGCGGAATGGACCCCGACTTTCCGCGGATCCGCCGCGCCTACGACGAATTTCTCGTGACCGAAGACGGTCGTGAACTCGTCGACGCCGCAGCGGGTGCGGCGGTCGTCAATCTCGGCCACTCCGTTCCGGGCGTCGCGGACGTCGCCGGCGGGCAACTCGACGAGGTTTCGTATCTCAGTCTCTCACACTTCTCTCACGACGCTCCCGAGGAACTGGCCGAGTCACTGGCTACAGCGGCACCCGGCGACCTGAACGCTGCCTTCTTCGTCAACTCCGGGAGCGAAGCGAACGAGATGGCGTTCAAACTGGCCAGGACGTACCACCGGGAAACGGGGAACCCGCACAAGAACACGATCATCGGCCGCTGGCAATCCTACCACGGGGCGACCCTCGGGGCGCTCTCGGCGACCGGGAACACGACCAGACGGAGCGAGTACGAACCGATGCTCCACGGCTGGCCCCACGTTCCCCCGGCCTACCCCTACCGCTGGTCGTACGACGGAACGCGCGAGGAGCAGGCGATCGCCGCCGCGCGCGAACTGGAGACGACGATCAAACAGGAAGGGCCGGAGACGGTCGCCGCGTTCGTCGCGGAACCCGTCTCGGGCGCGAGCATCCCCGCCGCCCACCCACACCCCGCCTACTACGAGGAGATCCGGCGCATCTGCGACGAGTACGACGTGCTCTTCATCGCGGACGAGGTCATGACCGGGTTCGGCCGGACGGGACCGATGTTCGCGATGGAACGCTTCGACGTCGTCCCGGACATGATGACTCTCGGCAAGGGGCTCTCCGGCGGCTACGCGCCGATCAGCGCGACGCTGGTCCGGGACGACGTCGCCGCCGAGTTCGAGAACGGGTCCGGCCAGTCGTTCGCACACGGCCACACCTTCGGCGGAAACCCGCTCTCGGCGGCGATCGCGGCCCACGTCGTCGACCAGTACACGGACGCGGTGCTGGAGACGGGACGACAGCGCGGCGAGCAACTGGTCTCCGAACTCGCCTCACTGCGGGAGCATCCGATCGTCGGCGACGTCCGTCACGCCGGGGCCATGATCGGCATCGAGTTCGTCGCCGATCGCGACACGAAAACGCCGTTCGATCCGGACCTGAACGTCAACAAACGCGTCTACGATCGTGCGCTCGAGCAGGGGGTCTACACTTACCCCGGGTCCGGGTCGGTCGACGGAATCGCCGGCGACCACCTCATGCTGACGCCGCCGTTGACGATCAGCGAGGAGTCGATCGAGCGCGTCGCGGACGCGGTAATCGACGCGGTCGAACACGTAGCCGAGACGGTCGCGCCGAACGCCGCCTCGCAGTAACCGAATTCGAGACTGGGCGCTGTTTTCCATCGGTGCGGCGAGGGTATCGGAGGTCGATCCGGACGACGTGCTTCGGACGACGAACGGCAAAAAAGCGATCGGGCTACTCGAGATAAACGCCGTCCGGATCGAGTTTCTCGCGGATGAGTCGGAGTTCCTCGGCGGTCGGCGTCGGCGTCGTCCCGACGTCGTCGGCGAACGCGACGTCCCAGCCGGTCGCGTCCCGGACCTCCTCGCGCGAGACGCCCGGGTGGAGCGTCTCGACGTACAGTTCGCCGTCCTCGTCGAAGCGCATGACCGCCAGGTCCGTGATGATCGCCTCTGGACCGCCGCGGAGGCCGAGTTCCTCGCGGCCCTCCCGTCCGTCGACGTAGCCGGGACTGGTGACGAAGTCGACTTCAGCCGGGAATCGGCGCTCCTGGTGGGGCGTGATGACCAGCGTCCGGTGAGCGTTGCTGGCAATCTCGCAGGCCCCGCCGCTGCCCGGCAGTCGAACGGCCGGGTCCTCGTAGTCGCCGATGACCGTCGAGTTGATGTTGCCGTGGCGATCGATCTGGGCTCCGCCGAGGAAGCCGACGTCGATCTGGCCGCCCTGGAGGTACTTGCTGAACCCCTCGAACATCGGGACGACCCCGGCCGCGCCGGTCGCGAGGACTGGATCCCCGATCGACAGCGGCAACGAGGTCGGGTCCGAGTCGATCGTCCCCGACTCGTAGACCATCCGCAGGTTCGGCGCGTGGGTTCGTTTCGCCAGGTTACAGGCGAGGTTCGGCACGCCCACGCCGACGAGCACCGACTCGCCGTCCTCCAGTTCCCGGGCCGCCGTCGTGACCATCAGTTCCGTCGACGTGTAGTCGCAGTCGGCGTCGGCCGCTCGCTCGTCGGTTCCGTCGATCGCCTCGTCCGCGTCGGATTCGGTTCCCGTCATCAGTAGCCCCCCATGTCGATCGGCGTCGCGTACTCGGTGGTCGGTTCCAGGTCGAGCAGTCGATCGCTGTCGAGTTTCTCGAGGTACTCGCGGCGATCGGCCACGCCGTGGACCCACTCGTCGAGCCACGCCTCGATGCTGGCCTGCGACTCCGAGACCTCGTCCCACTCGAGGTAGGCGTCGTTGTCCCGATCGTAGTACCCCTGTGCGTAGGAGGGGTGGGAACCGTACGGTTCCTCGACGACGTAGTCGACGACCGAGGCAGGGACGACGGTCCGGTTCGGATCGCTCCGGATGACCTGCTCGTCGACGACCTCCTCGACGCTCAGGACGACGGTATCCGCGGCGAACGCGACCTCGGGAATCTCGCCCTGGATCCCCCAGACGTGTGCGTTACCGCTCGCGTCGCTTCGCTGGGCCCGGACGACCGCGACGTCCGGACACAGCGGCGGTACGGCGTAGATTTCGTCGTCGCCGAAGGGGTCCTCGACCCGGCGGATGTGATCGTTGTGTTCGGGCAGATCCGAACCCACGAACGTCCGGACCGGCATGAACGGCAACCCGCGCGCGCCGGCCGCGAGCCGTGCCGTCAGTCCGAAGTGCGTGTACTCGTCGATCTCGATCGGATGCGGAACGTCGTCTTCGACCGCCCGGCGAAATGCGCGGAGGCCTCCGACGCCCGGATTCCCGGCCCATGAGAACGTCACCGTCGACGCACAGCCTGCGGCGATCAGTTGATCGTAGATCAGGTCCGGCGTCGCCCGGATCAGGTTCAGATCGGTGTACTCCTGTCGGACGATTTCGTGACCGGCCGCGAACGGGATCAGGTGGGTAAACCCCGCGAGATACACCGAATCGCCGTCGCTTACGGATCGGTCGATCGCGGTCTCCATGTCCGTCACCGCCGCCGATCCGTCAGCCATTGTTGACCACAGGATTATTTACCGCCATTCTGGTCGTTTTTCGACCAACTATATCGTACTTCATTTGTACGTATTACAATATATCCCGACTCTATAGACCTTGCGGTGGCTACTGTCGACGCGATCGACGGACGCCCGGGATGGACATCGCTCTCGTCGATCGTTCCGAACGGATCACGTGCCGAAAAGACGGCGAGTGGGCTACGACTCGTCGTCCGCGAGGAGACGATCGGCCATCTGCTCGGGGTCGAACCGCTCCAGGTCGTCGTACCCCTGTCCGACGCCGAGAAAGAGGATCGGTTTCCCGGTGACGTGGGCGATCGAGATCGCTGCGCCATCGTCGGACCGGAGGTCCGACGTGGATCGCCTCGCGCTGCTCGGCTCACCGCCGTTGGAGTCGGGTCGGCTTCGTCAGTTTCGATGTATTGAACGTCGAAGAAGGCACGAACCGCGTTACTCCTCGAGCAGCCGATCGGCCATCTCCTCGGGATCGAACCGCTCCAGGTCGTCGTACCCCTGTCCGACGCCGAGAAAGAGGATGGGCTTCCCGGTGACGTGGGCGATCGAGATCGCTGCGCCGCCGTTGGAGTCGGCGTCGGCCTTGGTGAGGATCGCGCCGTCCATCTCGACGGCCTCGTTGAACTCGCGGGCCCGATTCACGGCGTCCTGGCCCGCGACGGCTTCGTCGACGAACAGCGTCATGTCGGGATCGACGACGCGGCCGATCTTCTCGAGCTGGTCCATCAGCCCCTCGTCAGTGTGGAGGCGACCGGCCGTATCGCCGAGGACGACGTCGACGTCGTTGGCCTCGGCGTACTCGACGGCGTCGTACAGCACCGCAGCGGGATCGCCGCCCTGCTCGTGGCTGATGAGCTTCGTCCCCAGCGCGTCGGCGTGTTCCTGGATCTGCTCGTTGGCCCCGGCACGGTAGGTGTCGCCGTTCGCCATCACGGTCGAGTAGCCCCGCTCCTCGAAGTAGCGGCTCAGCTTGGCGATCGAGGTCGTCTTCCCGACGCCGTTGACGCCGGTGAAGACGATCGTGACGGGCTTGTCCTCGATCGCGATGCGCTCGTCGAAGTCGAACTGGCCGACACTGATCACGTCGTAGATCGCGTCACGCAGGGCCTCCTCGACCACGTCGCCGGTCGAGGTGGTGAACGTGCGGGTCTCCCCGACCAGTTCGTCGCGGATGTTGTCGAGGATCTCCTCGGCGACGCCCATCTCCACGTCGCTCGAGAGCAACGCCAGTTCGAGTTCGTGCAGCGGGTCCTCGAGGTCCTCCTCCTCGATGACGAACTTCCCGCGGACGAGCGACTTGGCCTTCCGGCCGAAGCCGGTCGAGTTGTTCTCCTCATCCCCGTCAGCGTCCTCGTCCACGGCGTCGTCGGCTGCGGACTCTACGGGGTCGGCCTCCGGTTCCGGTTCCGGTTCGGCGTCGGGCGCCCCCGTGGACTCCGGTTCGCCGCCGGACGTCGGAGACGGTTCGGCCGTCGTCGCCGCTGACGACCCAGGAGTGTCGCCGTCCTGTGCATCCAGTTCCGCGTCCGGCCCGGTCCGTGCGCCCGCCGCTTCGGTCGCCGCGGCGTCGAGATCCGCCCGTGGTTCGGCCGCCTCCGCAGACTCTCCAGGGGTAGTATCGGGGGCTTCCGCCGACGCGGCCGCCTCCACACCGTCGCCACGCTCGGCCTCCGCGCGTTCCTCGTCGTCGAGTTCGTCTTCCTCGACCTCCTCGACGTTCTCTTCGGCGGCCTCTTCGGCGTCTTTGCGGAAGCTCCCGAGCTTGTCCTTCAGGTTGTCGAACATGGATATCGGTGGTGGTCCCTACGCGGCTATTCGTCGGGGCCCTGGCCCTGACCGCCCATCTGTTGCATCTGCTGTTGCATCGCCTGCTGCTGGAGCTGCTGGGCCTGCTGTTCGAGCTGGTCGCTCTCGGTCTCGAGTTCCGAAATCTCCGACGTGATCTCGTCGATCCGATCGTCGAGGTGGTCTTTCTTGTTCTCGAGGGCGTCGACGGCGTCGTCCTGTTCGAACTCCGCGGCGTAGTCGGCGCCGAGGTCGACGATCGCCTCGTCGATGTCCTGGATCTCCGCGCGGAGGTACGCGCCGCCGCCGAGGGGCACCTGCACGGTCGAGCCCGACTCGAGCGTCTCGAGGGCCTCGATGGCCTCGTCGACCTCGGTCTTCTCCTGCTGGATGCCCTCGACCGACTGCTGGAGCGCCTCGATCTGTTCCTGGATCTCCTGGAGTTCCTGGGAGAGCTGCTGGAGCTGCTGTTGACTGCTCATCGCTGGGCTACCTCCTCGAGTTCGATCTCGGTACGTTTGAGCCCGTGCTGGCTCCCGAGCTGGGAGAGGGCGTGCTCGCGGGCAACGTTCTCGTTCTCCGCGTCGATCGTCGTCTCGAACTCCGCGAATCCGTCGCGGTTCTTGAACCGACCACTGACCGTAAACTCACTCATGTCTTCCCCTCCGGCAGGGAGCCGGAAGAATCTTCCCTTCCCATTCGACGGTCGGATCGCGATCGATCGCGCCACGGTGTCGGGGAAACCCCACGTGCGGAGGCCAAACGGTTTTCCGGGACGTGAGCGAACGACGCTCCATGAGCGAGATCGATCCCGCAACCCTGCTCCCGAGCGATCGGATGCGCAAGCGGGCCAGAGACGGCGCGGTCACGCAGATCCACCGCGGCCAGCAGTACGCCGAAGAAGGAGACACGTTCACGATCGACGACACGACGTTCGAGGTGCGCGAGGTGACCGATCGTACGCTGGGCGACCTGACCGACGAGGACGCGCAGGCCGAAGGAATGGACGATCTCGAGGCCTATCGACGACTGCTCGAGCGCGCCCACGAGAACTTCGAGTGGGACGACGACAGCGAAGTCGTCATGCACCGGTTCGAGCCGCAGTAGCGGCCGCGTGTGGTGGCTGGTGGAGAGATCGGAGAAGCGAGATCGGACCGAAGACGGGCGTCAGTCCAGGTAGCCCAGCGCGTCCTCGATCCGGCCGAGTTCCGGCCCCGTCGTGTCCTCGCCGACGACGTAGCCGTTCTCGTTCGCGATCAGGCCCGACCCGACCAGCGGCGCGCCGTAGTTGACCGTGCCGACGTCGGCCCGGACGTCGAGTGTCTCCTCCAGAACGTCCAGTTCCTCGTCGGTGGCCTTCGGGTGGCAGAGCACGCCCGCGTTCGTCGCGACCGCGGCCGTGCCGACCGTCCGGACCCCCGCGAGGTCGCCGCGCTCGACGGGAACCTCGAGGGTGTCCGTCACGATCTGAATCGCCTCCCGCGGGAGGTCGGGATGGACGTACGCGCCGTAGTCGTTGGCAAGCACGACGTTGCCGGCGGCGTTGATGTTTCCCGGCAGTTCCGCGACGGGGACGTCGACGTCCTCTGCGAGTCGATCGCGCTCGGTCTCGAGGACGCGCGAACTGACCAGCAGGCCGTTCTCGTTCCCCGTCGCTAGGGCACCGACCGTCGACGAACCGCCGACGGTCGTTTCGATCGCCGGCACGCCGAGTTCGTCGGTCAGGTCGGCGACGACGTCGTCGTCGAGGTCGGGGCGAACGAGCACGCACGAGTCGGTCGCGCGGGCGAACACCCCGACGTACGCCGACCCGGCGAAGGCGAGACGTTGCAAGTTTACTCGGCGACCTCGGCCTCGACGACGGCTTCGCCCTCTTCGTCGAAGCGGGCCGCGCGGACGCGGAGCTTTCGCGGCGGGTTCGATCGGCCCTGCGACCAGACCGTCTCGTTGATCGAGGGGTCGAGTCGAACGGCGTCTTCGTCGACGGCGAAGTGTTTCGCGAGGTGTTCGCGGACGAGTCGCATCGCGAGGTCGGCGGCCTCGTGGTTGGCCCCCTTCTTGACGTCTCGGAGCGGGACCGTTACCACGCGCTCCTCGAAATCACTGGCACTCATGGTTACTCGTCAGTGTCGCTGCGCCGCCAGTTGCGTCGCTTCGGGTTCCGCTGGACTTCCATGTCGGTCTTCATCATGACCCAGGCCGGAACGCGGCTGTTCTGGTTCTCGAGTTTGGCAAGACGCTTCTTCTTGCCCTTCGATTTCTTACCCATAGTGGCCGGACGTAGCCCACGCTGGCTTAAAATCTTGTCCATCTTGCCGGCGTTCACGAGAGGGGCCGCTGACGCTCGAGATACCGCGTGACGGCCTCGCAGGTCGCTTCGCTCAACCGCGTCGTGTACGCGTACCGATCGATCCCCTCGTGGCCGTCGTGGCGGTGGAACCGATCGTGATCCGCACACCCGCGGCCTTCCCAGCGAGTCCCGGCGTCGAACCGATCGGGGCTGGCGTAGGCCGTCGCTATCGGCGAGACGCGAAGTGCGTCGTCGGTCCGGACGGCAGAGCCGAGGTTGTGATCGCACGGCGATCCGCCCACCGATTCGGCGACGTCGGGCGAAATGAAGGTGTGGAGCGTCTCGTGGATCGCCATGTTACGGGTCACCGCCCGCGAGTCCCAGAGTTCCGTCGCCCCGACGTTCGCCGCGGTGTAGGCACCTTCTCCGTCGGCGCGGTCGATCCGATCGATCGACGGGTGCGTGCCGCCGTAGCCCAGTCGGAAATTGAACGGGGCCCAGCACAGCAACAGGTGACAGGTCGTCGCCGACCCCACGTCGCGCTCGCGCACCTGGTCGCGAAAGACGTCGAGCACCGTCTTCCGGGTCGGGACGAACGCGTCGATCGACGGGTCCGCGGCCGTGAGCGGGAACCGGACGCGCTGTCCGCGCTCGATTCTGAAATCGACGTTAGGGAGTCGCGATCGCTCCCGCGCGTAGTCGAGCACCTGTTCGAAGGCGTCCTCGACGGCCACCATCGCCGCCCGGTACGGGGGTGGCCAGTCCCGGGACATGCCCTGGAACCGGTATCGCACCCAGGCGCGAAGCGGAACGGGCCCCGGATAGACGCGCACGTGGAGCGGGGCCTCGCGTGCGGTCGCGCCGTCGACGCCGATCGTCGAGGCGGCCGCCGCGCCGCCGAGCGCGACGACCACGTCCCGGCGTGTCACGGAGCGACTGCTCGCTGTTCGCTCGCCGTCCGGATCGGCCGTCATGGGTGCCCCCTGGAGAGATCGATCGATCCGCCCGCGGAATCGGGTGCGGACGCCATCGTACGAGACGGGCTACACCGGACGCCGACATGATACCCAGTTCTGTAGTTCCTGAACTATCGCGTTTACAGACGTTTTAACCCGGTTTCGTCGGCAGTAGGGAGCGGCTACAGCCGGCACGATGCCAGACCAGTCGAACGCGGTCCAGATCGGGGAAACCGGCCGCTCACCCGAGCGGGAACGACTCGACCGTCGAGTAAACCGGGCCGTCCGAGGTGAGTGTGCTCTCGGTGAGTCGGACCTCTTCGACGCGGCACTCGCCGATCGTCGGGTCGCGCTCCTGGACGATCTCCTGCACGTGCTCCTTCCCGCCGGCGTGTTCCATCCGCGCGAGCGTGACGTGGGGCGTGAAGTCGTGACTCTCGGCGTCGAACCCCATCGCGGTCGTCCGCTCCTCGATCGCCTCGTGGAGACGGGTCAGTTCCTCGCCGCCCGCTTCGACGCCGAACCAGACGACGCTGATGTAGTCGAGCGAGGGGAAGACACCGAGACCGCCGTAACGGGCGGTGAAGGGGTCGACGTCGGCATCCGCGACCGCGGCGGCGAGTTCGTCCTCGAGTTCGGGGAGACGGTCCTCGTCGAGGTCCCCGAGGAACTTCAGCGTGACGTGGGCCTGTTCGGGATCGGTGAAGTTGAGGCCGCTCGCGTCCGCGAGGGCGTCCTGCAGGTCGGCGATCGGGTCCGCGAACTCGTCGGACAGGTCGACGCTGACGAACAGTCGCATACGGGAGACTCCGGGGCGAACGCTATTCAACGGTGGTGGGTCGGCACGGGACGCGGCCGACGTGGCGGGACGCGATCGATCACGACACCCTGAGCGGCGATCGGGCGACGCCGCACACGGCGGACGCGACCCCGGTACTGCGCGGCGAACGCACGATCGGCAACACTGCAATGGGGCTGGGTGGTCTACGTGGCTCCATGTCCGATACCTTCGTGGTCGTCGGCGGCGACGCGGCCGGGATGGCCGCCGCGAGCAAGGCAAAGCGAGACGATCCCGACCTGGACGTCGTCGTCTTCGAGAAGGGCGAGTGGGTCTCCTACGGCGCGTGCGGCCTCCCCTACTACGTCAAGGGCGAGATCCAGTCGCTCGACCACCTCGTCTCGGTGACTCCCGAGGAGTTCCGCGAGGAGCGCGACGTCGACCTGCGGACGGGCCACGAGGTCGTCGCGATCGATCCCGACGACCGCACGGTCACGGCCGAGAGCGACGACGGCGAGGTCGTCCAGTCGTACGATCACCTGCTGATCGCGACCGGCGCGGCGGCGACGGTGCCGCCGATCGCGGGCACCGATCGCGAGGGCGTCTACACCCTCGGATCGATGAGCGACGGGAAGGAACTCCGGGAGTACGTCGCGCGAGCGCGGGGCGGCGAGTCGCTCCAGCAGCCCGATCGGGGGCCGGCCTGCCAGTACTTAGAGACCTGTACCGGTCCCGTGGGGATCGTCGGCGGGGGGTACATCGGAATCGAGATGGCGGAAGCGCTGGCCGCGAACGGGTTCGAGGTCCACCTCTTCCAGCGCGGCGACGCCGTCCTGACGGGGTTCAGCGACGCGACGAGCGAGGCGGTCGCCGACCACCTCCGCGAACAGGACGTCGTCCTGTACCTCGACGCCGAAGTGGAGGAACTGGCGGGCGAGGACGAGATCGAGGCCGTCGTCACCGCCGACGATCGGGTCCCGGTCGACATGGCCCTGCTCGGTACCGGCGTCCGACCCCGGACCGCTCTCGCCGAGGACGCCGGGATCGAGATCGGGGAGACGGGCGCGATCGCGACCGACGCCTACCGCGAGACCAGCGCGCCGGACGTCTACGCGGCGGGCGACTGCGCCGAGTCGACCCACGTCGTCACGGGCGAACCGGCGTACGTCCCGCTGGCGCTGACCGCGAACCGTCACGGGCGCGCGGTCGGCCAGACCGTCGCCGGAACGCCGACGGAAGGCGGCGGGATCGCCGGCACCGCGGCCGTCAAGGCGTTCGACGTCGAGGCGGCGAGAACTGGCCTCGTCGGTCCCCGGGCGGCCCGTACCGCCGGCTTCGATCCCGTCACCGAGACGATCACGGCGAAGTCCCGCGCGGGTTACTACCCCGAGGGCGGCACCGTCACCGTCACGCTCACCGCCGATCGGGACTCCGGCCGGCTTCTGGGGGCGAGCCTCGTCAGCGAGTACGGAGAAGGGGCGGTGCATCGGAGCCACGCGATCGTCGGCGCGATCACCGAGGGCGCGACCGTCGCCGACCTCGAGAACTACGATCTCGCGTACGCGCCGCCGTTCAACACGACGTGGGATCCCGTCCTCGTCGCCGCGAAAGTGCTCTCGGGGACGCTTCGATGACGTCGTTCGGGTCGTAGCCCTTAACAGTCGTCGCCGCCACCATTCTCCCAATGACTGACCGAGAGGGCGATCGCGAGCACCCGTTCTCCGAGGGCGAGGGATTCGACGATCCCTACGAGGAGTTCGACCTGGATCCGCCGGAACTGGGGATCGACCCCTCGAAGGTCGACCCCGTCGACTCGCGGGTGGTCACCGACACGCTCGACGAGCAGAACATCGACCGGGGGGCGGTCGACGCGGCCGAGTTGCTCGACGTCGGGTTGAACTACATGCAGATCAACCGCTTCGAGCAGGCCACCGATGCCTTCGAGCGGGCCGCCCGCTTCGCCGAGGACGATCGCGTCGCACAGGAGGCGTGGGTCAACAAGGGCGTCGCCCACGCCGAACTCGAGGAGTACGACGAGGCGATCGGGGCCCACCGCGAGGCGCTCCGGATCGACGATTCGAGCGAGCACGCCGCCACGGCGGAGACGAATCTCGCCTACGCGCTCTGGGAGTTCGGCGAAACCGCACAGGCCCTGGAGCACGCCGAGCGCGCCGTCGAGATCGACGAGCGGTTCGCCGAGGGCTGGTTCAACCGCGCGTTCTTCCTCTCCGAGCGCGGCCTGGCCGAGGAGGCGCTTCACTGCATCGACAACGCGGTTCGACTCGGGATGCGCAACGCGCAGGTCTTAGAGGAGAAAGCCCGCATCCTCGAGGAACTGGGCGAGTACGACGAAGCCGAGGAGATCGCCGACGAGGCCAACGAGATGCGCGAGCGGGCCGAACAGCGCGTCGTCGAGGAACGCCAGGAGATGCACGGCCAGGGCGGCCAGCCCGGCACGATGGACGACGCGGAGATCGAACAGGTCGATCGCGTCCAGCAGGACGAGGACGGCGAGTGGAGACTGGAGTAGGCCATGATCGTCAACGAACGCGAGACGCAGGAAGGGTTACTGGTCGCGGTCTGTGACGAGGACGTCCTCGGCGAGACGTTCGCCGAGGGAGAGATCTCGCTGACCGTCACCGAGGAGTTCTACGGCGGCGATCCGGTCGACGAGGGGGCCGTCGTCGACAGCCTCGCGCGGGCCTCCGTCGCCAACATCGTCGGCACCCGCGCAGTGGAACTCGCGATCGAGGAGGGGTTCGTCGACGAGGCGAACGTCCTCGACGTGGGCGCGACGCGACACGCCCAGTTGCTGAGGATGGACTAGCGGCGCGAGCGGGCAGATCGCGACGGATACCGGGCATCCGCCGCCAGCGCGCCCGATCGACACCAAGCTTTTTGCAGAGAGACATGTACTGAATCCGTATGGTAGACAGCTCGCACCCGCTCGATCGCCTCCGACAGCCGGAGTACACGGGCGAGAACCGGTGCATCCCGTGTACGATCGTCAACGTCGTGATCGCAGCCGTGCTCTCGGCGGTGATCGCACTGCTCTCACCGCCGGCCGCGCCGATCGTACTGGCGGTCTCGCTGGCCGCGATCTACTTCCGGGGCTACCTGGTTCCGGGAACGCCGACGCTGACGAAGCGGTACTTCCCCGACTGGCTCCTCGCAAAGTTCGACAAGGCGCCCGAACCGGGCGGTCCAGCCGTCGAGACTCGTGAGACGGGGACCGACGGCGACGCGCCGACCGACGAGTTCGAGCCGGTCGACCCCGAGACGTACTTCCTCGACCACGGAGTCGTCACCCCCTGTACCACGCCGGACGGCGAGGAGGACCTCTGTCTCGACGACGGCCTCCGGACTGCCTGGCGGGCGGCGATCGAGGAGATGCGCGACGCCGATCGCCGGTCGCAGGTCGCCGACTTCCTCGAAACCGACTCCGAGGTACTGTCGCTCGACGTGTCGGGCGGAAACGTCGTCGCCCGCATCGACGGGCAGCTGGCCGCCCAGTGGGAGTCCGACGCCGCGCTGGTGGCCGACCTCGCGAGTTCGCGGGTACTCGAGGATCGCCTGCCCGACTGGGAGGCACGGCCGCTCGAACAGCGGAGCCAGCTCGCGAGCGGGCTCCGGGCGTTCGTCGAGCGCTGCCCGACCTGCGACGGACCGATCTCGATCGACGCGGAGACTGTCGAATCCTGCTGTCGCTCCCACGAGGTGTACGCGATCACCTGCGACGACTGCGAGGTGCGGGTCCTCGAAGTGCAGCAGTAGCCGATCGCGACGGCCCGTCGCGGCCCACCGGCCGTCGGTCGGCGCGGACCCGGGACCGTCGATCGGCGATACACGTATACGTTCGAGTGTGGTACACGTACGCACGGCAGGTCCATCACGCCCTGTCGACGGAAGCGTCCTGCCGTGTACCCCTACCCGGGTTTTTTGGGCACATTGGTCGGTACGCGACCGCGAGACCGGCAGAACGGGGTGCGGACCGAAGGAGTGTTTTGTCTGGCGTCCCTCCTAGACGGTAATGAGTCACCAGGAACTCGAACCGCTCGACGTCGGGGCCATCCGCGAGGAGTTCCCCATTCTGAAGCGGGAGTTCGACGGCCAGCAGGTCGTCTACCTCGACAACGCGGCGACGACCCAGACGCCGGACCCGGTCGTCGACGCGATGAGCGACTACTACCGGCAGTCCAACGCGAACGTCCACCGCGGGATCCACCACCTCAGCCAGGAGGCCTCGATCGCCTACGAGGAGGCCCACGATCGCGTCGCGGAGTTCATCAACGCCGACGGTCGGGAGGAGGTCATCTTCACCAAGAACACGACCGAGAGCGAGAACCTGCTCGCCTACTCGTGGGGCCTGGACGAACTCGGTCCCGGCGACGAAATCGTCCTGACCGAGATGGAACACCACGCCTCGCTGGTCACGTGGCAACAGATCGGCAAGCGGACCGGGGCCGAGGTGAACTACATCCGGGTCGACGAGACCGGCCGACTGGACATGGACCACGCCCGCGAGTTGGTCACCGACGACACCGCGATCGTCTCGGCGGTCCACGTCTCGAACACGCTCGGCACCGTCAACCCCGTCTCGGAGCTGACCGACCTCGCCCACGAACACGGCGCGCTCTCGTTCATCGACGGCGCACAGGCCGTCCCGAACCGCCCGGTCGACGTGAAAGAAATCGACGCCGACTTCTACGCCTTCTCGGGCCACAAGATGGCCGGTCCAACCGGGATCGGGGTCCTCTACGGCAAACGGGACCTGCTCGAGGAGCTGAACCCCTACCTCTACGGCGGCGGCATGATCCGCAAGGTCACCTTCGAGGACTCCTCGTGGGGCGAGCTCCCGTGGAAGTTCGAACCCGGCACGCCGCCGATCGCGGAAGCCGTCGGCCTCCACGCCGCGGTCGACTGGCTCGAGGACGTCGGCATGGACCGCATCCGCGCCCACGAGGAGGAGCTGGCCGCCTACGCCTACGATCGGCTCGCGGCCGAAGACGACGTCGAGATCTACGGCCCCGAGGGCGGCCCCGATCGGGGCGGCCTCGTCAGCTTCAACGTCGACGGCGTCCACGCCCACGACCTGACCTCGATCCTGAACGACCACACGATCGCGATCCGGGCCGGCGACCACTGTACCCAGCCGCTGCACGACAAACTCGGTATCGCGGCCTCCGCTCGCGCATCCTTCTACGTCTACAACACCCGGGAGGAGGTCGACAAGTTGATCGCGGCGCTGGACGACGCGCGACAACTGTTCGCGTGAGAACGACAGCGAGTACCACGTCGCAGTCGCCGATTGTTAGCGTTCCCCGTCCGGCCGGACGATCGGCACACGTCAGTGACGGGTATTTTTTCACCGATCCCCGAGAACGAGGGTCGCATGCTCGAGGACGTTCGAAATCGCGCCCGCCCGTACTTCGACGACGCGCCCCCCGCCCACGACTGGCACCACGTCCAGCGCGTCGACGCGCTGGCCGAGACGCTCGCCGATCGCCACCCGGACCCGGTCGACGAGCGGGTCCTGCACCTCGCCGTCGCCCTTCACGACGTCGGTCGATCGCGGGAGGATCGCGGCGAGATCGACGACCACGCGACCTGGGGAGCGCGGGAGGCGGGCGAGATTCTGGAGGACGTGGGCGCGGATGCGACGACGATCGACGCGGTCCAGCACTGCATCCGGGCCCACCGGTACTCGAACGACGTCGAACCCGAGACGATCGAGGCGAAACTCCTCAGCGACGCGGACAACCTCGACGCGCTCGGCGCGGTCGGCATCGCCCGGGTGTTCGCGTACGGCGGCGAACTGGGCTCGCCGATTCACGATCCGTCGGTCCCGGTCGCCGAGGACGAGACGTCGGCCGGTGCCACCCAGTACAACCACATTCACAAGAAGATCCTCGACCTGCCGGCGCGAATGTACACCGACGTCGGCCGGGACCTCGCGACCGATCGGGCGGCGTTCGTCCGCGAGTTCGTCACCCAGTTCGACGCGGAGACGGCGGGCGAGCGGTAGTCGGGAGGGGCGGTCTGGACCGTCGACCGTCCCGGGTTCGAGACCGCCGCCGTGGGGCCCCGGAACCCTTTTACAACTCACTGGCCTACCCGTATCCAACGATGGGACTGGGTTCCGATATGTACCGACAGCAGATCCTCGACCACTACAAGAACCCCCGGAACTACGGGAAACTCGAGGATCCAACGTTTACCCACGTCGGCGAGAACCCGATGTGTGGCGACGAGATTCGGATGGACGTCCGCCTCGAGGACGACGGGGAGACGATCGAACGGGTGGCCTTCTCCGGCGACGGCTGTGCGATCAGCCAGGCCTCGGCGAGCATGCTCTCGACCGAACTCGCCGGGACGACGATCGACGACCTCCTCGAGATGGACCGCGACGACGTGATCGACATGCTCGGAGTCGATATCTCGCCGATGCGCGTCAAGTGTGCGGTCCTCGCCGAGAAGGTCGCCCAGGACGGCGCGGAGATCTACCGCGGCGAACTCGACGTCGAGAAGACGACGACCGAGGACTGATACGGACTACTGCGAGTCAGTTCCGGTGCAACCGCGACAATCCTGCGGTTGCACCGGCAACTCGTTACAGCAGACCGTATGAACGTCCGGACTGATTTTCACGACGATCGCCCAGGATCGTCTCGTCGACGCCGTCTCTGATCCGATAGCGGCAGGGTAGCGACTCGTTCGGGTATAGCTTTTTGATAGTCAATCACATACTGGATTCGATGATTATCACCGGGACGTGGAGAGGCGACGAACAGCCGGAGCCGATCACCGACGCGATCGTCACCGCGGTCGCAGACGCCGAGGGCGTCGACGTCCGCACGTTGCCGCCGCTGTGGAACGTGATCGATCCCGAAGCGCTCGAAGAACTGTTCGCACCGACGAACGGCGGCCGAGCACGACGCCGCGCCGGGCGCGTGGAGTTCGGCTACTGCGACTACGACGTCACCGTCGCGTACGGCGAGTCGAACACGGTCTCGATAGAGGGGCGGAACGACCGAAACCCACGCTGAGGTCTGTGGGCGTTATTCCGGCTTCAGCCCTTCGTCCTGGACGCGCATGACGGCCTCGCCGTCGGCGAGGTTCGGAGCGTCGACCAGTCGGACGATCCGCTTGTCGCCCTTGGACTTGCGGAGGTAGATCCGGAACGTCGACTTGTGGCCGAGGATGTTGCCACCGATCGGCTGGGTCGGGTCGCCGAAGAACGAGTCGGGGTTCGAGGCGACCTGGTTCGTGACGATGACGGCGGTGTTGTAGAGGTTCCCGACCTTGTCGAGGTCGTGGAGGTGCTTGTTGAGTTTCTGCTGGCGGTCGGCGAGTTCGCCACGGCCGACGTACTCCGCGCGGAAGTGGGCGGTCAGCGAGTCGACGCAGAGGAGCCGAATCGGGTACTCGCTGTCCTCGTGTTCGCCCGCCAGTTCCTTGGCCTTCTCCGCCAGCAGCATCTGGTGGTTGGAGTTGAACGCCTTCGCGACGTGAATCTTCTCGAGGACATCCTCGACGAGTTCGTCGACGGCGTCCTCGTCGTCGGCCGAACCCTCGATCTCGCGGTCCTCGAGGGCGGCATCGATCGCCTCGTCCGGGAGCCCGCGGACCATGTCGTCGATCCGCTCGGGGCGGAACGTGTCCTCGCTGTCGATGAACATCGCGCTGCCGTGGAGGCCGCCGACCTCCTTGGGAAGCTGGACGTTGACGGCCATCTGGTGGGTGACCTGGGACTTGCCGGAGCCGAACTCGCCGTACACTTCGGTGATCGACTGGGTCTCGATCCCGCCGCCCAGCAGGTCGTCGACTTCGTCGATATGCCAGCTCAGTTTGCCAATCTCGTTGCGTCGCTCCAGGACCGTGGAACCGGTCTCGAAGCCGCCGACGTCGGCGGCGTCGCGGGCGGCGTTGACGATGTCGGCCGCGGTGGACTCGCCGACGTCCGCCGTGTTCGACAGTTCGGAGGGGGAGGCCACGGCGAGACTCTGGAAGGAGTCGAAGCCCGCGTCGTGGAGTTTGTCTGCGGTTGCCGGTCCGACGCCAGGGAGCGTCTCGAGGTCTGCGTCTGCCATACCAACGCGTTGTGCCGGACCCCTCATAAAGCCTCGTTAACAGGGAAGTGAAAGTGAAAGTGGGGGCAAGCGGCGGGCTTCCGGACTCGTTCCGATCGGGTCGACCGGCGAAACCGAGCGATCGCGTCGAGAGACGACCAGCCGTCGGGACCGGGCAGAGGCGACTCGTACGGTCTGCTGTAACGAGTTACTGGCACAACCGCGAACCGCCGTACGGTTGCGCCGTCAACGGCTCACGGTAGTCCGGAACAGGGTTTCGGCTCGTCGGCGTCCCACTCGAGACAGTAGAGTCGTTCGTCGTCGCTGCCGACGTAGAGCCGTTCCGCGGCGATCGCGGGCGTGCTCGTGATCGCGCCGTCGGTCCCGAAGTGCCAGAGAACGTCGAACTCCGCCACGTCGATGCCGTAGAGCGATCCCGACGAATCGCCGACGAGACAGACGTCGCCGGTGACGACCGGACTCGAGTGGATCTCGCCGTCGAGGGCGATTCCCTGCTTCGAGAAGAGCCAGCCCCGGACCTTGCGCCGGCCGAAGGTGGTGTCGGTGACGTGGAGGTAGCCGTCCGCCGCGCCGACGAACGTGGTTTCCTCGTCGGGGAGCACCGTCGCCGACGAGGTGAACGCGTCCCGGATCTCGTAGGTAAACCACGACTGGCCGGTCTCGGCGGAAAGCGCGAGCAACGTTCCGTCGTCGTCACCGACGTACACGCGCCCGTCGGCGAGGGTCGGGCCGTCGGCGACCGCACCGTCGGCCGGCACCTCCCACTCGACCGCGCCGTCCTCGATCGCGAGAGCGACCACGGTCTCCCTGGCCGTCCCGACGTAGACCCGATCGTCGTCGACGGCCGGACAGCCGACGACCGACCCGCCGGTCTCGTGACTCCAGCGCAGTTCGCCCGTGTCCGCGTCGATCGCCGACACCCCGTGCGCGTCGGCGTGGCCGGCGAACAGTCGGCCGTCGGACAGCGACAGCGAGGTCGTGAGGTCGCCGGGGAGTTCGGTCTCCCAGACCGCCTCACCGGTGCCGGGATCGATCGCGTGGATCGTGCCGTCGGCCGTCCCCGCGTACGCCAGGTCGGGCGTGACGATCGGCGTCGCGTCGATCGCCGTCACGGTCTCGAACACCCAGCGCCGACGGCCCGTCTCCCGATCGAACGCGAACAGGTTACCGTGGCTCGTGCCGACGTAGACGGTGTCCCGATCGAGCACCGGCGACGATCGGATCGGCCCGGAGAGGTCGGCGGTCCAGGCCTCCGCGACCCGGTACGGGCCGGCGAGGTCGCGTTGCAGGCCCGCGTTCGCGCGATCGCCCTTGAACTGGTTCCAGTCGGTCACTGGTGGGGCGTACCGAACGCGGCCCTATAGTAGCCACTGATACGATCTGTCGTGGGCGGCCGCGAACCGGTCCGGGCCGACGGATTCGCCGCTGGTGAGTCGTGGGTCCTCGGAAAGGAGTGGGGTGGGTGGGGTAAGGGGTACGGACAGGACGGGGCAACTGGTGTATGGCGCAGTTGCGTGATGGGGGTGGGGATGAGGTGGCGTCGGCCGCCCTGCCGTACGTTTCCGTACCGTGGAAACGGACATACCAGTGTCTCCAACACAGTTTGGGACCGGTCGATCGGCGACGATCGCCTGTAACGCCGCTTCGTCACTCCCAGGGGTGTTTCCCGCCCGAACTCGGCCACAGCGGGTACCAGTACTCCTTCTCGCGTTCGATCTCGAGTTCGCCGTCGAGTGCCGCCTCGAGTTTGAACTCCGCGCTCGAGTCGCGTTCGCGGCCGGGACGGGGCGCGAACGGGTAGAACCGGCCGCGGCGGAACGAGTAGATCCAGTAAGCCGATCCATCCGCTCCGGCGGTTCCACCGCCTCCGTCTCGATACCGCTGCGCGGTATCGCCTTTCTCGTAGGCAAACACGGCCGCGAGCAGGCGCGACCCGTAGCCGTGTTCGATGAACGTGTCCGCGGCGAAGTGCATGCTCGTAACGAGGTCCTCCGGGTCCTCGTCCTCGAGGACGACCCAGTGGTAGCCGTGCTCGTCCGACGAGACGGAGAACTCGGTGCCGGTCTCCTCGCGACCGGCCTCGAGGATCGCCTCGACCTCGTCGACGGCCTCGCGGAAGCTACTCGAGTCGACGCCGGAGAAACAGAGCGCACCGACGTCCGCCGATTCGTAGCCCAGATCGGCTTCCATCGTGAGGTAGGCGGTACTCATCCCGAACAGGTCGTCGGGATCGGCGTCCCGTTTGGCGTCGGCCTCGGCGCGCAACCCCAGCACGGCACGGAGTCCGTCGAGCAGTCCCATACGTGGGCCAACGGGGGCGATCCCTTCAAATGGTGCTATTCGGTTGCCCGGGAACGGAAACGGTATCGTCGTGTCGTCTGAACGGCCAGTATGGTCGGCATCAGTATCGACATCGGATTCCCCGTCGCTGCGGTGCTCGCGCTCCTCGGCGCGGCGATGATCTATCGCGACGCGAGAGCGCGAGCCATGGACACCGCGGACATGTGGGCCGTCGGATTCGCCGTCGGGTTCTTTCTCCTGCCCGTTATCGGCGGGCTCGTCGTTCTCGCGTTCTACGTGGGGAAGCGGCCCCCGCGACGTCCCCGGCCGTACGGCATCCCACCGGAGTAATACTGCCGGACAAAACGGTTCATACATCGATCGCACTCGAGACGCTGTCGTCAGCGACGACAGCCGTCGAAACGCGATCGAGTATTCACTGACTGTTGTCCGGTAGTATAACGACGGGCGCGCCGGCAGTTCGATCGCCGGTCGTCGTGACCGGCAGTCGACTCATACGGATTGCTGTACCGATTTACCGGCGCAACCGCGATCCGGGCGGCGGTTGCGCCGGAAATAACGTACAGGAAACCGTATCAGAACGCTTCCATCTCGCGTTCGAGGTCCCGGAGCTGTTCGACCCGGCGCTCGGTCGACGGATGGGTGCTGAACAGGCGGCCGACGATGCCGGACTTGATCGGGATGATGAAGAAGGCGTTCATCTCGGCCTCCTCGCGCATGTCCCGATCGGGGACCTTGTCGACCTCGCCGGAGATCTTGAGCAGGGCCGACGCGAGCGCCGAGGGCTTGCCGGTGATCGCGGCCGCGCCGCGATCGGCGGCGAACTCGCGGTAGCGCGAGAGCGCCCGCATCAGGATGTAGCTCACGATCCAGACCAGTAGAGAGACGACGATCGCGACGACGACGCCGCCACCCTGCCGGTTCCGGCCGCCGCCGAAGAACGCGCCCCACCGGACGACCATGAACGCGATCGTCGCGAGCAGGGAGGCGAAGGTCATCACCATCATGTCCCTGTTCTTGACGTGGGCGAGTTCGTGCGCGAGGACGCCGTCGAGTTCGTCGCGGTCGAGGGTCCGCAGGAGGCCGGTCGTCACGGCGACGGCGGCGTTCTTCTGGTTCCGGCCGGTGGCGAACGCGTTCGGCACCTTCGAGTCGACGACGGCCACTTTGGGTTTCGGCAGATCGGCCTGCTGTGAGAGGCGATCGATCGAGGCGTGAAGCTGTGGGTACTCCTCGCGGGAGACCGTTTTCGCGCCCATGCTCTTGAGCGTCAGCGTGTCGCTGAAGTAGTACTGGACGACCGTCATCCCGCCGAACAGGAACGCGAAGACGAAGATGGTGCCGCCCATGTACGCGGTGATCACGCCGGCGAAGACGATGTACAGCGCGAACAGCAGGAACATCGTCAGAAACATCCGCGCGCGAAGACCCCAGTCGGGCTGCCAGTCCATATCGACTCGTAGGTGCTCCGGAGAAATAAGTACCCTGTCGAGTGAGAGGAGGCGAATCGATCGACGGACTCGAAGCGGACGTCTCGGCGGCGGGACCGATCGTCGATCGGCGCGACGAACCCCCTCGTTTCGCATGGAGACCGCGTTACGTAACCTCGTCTGACACGTCGCGGTTCGATCAGTCAGACTGCCGTCTGACGCGGTTATCGGCGTCGTTCGACCCCCTCGTTTCGTGTAGAGTTATCAGAGAGTGAGAATTACTGACTGGTGGTCGTCCCTCGAAGGGATCCAGCGTCGAGCGCGATCGGCCACCGGGCGGCGAGAGCGCGCCGTTTAACTCCGTCAATCACCAATCGGGGATAATGAGCGAGTCGCGTGCGTTCTGTCCCCGGTGTGGGGATCCGGTGCCCGATCGATCGGCCAGCGACGCCGACGAAGCCGCGGATCCCCTCCGACCCGGCACCGAGGTCGATCTCTGCGACGAGTGCTACTTCGAGGACTTCGACTTCGTGGACGCGCCGGACCGGATCGACGTTCGCGTCTGTGCCCAGTGTGGCGCGGTCCACCGCGGGAACCGGTGGGTCGACGTCGGCGCGCAGGATTACACCGACGTCGCGATCGAGGAGGTCAGCGAGGCGCTGGGCGTCCACGTCGACGTCACCGACGTCGCCTGGCAGGTCGAACCCGAGCAGGTCGACGAGAACACGATCCGAATGCACGCCTACTTTACCGGGGTCGTGCGGGGAACGCCGGTCGAAGAGCAGGTGACGGTCCCGGTCCGGATCGCCCGCCAGACCTGTACCCGGTGTGGCCGGATCGCCGGCGACTACTACGCCAGCGTCGTCCAGATCCGCGCCGACGATCGGACGCCAACGAGCGAGGAGATTGACCGCGCGAAAGAGATCGCGAACGCCGTCGTCGCCGACATGGAAGCGACGGGCGATCGGAACGCCTTCGTCACCGAGATGGGCGAGGTCGACGACGGCCTGAACATCAAGGTCTCGACCAACAAGATCGGCAAGAAGATCGCGAACAAGATGGTCGAGGAGTTCGGCGGCACCGTGAACGACGCCGAAACGCTCGTCACCGAGGACGAGGACGGCAACGAGGTCTACCGCGTCACGTTCGCGGTCCGCCTGCCGCCGTACACGCCGGGCGACGTGATCGATCTCGCGGACGACGAGAGCGGCCCCGTCCTCGTCCGGAGCGCCCACGGGAACCTCAAGGGGACCCGGGTGACGACCGGCGGTCGGTACGAGGCCGACTACGAGGAGGGCGCGGCCCCCGACGCGCGGAAACTCGGCGAGCGCAAGGACGCCGTCGAGACGACGGTCGTCACCGTCGAGGACGAGCACGCCGTTCAGGTGCTCGATCCCGAGACCTACCAGGCCGAGACCGTCTCCCGGCCGGACTACTTCGATCCCGACGCCGAGACGGTCCCCGTGCTGAAGAGTCGCGCCGGACTCCACATCCTCCCCGATCCCGATCCGGAGACGGGCGACGACGAATCGGAACCGTACGACCCGTACGCGAGCGACGAGCGCGATGAGTGAAGACCCCGACGCGAGCGACTCGCTCGCACCGACGCTCCCCGACCCGGACGCGGACGCCCCGCTGGCCGCGATCATCGAGCGATCCCGCACCGAGACCGCGATCGAGTCGCTGCGCGCCGAGGACGTCTACGACGACTCGCGGAAGGTGCGGGCGGTCGAGGCCGATCGCGAGGGCGCCCCCGATCGGATCGCCCTGCCCGTCGCCGAACCGCCGACGGAGACGCGGGTGCTCGACGTCGTGCGCCAGGTCGATCCAGAGCCCCGCACCCGGGATCTGGCGGACCTGCTGGCCGATCGGGGCTGGAGCGAGGGCGAGATCGAGTCCGCGCCGGGGTCGTGGGCCGTGATCGGGTCCGTGATCCTCGTGACGATCCCCGAGGACTGTCCCGACGAGAGGGCTCTCGGCGAGGCGCTACTCGAACTCCACGGCGAGGCCGACAGCGTGCTGGCCGACGAGGGGATCGCCAACGACGGCGAAGCGGGCACCTATCGCGAGCCCCGGACCCGTCACGTCGCGGGCGAACGCGACACCGAGACGGTCCACGTCGAACACGGCACCCGGTACGGCCTCGACCCCGCGACGGTGATGTTCTCGCCGGGCAACCAGGCCGAACGGGCCCGAATGGGAGACCTCGTCGCGGCGGACGAACACGTCTTCGACATGTTCGCCGGCATCGGCTACTTCACCCTCCCGATGGCCCGGGCCGGCGCGCGGGTGACCGCGACGGAACGCAATCCGGCCGCCTTCCGCTATCTCGTCGAGAACGCGATGCGCAACGACGTGACCGATCGGGTCGACGCCTACATGACCGACTGCCGGGACCTCGTCGGCGGGCCCGCCGGCCGGCACCCGGTTGACGGCGAGAGCCGTCCCGCCAGCGCCGACCTCGCGGTCGATCGGGTCGTGATGGGATACTACGGGAGCGCCACCGACGCGAGCGACGAGGAGGACCGAGGGCGAGACGAGTACGATGGAGACGAACTGGACGAGCACGCTCGCGACGACGAGGCCCACGCGTTCCTCGACGACGCCCTCGCCGCGCTCCGTCCAGGCGGCGTCGTCCACTACCACGAGGCGACGCCCGAACCGCGACTCTGGGAGCGGCCGATCGAGCGACTCGAACGGGCGGCCGACGATGCCGATCGAGAGCTAACGGTACTCGATCGGCGGCGGGTCAAAAGTCACAGCGCCGGCGTGGTTCACGTGGTCGTCGACGCCCGATTCGAGTGACCGCTCACTCGAACGTGGCTACCAGCTCCCCGCTTTCGAGCGGGTCGGGCGCTTGCGACTCGTACTCGTCCCCATCCAGCGCGGGTGCGTCGTCGAACTCGACGCGTGCCGCGCCGCTCTCGTCGATCGCGTAGACGACGCCGCCGTAGCCGATGTCTGCCTCCCACAGGTTCCCCTCGCCGTCCGTGCCCGAGACCGCACCGCCCGCCCGAAGGAGGAACACGACCGTGACGTCGTCGTACCACTCGAACGTCTCGGTCGTCCGGACGCTGTGGCCGACGTCGAGAACGGATCCCGAGCTCTGCCTGTCACAGAGGACGTCGTGTGTCACGTAGGCGTGGTCAAACGTCTCGACGTAGTCGACCGCCGCGTCTCGATCGAACGACGACGGGGAATCGGGGTAGGGAACGGTTGTTGCGGTTTCGTACTCGCGGGCTTCATCGCCGTACTCGACCTCGACGGTCTCCGGTTCGACCTCGCACTCGGGCCGCGTTATCTCGCCGTCGACCGACCCGGCGACCGAGTCCGGGTCCGCGTCGTCGGCGTTCTCGTCGTCACCCGTGGCATCGGTTTCGGTCCCCGGATCCTCGCCGTCGTCAGCGACGCATCCGGCGACTGCGAGCGTCGTCGATCCGAGTAGCAGTGTGCGTCGTTTCACGTGATCGACATGCTCGGCTGACGTAATAAACCGTGACGTAACGTGAAACGGCTGTTTGAGTTTCCAACGTCCGGCGGCCGGTGGACCGGCCGTCGCGGATCGCTCGTCACGACCGACGGCCACCGCGCGTCGGGGGAACCGATCGATCGGTCGTCAAATTCATGCCGCCGGAACAAGTTGGCCCACGTATGGACAAGAACCAGATCATCGCGCTCCTCTTCGCCGCCCTCATGATGACCTCGATGGTCGCCTGGGGCGCGTCGACGCTGTTCTAGCCGTTTCGTACGGACTTGCTGTTCCGATGCACTCGCGCGACCGCAGACGGGGCGCAGTTGCGCCGGAACTGACGGACAACGGTCCGTACCTCCTCGCGATCGCGCCGATTCTTCGTCCGATTCAATTAGGGCTCTCGAGCGTCGAACAGAACTGTTTACTTCGCCGCGAGTGAGCGAGAACGTATATGACCGACGAGCAGGACCGGGGGATCGGCTATCTCTCGGGGTCGCCCGCCCGCGTCGACGTCCTCGATCGACTGACCGACGAACCCGCCCAGCCTGCCGACCTCGTCTCGTTCGCCGACGTCTCCCGGACGACGGTCCACCGGACCCTGGGCGAGTTGACCGATCGCGGCTGGGTGGCCCGCGTCGACGGCGGCTACACGGCGACGGCGGCCGGCGAACTGGCCCTCGAGACCTACCGGCAAACGCGGACCCGGTTCGGTATTCTCGACCGGGTCGAGCCGTTCCTCTCCCGGGTCGACGTCGACGCCGCCGCCCTCGAGGTCGACTGGTTCCACACGGCCGAACTGGCGACCGCGACCGAGACGAACCCGCACCGGCCGATCGAGTGGTACGCCGATCGGATCGCGGCCGCGGTCGGAGACGACGATCGACTCCGCGGCGTCTCGCCCGTCATCAACCGCCAGTTCCTGACGATCCACGCGCCAGTCATTCGGTCCGGGACGCCGACGTCGCTCGTCCTCGGCGAATCGACGTTCGAGGTCGCCGCCGAGCGCTACGCCGATCGGTTCCGGCAGTCGCTCTCGCTCGACCACTACGACCTGTACGTCACCGACGACGACCCGTCGATGGGGCTCGCGCTCGTCGGGGAGACGGTGTTTCTCGGCGCCTGCGACGACAGCGGCCACCTGGTCGTCGCCCTCGAGAGCACGGACCCCCGGCTCCGGGCGTGGGCGACCCGTCGCTACCGGAACCTGCAGTCGGCTGCCCGCCGGATCGACGCCATCGCGATCGACGAACCGGCCTAGGGCGATCGGCGATTTCGTCCGTTGCCCCACATCGCGGAACGTGGCCTGTCGTATGCAACATGTTTCACAGCACGTAACATATTCCGGGAGGTAGATAGTTTATCCGTGCGTTCCTTGCCTCGAGTGCCGGCCCGGACGGTGGATCGAATTCGAGGTCATGCCAGTACTCGGAGCCAGTTCCGATCCGCCGCGTTTCGGCGGCTATCTTTGACCGGCGTGCGGCACGTTCACCGGTGACGGCGAGACGAACGTTACTCGTCGGTATCCCAGACGTCGGCGAGTGGACTCGAGCGCGACGACCGTCCCGACCGTCCCCGCGACGGCGCGGCGTCGCGATCGGTCCGACCCGTCCCCGTGGCTGCGCCTGCCGACGATTCGCTCGCGAGCGCGGCCTGTGGCTCGAACCCCGGCAGATCGGGGTCGGCCATTCGATCGACCTGCTCGGCGAACCAGTCGGGCATGTCCGACCGGGCGCGATCGAACACGTCGAGCAGGCTCGCGTCCGCGAGGTAGGTCGCGCCGTGATCCTCGGGTGCGCGGACGACCCGCCCGCAGGCCTGGATCACCGTCCGGAGCGCCGTCCGGAAGTACCACGCCCACTGACCCTCCTCGAGCCGGTGTGCCACCCGGGAGTCGTTCGTGTTGAGGAACGGGGCCTTGCACAGCACCTGCCACCGACAGAGGTCACCCTTCAGATCGAGGGCCTCCTCCATCTTGACCGAGAGGAAGACGTCGGGATCGTCCGTCGCCTTCCACGCCTCCAGGTCGGCGTCGCGGTCCTCGCGACTGTGGGTCCGGACCCGATCGCCGACGCCGAAATCGGCCAGCAGATCCGCCAGCCGCTCCTGAATGTCGTAAGAGTGGGCGTGAACGAGCCCCTTCTCGTCGGGATGGGCCTGCATGATCCGGACGATCGTCCGGGCGATCTTCGGCGTGGTTTCGTCGCGGTGCTCGTAGGTCATCTTCCCCTGCGTGACGTCGTACAGCGGCCGGTTCTCGACGGGGAAGGTGTGCGGAACGTCGACGAGCGCGACGTTGTCGGGGTCGAGCCCGACCTGTCGGCAGAAGGCCGCCTTGTTGAGGATCGTCGCCGACAGCAGGGCGAACCTGTTCCCGCGATCCCAGACGGTGTGCTGGAGGTACTTCTCGGGGTTCATCGGCTTGATCGTCAGCGGCCCACCCTGCGGTTCGTCGTCCTCGCCCTCGCCGTCGGTGGCGTCGGCCGAGCGCGGCTCCGACTGGTCGACCAGCCACGTCGTCGGACTCTCCGGGTCGCGGTAGTCGGAGACGAACCAGTCGAGTTCCCCGATCAGTTCCTGGAGCCGATCGCGCTCGCGCACCTCCGCGGGCGAGAGCGAGTCCTGGGCGAGCAGGTCGTCCTTCCGGCGCTCGCACTGCTGGGCGAGCGCCTCGGCGTAGCGGGCCGCCCGGTCCGGCCCGTCGACGGCGGGGACGCGCAACTCGTCCCAGAACGGCACCCTTCGCGGCCCCAGCTGGATCGTCGCGTACATTTCGGCCCACTCGGCGAGGCCGTGGGCCTCGTCGACGACCACGACGTCGCGCTTGCGAAAGACCTCGCTGCCCGCGGTCTGCATGAAGTAGGCGAGCGTCATCGCCGCGATCGATCGGTTCGACGCGATCGCCCGGTCGGAGAAGTACGGACAGCGGTGCTTGACCGAACAGTCGTAACCGCGCTCGCGGACGCAGGGTGCCTGGTTGACCGGCGTGTTGCGCTCGTTCGGCAGGATGCAGGTGTAGTTGGACTTGCCGCGGATGACGTTCAGGTCCGCGAGCAGGTCGTCGGCCGCCACGTCGTCTAACTGGGACACCTGCGGCGTCGTGTAGTACGCGCCCGAAGCCTCGCTCGGGTCGGCCTCGTCGATCGTCCGGGCACAGCCCGCGATCGCCCGTGCGAGCAGGGACTTGCCGCTCCCGGTCGGCGCGCGGACGAGGACGACGTCGTTGCCCGCCGCGAACGCGTCGCGGATGTCCCGGAGGGCCTGCTCCTGGGCCCCGCGATAGCTCGGCGCGGGGAACGCCTCGAAGATCCGATCCGGATTCACCGTTCGAGTCACCGCGGGGCCGCGTCCTAAATGCTACGGACCGTCTCGATCGCTGATCGAAAGTAACCGATTTCGGGCCGGCATTACGTAACCGAATTCGATTATCTGATCGAGAGAAGTTCGGAAACGATCGCCTATCGGGGCCGAGATGCGAGCCGCGGTAACCGGATCTCGTTACTCACCCACCCAAAGATATTTCTCCGTTCGATCGGTCGTAGTATCTATGACGATACAACGGCGGGAGTTCGTCGCCGCGATCGGGAGCGGTGCAGCCGTCGGCCTCGCCGGCTGTGCGGCACTCACCAGTGAGGAATCCGACGGGGGAGGGGAGATCGTCGGCGAAACGCTCACCCTGACGACGACCTCGAGCACGTACAACACGGGCCTGCTCGACGAACTGAACGCGCCCTTCGAGGACCGGTACGGCGTTAGCGTCGACGCCATCCCGCAGGGAACGGGACGGGCCCTCGAGACCGCGCGCAACGGCGACTCGGACGTGGTGATGGTCCACGCCCGATCGCTCGAGGACGAGTTCATGCAGGAGGGGTACGGCGTCAACCGGCGCGACCTCATGTTCAACGACTTCGTGGTCATCGGCGGCGCGGACGATCCCGCGTCGATCGGCGGTAGCGACGACGTCGTCGCGGCCTTCGAGGCGATCGCCGAATCTGAATCGACGTTCGTCTCCCGGGGCGACGACTCCGGAACGCACACGAAGGAACTCGAACTCTGGGCGGAGACGGGTCTGGACGTCGGGTCGTTCGGCGAGTGGTACCAGGAGACGGGACAGGGGATGGGCGACGTCATCAACACGGCCACCCAGCAGGGGGCCTACACGCTGTCGGACCGCGGGACGTATCTGGACATGCAGGAGGAGATCGACCTCGAGATTCAGGTCGAGGGCCCGATCGAGGACGGACCGGAACTGCTCTCGAACCCGTACGGGATCGTCGCCGTCAACCCGGCCGTCCACGAGGGCGTCGAGTACGACCTCGCGATGGCGTACATCGGCTTCATCACTGGTCCGGAGGGACAGGAGCTCATCGAGAACTACACCGCCAACGGCGAACAGCTGTTCTACCCCGAGGCGCTCTCGGAGGAGCCGAACTTCCAGCAGTACGTCCCCGAGGGGTGGAGCGCCGACGGCGGTGAGTCGAACGATTCATCGGACGGGTGATGCTACTCGAGAGCGTCGTGACCGATCCGTTGCTGGCCGGGGTCCCGTTCCCCTTCGAGTGGAACTACGTCCGGAGCATCATCGCCGTCTCGCTGTACGTCAGCGTGATGGCGGTCTCGCTGAGCACGCTCTGTAGCCTCCCGATCGCGCTCCTCGTCGGCTTCGCGGACTTCCGCGGAAAGCGGTTGCTGACGTCGATCATCAACACCGGCATGGGGTTCCCGAGCGTCGTCGTCGGACTCGTCGTCCTGTTTACGGTGTCCAACCAGGGGCCGCTCGGCCCGCTCGAACTCGTCTTCACGCGCGAAGCGATGATCATGTCGCAGTTCGTCCTCGCGACGCCGGTCATTACGGGCGTGAGCCTCGCCGCGGTCAGTAGCGTCGAGGAGGGCGTCCGTGACGCGGCCTACGCCATGGGCGGGACGCGCCTCGACGTGGCGCTGGTCACGATCAAGGAGGCCCGCTACGGGATCGCGACCGCCGTCCTCGCCGGCTTCGGCCGAGCGATCAGCGAGGTCGGCTCCGTCCTCATCGTCGGCGGGAACATCGCCGGCGCGGACGGCACCTCGAAGACCCGCACCCTCACGACGGCGATCCAGCTCGAGGCCCAGCGCGGGCGGTTCGAGACGGCGATGCTCCTCGGTGCGATACTGCTCGCGCTCGTGTTGGTCGTCAACGCGATCGTGATCCGACTGGGTAGCGACGAAGGGGGGTACCGATGACGCTCGAGGCCGTCGACGTCCGCCGCGCGTACGGCGACGAACTCGTCTTCGATGGGGTCTCGCTGTCGGTCTCGCCCGGCGAAGTCGTCGCGGTCATCGGCCCCTCCGGCGTCGGGAAGTCGACCCTGTTGCGCCTGCTGGCGCTGTTCGACGCGCCCGACGCGGGGACGATCGCCTACGAGGGCACGGACGTCTGGGCGCTTTCCGACGAGCGACGGCTCGAGTACCGCCGTCGCGTCGGGATGGTCTTCCAGGAGGCGAGCCTCTTCGACGCGAGCGTTCGGCGAAATGCCGCCTACGGGCTTCGGGTCCGACAGCCGTGGCCCGATCGGATCCGCCACGAGTTCGCGCGCTTCGTCGGTGGAGCCAACGGGACCGGTGACGCCATCGAGGCCCTCGAGACAGTCGGGCTGGCCGAGAAGGGCGATCAGAACGCCGAATCGCTATCCGGCGGCGAGGCCCAGCGGGTCGCGTTCGCCCGCGCGCTGGCGTACGACCCCGACGTCCTCCTGCTCGACGAACCGACGTCGGACCTCGACCCGCGAAACACGGCGGTCATCGAGGACGCCGTCCTCGAGGCGCGAGATCGGGGCATCGGGGTCGTCGTCGCGACCCACGACATGCATCAGGCCCGCCGGGTCGCGGACCGGACGGCCGTCATGCTCGGCACCGAGATCATCGAAGTCGACGAGACGGAGACGGTGTTCGACGAGCCGAGCGACGGGCGAGCCCGGAAGTTTATCGACGGCGAACTGATATACTGACTCGCATGTCCGCCCGCTGCGTACCCCGCTCGAGACCGAGGCTACCATGACGATCGAAAAGGAGTACACCACGAAACTGGCCGTCGACGACGTCACGATCGATCGACGGGACATGGAGATGCTCGACGCGATCGACCGCCACGGCTCGATGCACCGGGCGGCCGAGGAACTGGGGCGATCGTACGCGCGCCTGCAGAACCGGATCGTCGAGATCGAGGACGCCGTCGGCCCGATCACCGAACGCCGGCGAGGCGGGAGCGGCGGCGGCGGGACCGAACTCACCGCGACGGCGCGATCCCTCCGGCGGCGATTCGATCGACACGACGCCGAACTCGGCGGCGTCGCGCGGGTGACCGAGTCCGTCTTTCGGGGGACCGTCCGAGACCGGACGGGCGAACTCGCGACCGTCGAGACGCCGATCGGATCGATCCTGGCGCTCGTGCCGCCGGACGCGACTGCGGTCCAGGTCAGCGTTCGCTCGGACGCGGTCGTCCTGACCGATCCCGGGGACGTGCCCGACGCGGATCGAACCAGCCTCCGGAACCGGTTCACGGGGACCGTCGAGGACCTCGAGGAGGGCGACGCGATCGTCAGGGTGACCCTCGCGCTGGACGGCGACGCCGACGCCGAACTGCAGGCGCTCGTCACGCGAGCGAGTCGCGATCGGCTGGACCTCGCGATCGGGCGGGAGGTCGTCGCCTCGTTCAAGGCGACGGCGGCACGAGCGACGGCGGTCGCGTCGCCCGACTCGGCGACGTCCTCGTGATCGGGTCGTCCGACGTGCGCTCCCTGCCGAGCCCACTCGTCCGTAGGCCGCCGTTACCCGCCGGTAGCCGACGGATTACGAATACGAACTCGGCCGTCGGACTCAGGTGCGGAAGGGTCGCTCAGCGGAAGAGCACCGCGGTGCCTCTGGCCCGCGGCGGCCATCGTGCCTCGTGGCGTTCGAATCCCACCCCTTCCGCTTGCGGTGCAGTGCGGCACGATCGCAGTACAGACACTCCAGGTTCCGGTTGGGTTACGGTTCGGCCGCGACCGCCCCGATCGCGGCCGCGTCCCGTTTTTATCGAGCAGTACAGGAGAATACCCCGAGGCGATTCACCGTAGCCGAGACGTCTCCCCGTCGACCTGCGAGAGCCGTTCGACGTCGGTCGCCGTCGGGTGGTCGGGCAGGACCTCGATGCAGGGATAACAGAGGAGGTGTTCGGAGCCGTCCTCGAACTCCAGGGTCATGGCCGTCCCCTCGCTCCCGTCCCGGTCGCCGAACGTCCAGAGGTTGGCCACGCTCCCGGCGGCCGTGACCGATCGACCGCAGCCGTCGCAGGTACCCTGTCCCATACGATCGACTGCGCCCCGGACGCTGAAAGTCGTTCCCCCGGCCCGAAGACGCCGCCCGAGTGGTTATAGGCGACGCCGTGGTACCGCCGCGCATGGAGGTGCATTGTGAGGGCTGTGCCGGCTGTTGTCTGGACTGGCGATCGCTGCTCGAGTCGGCCGACGGCCGCGACGGGGGCCGGAGCCAGCCCGATCGCCGCGGCCCCCGAAACCCGGATGCCGATGGGCCACGCAGGGAGCCTCTCGACGACGACCCGACCTTCGTCCCGCTGACCCGCGACGAGGTGCGGACGGTCCTCGATCGCGGGCTGGCGGCGGCTATGACGCCCCGGTTCTGGCGCGCCGCCGACGAGAGCGAGGGCGTCGAGATCGACGAGATCAGCGTCGCCGCCGTCGCGGGCCGTCCGGCGTTTTTCGTCGGACTCCGGAAACCACCGAAGCCGGTCGCTCCCTTCGATCGCGAGGAGCCGGCGTGGCTCCCCACCTGCGTCTTCCTCGACCCTACGACGCTCCAGTGTCGGATCCACAACGACGAGGCGCTCTTTCCCGACGAGTGCGGAGCCTATCCGGAGCACAACCTCGCGCTCGACCAGGAGACCGAGTGCGAGCGTGTCGAGGCGGCCTTCGGCGGCGATCGCCTGGTCGACGACGGCCACGACGACCGCGACGGACTCCTGCTGGGGTCGCAGGCGATCGGGGCGAAACTCTTCTGTCATCCCGGACCGGAACGGCTCGAGGGGATCGTCGGCAGGGCCGCGAGCGGCGACCTCACGGCCACGGACCGCGCGGAACTCGTCGCCGTCGCCGCGGCTTCGAGTCCCGGCACGATCGCGATCTCGGAGCCCCACTACGAGGAGGCAAAGGCGAAAGCGATCGCGGCAGGAGCCGAGGGCGGTCCCGGGGAACACGCGACCGGCAGGGACGGACCCGGCGAAACCTGGGTCGGCCCCGCCATCCAGGAGTGGGCCGAACGTCACCGGCAGGCCGACGGGACGGTTCCGCCCGCAGACGTCGCGAAGACGATCGAGGAGGCACGAGGAGCCCCGGAGACGCCGGGCTGGGACGCGATCGAGTGATACTACCGGATAACAGTCAGTGAATACTCGATCGCGTTTCGACGGCTGTCGTCGCTGACGACAGCGTCTCGAGTGCGATCGATGTATGAACCGTTTTGTCCGGCAGTATGACCCACCGCGAACGGCGATCGGGGGACCGTGTCGGCGCGACACGAGCCTTAAGCCCGCATCCCGCGTACGTGGCCGCATGCACGTTCTGGTGACCGGGGCCAGCGGGTTCGTCGGCCGTCGCCTCGTCGCTGCCCTTCGCGACACCGATCACGCGGTTACCGTTCTCGTCCGGGACGCCAGCACGTACGACCCGGCCCCCGACGTAACCGTCGTCGAGGGAGACGTGCTCGAACCCGGCAGCTTCGAGCCGAGTCTCGACGGGGTCGACGTGGCCTACTACCTGATCCACGCGATGGACGCCGACGGCGATTTCGTCGAACGGGACCGGCGGGCGGCGCGGAACTTCGAACGCGCCGCGAACGCCGCCGACGTCGATCGGATCGTCTATCTCAGCGGCCTCGGCGACGACGGCGACGACCTGTCACCCCATCTCGCCTCGCGTCGCGCGGTCGAGTCGACGCTCGCCGAGGGGACGGCCGACGTGACCGTCCTCCGCGCGGCCATCATCGTCGGGGCCGAGAGCGCGAGTTTCAGGATGATCTTCCAGCTCGCGACCCGGCTACCGGTCATGGTGACGCCCCAGTGGGTCCACGTCGCCTGCCAGCCGATCGCGATCGACGACGTGATCGCGTACCTGCTCGCGGTCCTCGACCTGCCGGAGACGGCCGGCGAGGTCTACGAGATCGGCGGCCCGGACGTGCTCACGTATCGAGACCTGCTGACGGAGACGGCCGCCGTGGCGACCGGTCGCGAACCGATCATCGTCCCCGTCCCGGTCCTGAGTCCGCGGCTGTCGGCGTACTGGGTCGATCTCGTCACCGACGTCCCGGCTGGCCTGGCTCATCCCCTGATCGAGGGCGTTCGCAACCCCGTCGTGGTGACCGACGATCGGCTCCAGCGGCTCGTCGACATCGAGTTGACGCCGTTCGAGACCGCCGTCCGCGACGCGATCGAAGCGGAAACGGGTGACGGAGGAGTCGTTCGCAAGCGAGCGGCGACGCGAGGCACCGAGTAATGGCCCGGTCACCGGAGTACGGCGAGACGTGGGTCTACGAGAGCCTCGTCGGCGCGATTCCGGGGCTCGACCTCTCCGATCGGGCGGCGATCGTCGTCCAGTTCTGCGCGTTCGAACTCGCGATTCTCGCGGTGGCGGCCAGCTACGGTCTCTGGGAGGCGGTGGTGCCGGGAACGATCGCCGTGCTCGTCGCGACGGGGGGAAGCTGGCTCATGCTCCGGTTCAGTCGCGCCGTTCGCGGGCTCCCGACGCCAGAGGGGTACCGGCGGGTCCTGTTCGGTTCTAGCGTCGAGGTCGTACTCGGCGTCGTCGCGTTCGTCCTGCTCGTGACGTACCTGTTCGTCACCGATCCGCGGACGACCGGCCAGTCGTTGCTGGTCGCGTGGCTCGGACCCGAGCCGCCCGCCCCGGCGGTCGCGCTGGCGCTGCTCGTCTGCTGGGACGTGGTCTACCGGATCGGCACGTGCTGGTGGGCGAGCGTCGCCGGCCTCTGGCGATCGGTCACGTACGAGTTCGACCTGGAAACGAGCGATCGGTACGCCCGCGCCGACGGGATCAACGTCGCCTTCGCCGCTGGACAGCTGCTGCTGGTCCCGTTCGTTCTCGGCCATCCGCTCCTGCTCGGGGTGCTCGTCGGCCACGTGGTCGCGGTCGCGACGGTCGCGACGCTCTCCGGACGGCTGCAGCGTCGATCAGGGATTCGGGGAGAAGAACGTGACTCGAACGGCTACCACTAGTTCGACTGGATCTCCTCGAACTTGTTCAGCAGTGCTTCGGCCGAATCACCGGAGTCGTACTCGACCTCGCCGTGATAGATCGTCCGCTCGTCGTCGAAATCCGTGTCGACCTTGGAGGCCTGCTGTTCGCGGCGCTCGTGCTCGTCTTCATCATAGGCACCCATTGACATGGTAAGTATACTCATGTAGGAAGCTGTCGCACATTAATGTAACGGTCGTTAACGCCCGGCCGGCGCGTAAAACGTATGCACCCCGGAGCCGTAGCGAGGGTGTGGCACGGCCCCTTCGCTTTCGATACTCGCCCGAAACCTGGAGCGAGCAACGCGTTCGACACGACATTCTCCAGCCGCTCCGATCGAATATCGGGGCCACCGCGGTCGCACCGCGACACGACATCGGTGCCGACTGGACGACACACCGCTTCGAGATGGCAAACGGCGACGTCGCACTGTTCGCCCACAGCGAGGACGGCGCCTACTGGATGGGAAACACGGAGACGCCGTCGTCGCTGTGGCGCACCGACAAGTTCGGCTGGCGCGAGATTCCCTATCACGTCGCCCGCTGGACCCAGCGGGAACTGCTCTCGACGCTCCACAAGGAGGATCCGTGGCTCGCGGACTATCCGCACATCTCGTGGTTCTTCCTCCCCGTCTTCATGTCCAAGGACGGCCGCGAATCGACGCGAGCGTTCTTCCGCGAACACGCCGCCGGCTTCCCCGACGCGGGCCGCCGTGAGACGACGCAGTTCTTCGAGGACTTCCTCGCGACGGGTGCGCTGGACGAGTACCGACACGTCATGTCCGGCAAACTCGGAACCAGCGATCACGTCGATCGGGTCCGGATGAGCGCCGCGATGGCCGAGTTCATCGCCGCGAAGATGCTCGTCGACGCCGGCTACGAGGTCGTCCCCGAAATCGAGGTGACGACGGGCCACTCGCTCGACTTCCGCGCGAAAGACGACGAGACGAACCGCCTCGTCGAGGTCACGCGCCCGCAGCCGCCGAAAAACCGCGCCGCCGCCGGTCCCGTCGCGGCCGTCCGCGACACCGCCGAGACGAAGACCAACGGCCAGCTCGCCGAACACGGCGGCGGCGCGACCCTGTTCGTCGACTGCTCGAGTTTCCGCGACGACGCCTGGAACGCCGTTCGCGGGGAACAACCCGACGTCCGCCACCGACCGGCGGTCGTCTACCGCGTCCGCCCGGACGGCCACGTCGAGGGCTACCGGAAGGGGTCGGTTCCGCTGGATCTCGACGACGCGATCGAATTTCTGGACTGAGACGGCCCCAGCGATGGCCGGGACAGTCCGTCGGTCGAACTGACAGTCGTGCCGAGGGTCGCTTCTCAGTTATTGTCGCACCCGTGAGAGGAGCCACGAGACGGTTGGTGAACGCGACTGTTCACGTGCTACTGGCAGTGGAACTGCCGCTCACTACCCGCGTCTCGAACAGGCGAGACCGCCCCACTGTCCGAGAGACGGCCCGTAGACAGTGACTCGGCCGGATATTTAATAAGGAAAAGTCGTTATACCCTCCGTCACGGGCGCGAAAATTATGGGCCACGGCAGACCTACCGCAGCAGTGGTTCTGGGAGGGATAGCCGCGTATATCGGCTATGCGCTTGCCCCCGAGTGGACCCGCCTCGATTGGGCAGAACTGTTCGTCGCTACCTCGACGTTTGGCCTGTTGATCATCGTTGGCCTGTGTCTCGGTATCTATGGGCTGTTCACTGGAATCGAGTCGGCAGTCGCTGCCGGGAACGAACGATCCGTCGATGACGGATCTGCAGAGTAACATGCTAGATTCTCGTCAAGCATTCGGCACGCGCCTCGAGAATGACCGAGGCGTGAGCCACCCGTGCTGATCGCCACGAGAGGCAGACCGGTCGCTTCGCGATCGGTTTCCCCGAGTGCGAACTTCGTTCGCACTCGGCCTTTTTTCATCGAAGTTTTTTGGCGGGGATTGAGCGACCAGCCGGAGGCTGGTCGCGATGTTCCCGTTAAAAAAGTTCGTTCCCTAGAACGAGACGGCGTCCGGCGCGTACGGACTGCCGACCGGCGTCGGATCGCGATCGCTGTAGCCGACGCGACCGACCGCCTTGTCGCTCACTGCAGAGTAGACGGCGAAGCGGGCGTCCTCCGGAGTTTCGAAGGTTTCGGACTCGAGCCGGGCGAGTACCTCGGCGACCGTCTCGGTGCCGTTCGGGAGTTCGAGGGTGCGGTCGCCGTGTTCTGCGATCAGTTCCTCGGTTGTCGCGGGGTACTCGTAGTCGTCGATGACTTCGCCGGTGCCATTGAGCAGCATTACACGCAAACCTGCGTGAACGATAATTATAAACATTGTCCATATACGTTCTCTAGCGTCATCCCATACCTTATACTGCTAGAGGGACCTTCGAGGGACGATCGATCGCGGCCGTGCGATCGGCCTCGGTATCGCCGTCGAACCGCGTCACACCATCCGCGAACCCGGCTTCGGACCGACCGGTGACCGCATGAGAAACGCCTTTCCGGTCGGCGTGACTCGAGTGCGGTATGCCGTACGCCGATCTGCACGTCCACACGACGCGGTCCGACGGCCAGCTCGAACTCGAGGCGGTCCCGGCCGCAGCCCGCGACGCCGGCGTGGACGTCGTCGCCCTCACCGACCACGATCGACTCCAGCCGTTCGACGACCCCGTCATCGAACGCGAGGGGGTGACGATCGTCCACGGGATCGAACTCCGGGTCGAACTGACGGACGAGACGTCGGAAATCGACCCCGGCGGAGACGGCGCGCAGCGCGTCGACCTGCTGGGATATGGCGTCGAACCGACCGCCGACCTCGCGGCGCTGGTCGAGGGGATCCAGGAGAACCGCCGGGAGCGGGGCCAGGCGATCGTCGACTGCGTCGAGGACCGCCTCGGCGTCGACCTCGACGTGACCGTCGACGAGGGGTTCGGCCGGCCCCACGTCGCCCGCGCGATCGCGGCTCATCCCGACGTCGAGTACGACTACCGGGACGCCTTCGACGGCCTCATCGGGGACGGGGACCCGTGCTTCGTGGCGCGGGAGATCCCGTCGTTCGATCGCGGCCGGCGCGTGCTCGCCGACGCCTGTGCGATCGTGTCGCTGGCCCATCCACTCCGGTACGGCGACCCGGAACGGGCCCTCGCCAGGGCGGGCGACCTCGACGCCGTCGAGTTGCCGTATCCCTACGATCGGGACGTCGGTCTGGAGCCGGTCGAGCGGACGATCCAACGGGAGGGTTTGCTCGTGACCGGCGGAAGCGACGCTCACGGCGACGAACTCGGACTCGCAGGCCTTACCGCCGACGAGTACCATCGGCTCGGCCTGGAAGAGCGTTGACAGAACTATCGGCCGATAGCGGAGGGTTCAATGCATCGTGGTCCCAAGGGACGTCTATGAACTGCCACTACTGCGACCGCGAGGCCGCCTTCGCCGCCGAATCCGAAGGGCTCAAAGTCGGCCTCTGCGAGGAACACTTCCGCGAGCGGTTGCAGGAACTCGCCGAAGCCGACGGGCTCGAGACACTCAAGGAGCAAGTCGACGTCGACCGAGCCGAGTAACGAGGATTTTCGCGCCGGTTCGATCGTCCCGAGCCGTCAGGCCGTCCGGCCGGCGTCGACGTCGATCGCGTCGACCGGGCAGACGTCCACGCAGAGCATGCAGTCGATGCACTGGGCCTCGTTGGCCGGGTCGGCCTTCCGCTCGCTCTCGGGGTGGCCCGGCGTGTCGACCCACTCGAAGACGTCGACCGGGCAGTCCTCGAGACAGGCCCCGTCCGCGATACAGAGATCGAAGTCGACCGCGACGTGCGTGCCGTGGATTCCGAGTTCCTCGGGTTCGTCGACGGGTCCCCAGACCTCGTGGCCGTTGTGTTCGTCGACGTTTTCGCGGTTTTCCGTAAATTGTGGATCTATGGCCATTGCTAGCAGGGTCAAACGGTGGATGGATACTTAAAAGTATGCACTGTCTCCCCTGTGGCGTCGGCGATCGATCGAGTTAGGACGGCCTAAAACCGGCACGAGCGACCGGGATCGGGCGGCCGGGTGACACGTCGGTGATCCAGAACGACCAAGCATTTATATATTCCCTCCGGCGCCGTGACCGACGGATCGCCCGTGGGGTGCGTACACGCGAATTGGCCACTCGATCGATCGCGCCCGGATTTCGATCAGCGGTCCGGGGGTTCCGACCGATTCGACTCCCGATCGGCCGATCGGTTCGCGAGTCGGCTGTCCAGCAGTTCGCGCATCCACACGGCGAACCCGTGATCGCGGCCGTAGGTCCAGACCGCCGTCTCCTGGACGACGTCCGGCAGGCCGCGCTCCTTGATCCCGGTCGCGACGACCGATTCCCCGTCGATCAGCAGGATCTTCGCCGGAAATTCGCCGTACACCGGGTCCGTCGCGTCGAGGTCGGGCGCGACGACGACTGACGCATCCGGAACTTCGTCTTCGAATTCCGCCCGATATTCGTCCGTGGGCACTTCGACGAACACGCTCACGTCCCGCTCGACGGCGTCGCGGAGGTACTCGCGGACGCGATCGCCGATCACCTCCTCGCTGGCGACGAGGAGATGAATCGAGTCGGCGGCGTCCTCGAGGAAGGTGACGACGCGATCAGTGACGTACTCGCTTCGCGAGATCGACCACATCCCCTCGTTCTCCACGGAGCCGGGGTCTTCGACCTGCTGGAGGGCGTTTTCTGCGGCGTCGATCCGGGAGTTGTAATCGTCGCGGAGCCGATCGCACGCCGTCTCCACCGGAACGGCGCGGTACTGGCGAGGATCGGATTGCTGGATGCTGACCAGTCCCTTCCGCTCGAGCCGTTCGATCGTGTCGTAGACCCGCGATCGGGGAACGTCGGCGACCTCGCTGATCTCTCTGGCCGTCTCCGTCGAGATGCGAGTCAGCGCGACGAAACAGCGCGCCTCGTACTCCGTGAGGCCGAGATCGGACAGCGTTCGGACCGCTTCCTCGGTGCTCGACACACCGAACCGACGCCACGAAACGGCTAAAGGCCGGGGCTTTCAGGCGACGTGGGGGATCGGCTCTCGAACGCACTGACGCGGTTCGCGGATCACGCGAGTACGCGAAACTTCGTCCCGCCGCAGGGACAGCCGTCGGTGCATCCGATCGGGTGAACGACGTCGCCCGTCGAGAGCCAGACTGCCATCGCCCGGCCGCAGTCCGTACACCGTGCCGCTCCTCTCGTCCGTTGCGTCGTGGCCATCGACGCGGGGTACTCCACTGACATATATAACGCGCTCGTGACTACGGGAGGAACACCCGGCCCGTTGTTCCAGTCGAAACACCGGGGTCGACGGCCGCCCGTGACGATCGGTCGATCTCAGTAGCCGAGCGACAGCGCCCAGTTGACGGCGAGCGCGCAGAACACGAGCGCGAGCAGGGCCGCGAGGACGGCGAAGGCGACGCCCCAGCCGAAGAGGTCGGCCAGCGTGCCGGTCACGACCGATCCCAGCGCGCCGACGAAGCCGTACACGCTCCTGACGAGGCCGAAGCCGGCCCCCCGTTCGGCGTCCGAGAGGACGTCCATGAACCGCGGCAGCAGGGCCGCCCCCCAGCCGAGGCCGGTGCCGATCAGCAGGACCGCCGCGCCGAGCGCGATCGGCCCCGGGACGGCGACGAGCAGGACGAACCCGGCGGCGGCGAGGATCATACAGCCAGCCGTGGTGACGTCGCGCCCGTACCGATCGGAGGCCGCTCCGACGCCGACCTGCGTGATCGCCTGCACGACGAAGTAGGCCGCGAAGACCACGCTGGCGAGTTCGGGCGACTGGCCGCGGTCGGCGACCAGGAAGGTCGGCAGGAACGAGGACGTCGCCTGCCAGACGAACGCGCCCAGGGTCGCGAGCACGACGGGGAAGGCGATCTCCGGCCGCGAGAGCAACGCGACGACGGGTCCGAGTTCGAACCGATCGCGCATGGGCTGGTCGGGCCGGCGTGGCTCCGTCGGGCGGATCCGCCACGCGAACAGCACGGCGACCGGAACGGCGATCGCCGCACCGATTGCGACCGCCGGCTGCCAGCCGTACCGGACGCCGATCCAGGCCGCGATCGGCGGGGCGATCAGGCCGGCCGCGGGGCCGCCGCTGTTGTGGACGCCGATCGCGGTCCCGAGGTCGTCGTAAGTCCGGGTCAGTAGCGTCGTCGCGACGCTGTAGTGGAGGCCGGCGACGCCGCCGAGGAGGATCGTGCCGACCACGAAGAGTGCAAAGAGCGGCGCGACCGCGAGAAAGAGGCTCGCAACCGCGGTTCCCCCGACGGCGACGAGGATCACGGGGCGCTCCCCGAAGCGGTCCGCGAGGACGCCGCTCGGGAACTGGCTGGCGAAGTAGGCCATCCACATCCCCGTCAACGCCGCGCCGATCGCCGCTTCCGAGACCCCGAACTCGTCGGTGATCAGCGGGACGACCGGGCTGATCGCCAGTCGGCCGGCCATGGTCGCGAAAAAGGCGAGCGTAGACAGCGCCAGGACGGTCTGTCGGTATCGCCAGCGGATCATTCGCGTTCGAGTGCCCTCCTCTCCTCGTCACCTGCCAGTCGGTACACGCGTTCGTCTCCACGTCACCGACGCCGGCCAATGAGGGTATTGATTCGCCGGTCTGCCGTCGGTCGATCGCGGAGAGACTTACTGCCTCGGGACGAGAGGAACGGGCATGCCACACGTTCGAGTCGTCAGCACGGGCGGAACGATCGCGAGCACCTCTGGCGGGGGCGAACGCGGGAAGACCCCCTCGGAGTCGGGCGACGACCTCGTCGAGGCCGTCCCGGAACTGGCCGACTACGCCGCGATCGACGTCGACGACGTCTGCCAGGTCTCGGGCTTCCAGATGGACTTCGAGACCGCCGGACGGATCGTCGACGCGGTCGAGCGCGCCGCAGAGGAAGGCGCGGACGGCGTCGTCGTCACCCACGGCACCGACACGATGGCCGAGTCGGCCTACTACTGCGCGCTGGTCGCCGAGGGCGTGCCGGTCGTCTTCACGGGCGCACAGCGGCCCTTCGACCAGTTGGGAACCGACGGCCCGACGAACCTCCTCGCGGCGGTCCGCGCCGCCGGCCACGATCGGTTTCGAGCGGCCGGCGGGAGCTACCTCGCGTTCAACGACGCCGTCCACGCCGCCCGCCGGGTGGTGAAATCGCACACGAGCAAACTCGAGACCTTCCAGTCGCCCGACGCGGGGCCGGTCGCGGAACTCACTCCGAACGGGTTCCGGTTCCTCCGCGAACCGGGACGCGACGTCGATCCGATCCCGGGCGCGCGAATCGACCCCGGCGTCCGGGTCGAACTCGTCACGAACGCGATGGGCGTCGACGGCCGACAGGTCGAGCGCGCGCTCGAGGAGGGCGTCGACGCAATCGTCGTCGCCGGAACCGGCCTCGGGAACGCGACCGGCGACCTCGGCGCGGCGCTCGAAGACGCGATCGACGCCGGCGTGCCGGTCGTGCTCACTTCGCGCTGTCACGCCGGAGCGGCGGCCGGCCTGTACGGCGGCCCCGGCGGCGCGAAGACCCTGCTCGAGGATGGCGCGATCGCGGGCGGCGACCTCCCGCCGTGGAAGGCCCGGATCAGGGCCGCACTGGCGGTCTCGACGGCCGACGACGAGACGACGGTCGCCGATCGGGTCCGGGCGGCCTTCGAGGGCGTCGACTCGATCGCCTGAGACGTTACCTGCCGGTCAACTCCGTTCACGACCGATCCTACCCGGCCGTCGGCACGTGAAACGCGACCGAGCGCATCGTGACCGGTTCCCCGGCGTGATTTCGGGAATTCTGACCGTAACACGAAGACGTTTCAGCGAACGCACACTCGTGACGGATAGAACCGACGCTATGGCACTCACTGAGTCACCACCGGAGATCCTCTCCGAAACGAACCTCGCCCCGGATCGACTCGCCGCCCTCTCGGAGCGAGTCGCGGGGGACGGGACCGGTACGATCGCCGTCCGTGCACCCGCGACGGATACCGAGATCGGAACCATCCCCGCAGGTACGGAGCGGGACGTCGACGTCGACGTCGAACGCGCCCGCGAGGCCCAGACGGGGTGGGCCGATCGGCCCGTCGAGGAACGCGCCGCGATCCTCGATCGGTTCGGCGACCTCGTCCTCGAGCGCCGCGCGGAACTGCTCGACCTCCTGCAACTCGAGACGGGCAAATCCCGCAACCACGCCGTCGAGGAGATCCTCGACGTCCCGCTGACCTGTTCGTACTACGCCGATCGGGGGCCCGCCGCGGTCGAAGACGAGCGGCGACGCGGCGCGTTCCCGCCGGCGACGACCGCGCGGGTGACGTACGACCCGGTCGGCGTCGTGGGCGTCATCTCGCCGTGGAACTACCCGGTCACGCTCTCGTTGACCGACGCCATCCCCGCGCTGATCGCCGGCAACGCCGTCGTCCTCAAACCCGACGAGAAGACCCCGTTCGTCGCGCTCGCGCTGGCCGAGTTGCTCGAGCAGGCCGGCCTGCCACCGGGCGTCTTCGAGGTCGTCACGGGTCAGGGACCGATCGTCGGCCCGGCGCTGATCGATCGGGTCGACTACGTCGCGTTCACCGGGAGCACCGAGACGGGCCGGATCGTCGCAGAGCAGGCCGGGCGGAACCTGATCGACTGCTCGCTCGAACTCGGCGGCAAGAACCCGCTGGTGGTCCTCGACGACGCCGACGTCGAGACCGCCGCTCGCGGCGCGGTCCAGGCCTGCTTCACGAACGCCGGACAGCTCTGTCTCGCGGCCGAGCGGATCTACGTCGCGGAGTCCCTGTACGACGACTTCTGCGACGCGTTCGTCGGCGCGACGCGTCGGCTCTCGCTGGGCACCGACTTCGACTTCGACTTCGAGGCCGACGTCGGCTCGTTGATCGACGGCGATCAGCTCGATCGGGTCGAATCCCACGTCGAGAACGCGATCGAATCGGGCGCATCGGTGCTCACCGGCGGTCGTCACCGGCCCGACGTCGGGCCGTTCTGCTACGAACCGACGATCCTGACCGACGTCGAGCCGGATTCGACTGTCGCCTGCGAGGAGACGTTCGGCCCCGTCGTCTCGGTCGAACCGGTTCCCGACGCCGCGACCGCGATCGAGCGGGCCAACGACTCCGACTACGGCCTGAACGCGAGCGTCTGGAGCGGCGATCGCGACCGGGGCCGCGCCGTCGCCCGCGAGATCGACTGCGGCACCGTCTGCGTCAACGACGCCTACGTCTCCGGCTGGGCCGCCGTCGACGCCCCGATGGGCGGCGTCGGCGACTCCGGCCTCGGTCGACGCCACGGCCGCGAGGGGATCGAGCGCTACCTCGAACCGCGGACGATCGCCACCTCCCGGATCGGGCCGCTCGACGCGCCGCCGGGCATCCCGGACTCGTGGTACGCCCGCGGGATGATCGCACTGACGCGCCTGCAGCGGCGACTTCCGATCGTCTCGGGGCTCCGGCGGTGGGTCCGATGAGCGACGGGACGCGCGATCCGCGGGTGTTGCTCACCGGCTTCCCCGGCTTCCTCGGCTCGGCGCTGATCGAACGCCTGCTCGCCCGGGGCGACGGCCCGATCGCCTGCCTCGTTCAGCCCCAGTACCGGGAGCTGGCCGAGCGACAGGCGGCCGCGATCGCCGGTCCCGACGGCGACGGTATTCGGCTCTACGAGGGGGACATCACCGACCCCGATCTCGGACTCGGCGACGGCGATCTCGCGGACCTCCACGCCGTCGACGAACTCTACCACCTCGCCGCGATCTACGACCTCGCGGTCGATCCCGAACCCGCGGAGGCGGTGAACGTCCGGGGGACCGAACACGTCCTCGACGCCGCCGCGGATCTCGACGTCGATCGGTTCCAGTACGTCAGCACGTGCTACGTCAGCGGCCGCTACGACGGCGTCTTCACCGAGGATCACCTGCAGGAGGGCCAGTCGTTCAACAACCACTACGAGCGGACGAAGTACGAGGCCGAAGTCCTCGTCCAGGAACGGATGGAGGCGGGGCTCCCCGCGACGATCTACCGCCCTGCAATCGTCGTCGGCGACAGCGAAACCGGCGAGACGGGCAAGTACGACGGCCCGTACTACCTGCTCCGGCTGATCCTCTCCCAGCCGGCGGCGTTCTCGGTCACGACCGGCTTGCCGGGCGCAGCCGACGCCGAACTCAACGTCGTCCCTCGGGACTTCGTGATCGACGCGATCGCCCACCTGAGCGGCCGCGAGGACACCGTCAGTGAGGTCTACCAGCTTTGTGATCCCGCACCGCTGTCGGTGCCGGACTTCGTCGACGCGATCGCCGACGCCGCGGGCCACCGCGTCCTGTCGGTGCCGGGGACGAAATCGATCACGAAGCGACTCATGCGGGCCGCCGCGGTGCGCGGCCTACCGGCCGAACCGGCGACGATCGACTACCTCGATCACCCGACGCGGTACGCGTGTCCGAACACGCGCCGGGCGCTCGCGGGGACCGGGATCGACTGTCCACCGTTCGAATCCTACGTCGACGAACTGGTCGCGTTCGTCCGCGAGAACCCGGATATCGGCGACGAGGCGATGGCCTGACCGTACGATCGTGACCGCCGAGCCGGAAGATATTTGACAGTTCGAGGGCGTATCTCCCGGAAATTGTATCGTCAGATCGACGGCTCAGAACTGCGACGGCGGGACGTGCTTCTCGCAGCGTCGGGTAGTTGCGCGACGCTCGCGGGGTGTTCGGGCAGCGCGGACGATCGATCGGGAACGGAAACCGCGTCCGGACGCGGGTACGGGACGGCGTACGGACGCACGTACGGAAGCGAGTGACCATGGTCGATCGAACGCCACGACTCGGCCTGGGGACGTACGATCCAGGCGACGAGTGGGATCACACCGACACGGTCGAGGCGGTCGACGAGCACGCGATCGTTCGCGGCCCGATCGCCGAGCGACCGGCGACGGGCGAGTACGACGACGAACTGTACCACGCGACCGACCAGGGGATCACCTGGCGCTGGGACGCCGCGAACGACGACTGGGTCTACTTCAGCGGTCGGGGGAGTTCCGATCGGCCGGTGCCGGGAACGAGTCACTTCGAGGCGACGCGCGTCGAGGCGGCGCGCATCGCCCACGTACGGACCGAGGAGACGCCCGTGTGGAACGTCGAGGCCCACGGAATCGAGGGGGACGGGTCGACCGAGGTCGGCCAGGCCGTCCACGAACTCCTCGAGACGGTCGCCAAGGCCGGCGGCGGGATCGTCTACTTCCCGCCGGGACGATACCTCCTCGAACGGACGCCGCTGGTGGGCGACGATACGCTCCTCGTGGGCGCGGGTCGATCGACCGTCTTCGAGGGGCCCCGCTCCGACGGCGACGAAGGGCGGGCGCTCCTCACCAACAGAGGGTACGACGCGAGCGGATACGACGGCGCGTCCAACTGGGGCGTCTGCAACGTCCGCATCGATTCGCCGGACTCGAACGGGATCCTTCCGGCCCACGCCGAAACCGTCCGGCTGGCGAACATCTACGGCGACGCGATCTACTATCACCACATCGACGTCGTCTCGTCGAAGAACGTCGTCGTGAACGGCTTCCGGGCGACCCGCGGCGGGGACGGCGACTCGGACGCGCCGATCCAGTTCGACAACCAGAGCGCGGGCACGGCCGCGAACGGCGTCCAGGACGGCGACGAGTATCGGCGTACGGGAGACGACGAAACGCCGGTGAAACACTGCCGGCTCGAGAACTTCGAAATCGATCCCGAGAACGGTCCCGAGTACGGCGTCCACGTCCACCGCGACGGCAACGAGTCGATCACGATCAGGGACGGCTACATCACCGGATGCCAGCACTCGGCCATCAGGGGCGACACTGGCGCGGCGATCGAGGACCTGACCATCGAGAGCGTCTCGTGTATCGACAACGCGAGAGGGATCTCGCTGGGCCAACTCGAGAGCGGCCGGCGGGAGTTGACGATCGACAACGTGACCATCAGGACCGACGACGACGGTCTGGCCGCCGGATCGGGGCTGTACGCGAGCGGGTTCGACGGCGCCGCGATTTCGAACCTCACCGTCGACGGCGCCTTCACGAACACGATCGTCTTCGACGACATGGACGACCTGAAACTGAGTACGATCACCGCGACGGGCGCGGACCATCAGTCGTTCCGGTTCCGGGAGAACGTCGACGCGACGCTCACGACCGCCCGCGCGGCCGACTGTGGCACCGTGGGCATCTACGTGGGCCCCGGCAGTCGCGTCGCCTACGGCGGCGTCACGTTCGACGACGTCGGGAGTCGGGTCGTCGTCGACGGCGAACTCCGGGAGTGGGGTACCTCGGGCTGAGACGGATTGCTGTACGATGTACCGGCGCAACCGCGATCCGGGCGGCGGTTGTGCCGGAAATGACTTACAGTAAACCGTATGAGCCGTCCGCCCGTCGTGCCGGCGTCGATGCGACTCCCGGTCGCGAGCGAGTCGTTTTTGCGCCCGCCGCCGAATGCTCGCGTATGGATCTCACACACCGTCCCCGGCGGCTTCGACGGGACCGGGTGCGCGGCCTCGTCAGCGAGACGCGCCTCGACCCGGCGGATCTGATCGCACCGGTGTTCGTCGATGCGACGACCGACGAGCGCGTCCCGATCGAGTCGATGCCGGGCCACGAGCGGGTGCCGATCGACGAATCGGTCGCCCGCGTCGAGGAAGTCCTCGAGACGGGCGTCGAGGCGGTGATGCTGTTCGGCATCCCCGAGTCCAAGGACCCCGAGGGAACGCGCGCGTGGGCCGACGACGGGGTCGTCCAGGAGGCGACGCGACGGATCACCCGCGAGACGGACGCCTACGTGATCGCGGACGCCTGTCTCTGCGAGTACACCGATCACGGCCACTGCGGCCCGCTCGAGGAGGAACTCCGCGGCGAGGACGTCGCGGACGGCGGCCCCGCCTGTGAGCCGACGCTGACGGTCGACAACGACGCCACCCTCGCAGCGCTCGAGAAGATCGCCGTCTCGCAGGCCGAGGCGGGGGCGGACATGATCGCGCCCAGCGGCATGATGGACGGGATGGTCGCCGCGATTCGCGACGCGCTCGACGATGCGGGGTACGAACACGTCCCGATCATGAGCTACGCGGCCAAGTACGAGAGCGCCTTCTACGGCCCGTTCCGCGACGCCGCGGACGGCGCGCCGGCGTTCGGGAACCGCCGGCACTACCAGATGGATCCCGCGAACGCCCGCGAAGCGAGGCGCGAGGTCCGACTCGACGCCGACCAGGGCGCGGACGTACTGATGGTCAAACCCGCCCTGCCATACCTCGACGTCGTCAGCGACGTTCGGCGGGAGTTCGACCACCCCGTCGCCGCCTACAACGTCTCCGGCGAGTACGCGATGCTCCACGCCGCCGCCGAGAAGGGGTGGCTCGACCTCGACGACGTCGCGCTCGAATCGCTGCTGTCGATCAAGCGGGCGGGCGCGGACCTGATTCTGACCTACTTCGCCGAGGACGTCGCCGTACGACTGTGACCTGAGCGGTATTCGGGCCGCACTCCAGCACACATTCGGACGAACGTCCAGCGGCCGATCGGCAGCGCGTCCCGGGTGGCAACATCTGCCGCGCGAGAGCCGAATTGGGATCTTTCGATCGGAATCGGAGTCGTTTCACGGCAGTAGCTCCCGAAACTGGAGTTACAAACGTGGAATATATCCACACTCCTCGAAAGATACGCAATATTCAACACCCTTATACACAGTATATCACCTTTAGATCTGTCCAGCTGACCCTATTACACCAAGATAATTAGCCATTTGTCAACGCTAATCCTTATATTAGACAAGTTCATCGAGATTAGACGTGAATCAGAACACATCCATGATGTCGAACAGTTCAGGCGTGGACGTTCGTCTACAAACATTCGATCGTGGAACGAAACCGCCGGGGGTGGTCAGTTGATGGAGTCGACGCTCTTGCAGTCGGACCCCGAGATGCTGATCGATGCGATCAACAACACGTGGATCCTGGTGGCCACGTTCCTGATCTTCTTCATGCACGCCGGCTTCGCCATGCTCGAGGCGGGGCAGGTGCGCTCGAAGAACGTGGCGAACCAGTTGACGAAGAACCTGCTGACCTGGAGCGTCGGCGTGACGGTCTTCTTCCTGATCGGCGTCGGGATCGAGAGCGTCGTCGCCGGCGGGAGCTTCGAACCCGCGTTCACCGGCGACGCGAGTAGCTGGATCGGCTGGCTGTACGGCGCCGTCTTCGCCATGACGGCGGCGACGATCGTCTCCGGGGCCGTCGCCGGCCGGGCGAAGCTCCGCGCGTACGTCACCTACACCTTCCTGCTGGCCGCGGTCATCTACCCCGTCGTCACCGGAATGACGTGGGCCGGCGGCCACATCGAGACGCTCACCGGCACGCCGTTCGCCGACTTCGCGGGCGGCATGATCGTCCACGGGATGGGCGGCATCGCCGGGCTCACCGCGGCGTGGGTGCTCGGCCCGCGCATGGACCGGTACAACGACGACGGCACCGCGAACGTCATTCCTGGCCACTCGCTGACCTTCGCCGTCCTCGGCACGCTGATCCTCGCGTTCGGCTGGTACGGCTTCAACGTCGGCACCTCCGCCATCGTTGGCGAGGGCGCGTTCCTCGGCGATCAGCTCGGCCGCGTCGCCATGACCACCACGATCTCGATGGCCTGCGGCGCGATGGGAGCCGGCTTCGTCGCCTGGCTCAAGACCGGTAAAGTCGACACGCTGTACGTCGCCAACGGCCTGCTGGCCGGCCTCGTCGGCATCACCGCGATCCCCGACACCGCCGCGTGGTGGGGCGCGTTCGTCGTCGGCGGCCTCGCCGGTGCGCAACTCCCGATCGTCTTCGAGTTCGTCGAACAGCGGCTGAAGATCGACGACGTCTGTGCGGTGTTCCCCGTCCACGGCTCGGCCGGGATCCTCGGGACGTTGCTGTTCCCGTTCGTCGCCGCGCCGGGCGTCGTCGATAGCGTCGCGAACGCGTTCGTCGCCCAGCTCACCGGCGTCCTCCTCATCACCGCGTGGACGGTCGGAGCGACCGCGCTCATCTGGTTCGCCTTCAAGGCCGCGGGCCAGGCTCGCGTCACGCCCGAACACGAACGCGACGGGCTGGACGTCTCCGAACACGGCGTCGACACCTACCCCGAGTTCGGCAAGCCAGAAGTGGCGACCGACGGCGGGGCAGCCGGGAGCGAGGTGCTCCGTCCCGACGGCGGGAATCCGAACGGCGGTGAGATCAAGATGGTGACCGCGATCGTCCGCCCCGATCGCCTCGGCGCGATCAAGACGGTGCTGGCCGAAGCCGGTGCTCCCTCGCTGACCGTCACGAACGTCTCCGGGCGCGGCTCCCAGCCCGCCAAGACGGGGCAGTGGCGCGGCGAGGAGTACACCGTCGACCTCCACCAGAAGGTCAAGATCGAGTGCGTCGTCGCGGACATCCCCGCCGACGAAGTCGTCGACGCGATCAGCGAGGGCGCACACACCGGCGAACCCGGTGACGGGAAGATTTTCGTCACCCCCGTCGAGAGCGCCTACCAGATCCGGACCGGCAAGACCGGAACGGACGCGGTCTGATCGACCACGACGACATCCCATAGCCGACCGACGACCGTTTTTTCGCGCGTTACCGATCCAGTTTCCGGCTCGTCTGTGGCCCTCTCGCGACGAGTCGCGCGAGCGCCCGCCGCTTGACCAGGGCGAAGCCGACTGCGACGACGGCGAACCCGACGATCGTCGACGCCGCGAGCGCTTCCCGGAGGGCGAGCCAGCCGACGATCGCCGCGAAGACCGGCAACAGGTACGTGACGAGGTTGATCTCGACCGAACCGAGCCGATCGAGCAGGTCGAAGTACAGCAGGTAGCCCAGCCCGCCGGCGACGGGAACGAGGTACACGAAGGCGACGGCCGCGGCCGGCGTCCACTCGACCGACTGCGGTTCTCCGAGCGAGACGCTCACGCCGTGGAGCACCGGCGCGCCGACGAGCATCATCCACCCCTGGAGTGACGCGACCGGGAGGCCGGTCCGGGTCCGCTGGGTGAGGACCGTACCCAGTGCGAACGCGATCGCCGCGGCGAAGACGAGGAGCACGCCGAACGTTTCGGCCGTGTACAGCGCCGCCGGGTCCGGATCGGCCACGATCGCCGTCCCGAGAAAACCGAGTCCGAGACCGATCGCGCCGACGACGCCGAGGCCGGTGTTCGGGAGCAACGCACGCGAGAGACCCGCGGTGAGGATCGGCACCGTCGCGACGACGACCGCGGCGACGGCGCTCGTGACGTACTGCTGGCCGGCGAACAGCAGGGCGTGATGCATCGCGATCAGGAAGACGCCGCCGGCGAGGATACCGGCCCACTCCCCGCGCCGGGGGCGAACCCGCTGACCGCGGACGGCGGCGTACCCCAGGACGAGGATCGCCACGGCGTCGAATCGGAGGGCAGCGAACAGGACCGGAGGAACGACGGCGACGGCGACGCGGACGGCCGGAAACGTCGTGCCCCAGATCGCAGCGACGAGCAGGAACAGCGCAGGGAGTCGATAGCGCATACGGAAGGTATTCTGCGAGTCGGCGATTCAGTCGTTTAACGGTAGTGATCGCGTTCCGGAAACTGATCGGACGACGGACACTCCGATACGCGTGAGAACGCGACGACAGCGTCAGGACAGTTCGTGGTATTCACAGGTATCCGACAGTAGACGTAGAACCAGAACCGGTCTCTGTGAGGCGATCGAACCTCGGTACTACTTTCCCGTCCCGACGCAAAGGCCCGCGCATGAACGACGACAACTCGCGCGACCTGTACGATCGGGCCCTCTCCGTGATGCCCGGGGGCGTCAACTCGGCAGTTCGGGCGGCGATCGAGCCGTACCCGTTCTTCGTCCAGAAGGGCGACGGCGGGCACGTCGTCGACGCCGACGGGAACCGGTACGTCGACTGGGTGATGGGACTCGGTCCCCTGTTGCTGGGCCACGACCTGCCCGAGTCGGTCCAGGCGGCGATCCAGCAGAGAGCCAGCGAGGGGCCGATGTACGGCACCCCGACCGAGATCGAGGTCGACCTCGCGGAGTTCGTCGTGCGCCACGTCCCGAGCGTCGAGAAGATCCGGTTCGTCAACTCCGGCACCGAGGCGACCACCTCCGCGGTTCGGCTGGCGCGGGGGTACACCGGCCGGAACAAGGTCGTCGTCATGCAGGGCGGCTACCACGGGGCCCAGGAGTCGACGCTCGTCGAGGGCAACGCGGACGATCCCGCGCCGTCCTCGGCCGGCATCCCCCAGTCCTTCGCCGAGCACACGCTCCCGGTGCCGTTCAACGACGAGGACGCGATCCGCGAGGTGTTCGAGGAGCACGGCGACGACATCGCCGCGGTGATGACCGAACCCATCCTGGGGAACTACGGCATCGTTTACCCCGAGGAGGGGTACCACGAGTTCCTGCGCGAGATCACCGACGAACACGGCTCCCTGCTGATCTTCGACGAGGTCATCACCGGCTTCCGCGTCGGCGGCCTCGGCTGCGCCCAGAGCGAGTTCGGCGTCACCCCCGACCTGACGACGTTCGGCAAGATCGTCGGCGGCGGCTTCCCCGTCGGTGCGATCGGCGGCCGCGCCGAGATTATCGAGCACTTCGCCCCCTCGGGCGACGTCTTCCAGGCCGGCACGTTCTCCGGCCACCCCGTGACGATGGCCGCCGGCCTCGAGACGCTGCAGTTCGCCGCCGAGAACGACGTTTACGACCACGTCAACGGCCTCGGCGACGAACTCCGCACCGGCCTCCGCGACATCGTCGCCGACCAGGCGCCGAGCTACACGGTGACCGGCACCGACAGCATGTTCAAGGTGATCTTCACCCGGGACGGACCGGGTCCGGACTCCCTCGAGGAACAGTGCGACGCCGGCTGTCGGCAGGACCCGACCTGTCCGCGCTACGATTACTGCCCGAAAAACGCAACGGACGTGAAAAGCGCCGAGACCGAGCGCTGGCGACGGGTCTTCTGGGGCCAGATGCGAGACCAGGGGATCTTCCTCTCGCAGAACCAGTTCGAGTGCCAGTTCGTCAGCTACGGCCACACCGCGGAGGACGTCGAACGGACACTCGAGGCGTACAAAGAGGCCCTGTAGCTCCCGTTGAATACGTACCACGTCGCCGATCGGATCGCGATCGAAACCCCCGGACCCGAACGGGTGGGGTCCGGTACACGTAACCGACGTCGGTCGAAACGTCACGTCAGCTGATACTGTAATGGCGAGAAGTCTCGACACGATCGACTGGGGGCGGGCCATCGAGCGGCTCTGCTTTCTGTTCCCGCCGGTGATCGGCGTCGGCCTGATCGGCGTCGTCCGGGAGGCCGACCCCGGCGTCCCGTTTCTCGAACGGGGGCTGGTGCTGGTCGGTACCTTCGGATACACCTTGCTGACGATCGCGCTCGCCGTCGCGCTCTTCGTCGACGCCCGCCGGGTTCGTCGCCGGGGCGGCGTCAGCAGCCACTGGAAGCCGAACCCGTGGCTCAATGCCGCGTTCGCGATCGTCTGGGCCCCGGTCGCGGGCGTCTTCTACCTCGCCCGTCGCCACAGGCGGTTCGGGACGAAGCCGGGGTGGACGGCCTGGTGGCTCGTCGTGGCGGTCACGCTCGGATCGACGGTGATCGGGGCCCTGGTCGCCGTCGTCGCGTTCGTCCTCGCGCTCCCGGGCCTGCTCACGTCCGCGATCGGCCTGGCGGGGGCGGTCGCCGTCGGGGCGTTCCCGATCGCGATCCACCAGGACGCCGCCCACGTCTGTACCTACGGCGACGACTGGCGGCCGAATCCGGGCGTCTACCTCGGGATCGCGTTCCTCAGTCTCTCCGTCCCTCCGCTACAGCCGATCGTGGCGGGCTACTACCTCGCCAGGCGGCACAAGGCGGTTGGAACGCCGTGAGATCGAGGGCGAGCGATCGGGGCGTGTCGGGCGCGTCTCACGCGTCCGATCGATCGGCCGGTTCCGGATCGTCGGGGGATCGATCGGCCGGTTCCTCGGCCGCCGGGAGTTCGACGGCGAACCGGGTCCCGTCAGGTCCCGTGTCGGCCACCTCGATCGTCCCGCCGTATCGGGTCACCAACTGGTCGACCAGGTAGAGCCCCAGCCCGTGCGTGCTGCCCCGGCGCTCGCCGCGCTCGAACAGCGAATCGAGCGCATCCTCGGGAATACCGGGGCCGTTGTCCGCGACGTCGATCCGGACGGTTTCGGGGCCGGGATGGACTTCGATGGCGACCCGGGGCGTCTCGGCGTCGTTGTGTTCGACCGCGTTCGAGAGGAGGTTGCCGAAGACGCGGGCGACCAGCCCGTCGGCCCGGACGAAGACGGCCTCGGGGATCGACTGCTCCACGTCGACGGGACCCCACTTGTGGTCCAGTTTTCGCACTTCGTCGGCCAGCACCTGCGAGATGTCTACGGGTTCGAGCTGGTACTCCCCCTCGGTCGTCTGCAAGAGCACGCGGACGTCGTCAATCACGGTCGTCAGTTCGTCGGATTCGTCGGCGATGACGGACGCCCACTGCCGGCCGTGATCGGTCAGCGACGGCTCCTCGTCGAGGAGCAGCGTCGCGTACCCGTTGATGATCGCCGCCGTGTTCAACACCTCGTGTCGGAGGAGGCCGTTGAGGTAGTCGAGATAGTCCCGTTGCCGTTCGAGATGTTCCGTCCGGAGCGCCGCCCGTTCGGCTGCCAGCGCGCGCTCGATGGCGCGCGCTTCGATACAGCCGACGAGTAACCCCGTCCCGGTTCCGATCGCGACGGCCCACCGCACCCACGAGACGGCGAGCCACGTCTCGGTCGGCATCGCGGCGATGAGCCCGAGATTGACGACGAGGAAGGCGATCAGGCCGGCGAGACACCAGCCCGCGATGCGCGGATATCGGGCCGGCGAAAGGTCGGCGGTGCGGAGCCAGTAGCCGCCGGCCGTAATGCCGACGAGAAAGGGGACGGACGTCACCACACCCACCAGAAACAACCCGTCAGCCCCGCTTCCGGGATCGGATACCGGGAACAGCCAGAACTCGCCGAGCAGCACGGCCACGAGTGCCGCCCCGAACGCGCTCACGGACTCCGGAATCCGTGCTCCGGAGACGAGACCGCGGGGCCCGAAAGGAGCCATACGCTGGAAAGGACGGCAGGTTCTGTTAACAGTTCTGGCCCGTCGAACCTCGCCGCAGCCGGAGAACGCGGATCGAACGCACCCAACCGCGCCGGTCACCGACGACACGCCGGAAAAAGGGAGCGGATCAGTCGTCGTCGCTCACCGGGTCGACCCGGTCGTCTGCGACGAGCCGATCGGCGATGACGTGTGAGCCGGTATCCGACGACTCGCCGACGGTCGCCTTGCGCTGGAAGAGCAGTTTCGCGGCGACGTCCCAGGCGAAGACGATCGCACCAAGGATCAACAGCGTGTCACCGGGCATGCGGAGCCAGAACAGCGTCTGGACGATCCCGGTGTTGTAGAACTCCAGGCTCCGCGAGGCGGCGTAGCCCTCGGTGAACGCGACCTCCAGCTGGAGGAAGCCGACCGGGAGCAAAGAGAGGAACAGCATGAGCGCGAGACCGGCGTTACACAGCCAGAACGACAGGCGCAGGCGTCGATCGGACCAGTGCTCGGCGCGGGTGGTCACCCGGAGGATGTAGACGGCCATCCCCATCGCGAGGAAGCCGAAGGCCCCGAACATCGCGCCGTGGGCGTGGGCGACGGTCAGGTAGGTCCCGCTCTCGAAGTAGCTGATCACCGGGAGATTGATGAAGAAGCCGATGACGCCGGCCCCGAAGAAGTTCCAGACCGAGGAGGCGACGATGAAGTAGAACGCCATCCGGTAGGGAAAGTCCGTTCCAGCGGCGTCCATCGCGCGGTACTGGCCCAGCGCCTCGTAGAGGATGAACAGCAGCGGGATGAACTCGAGGGTGGAGAAGACGCTGCCGATCGGGAGCCAGACCTCGGGGAGGCCGGCCCACCAGTAGTGGTGGGAGACGCCGATGATGCCGCTTCCCATCACGAGCGCGGCCTGGAAGATGACCGCCTTCTCGGCCGACTTCTTCGAGAGGAGGTTCATCGAGACCAGCGTGAGCGCGATGACGACGAGGATGAAGAACTCGAAGACGCCCTCGACCCACATGTGGACGACCCACCAGCGCCAGAACTCGGTCATGACGAAGTTCGTGTCTGGCGTGTAGAGGAAGCCAGCCATGAACAGCAGGCCGATCGAGCCGCCCGCGTAGACGATCATGTGGGCCAGCCCGTATCGGGGCTCGCGATCGAGCAGGGGCTTGAACCCGCGAGCCACGAGCGCGGTCCAGCCGAGGAAGCCGACCAGCAGGCCGGCCTGCCAGATGCGGCCGATCTCGACGTACTCTAGCCCCTCGTTACCCAGGAGCCACCACCACTCGCCGCCGAAGAAGTTGTTGACGCCGAGCCAGATGCCCGCGAGGCCGCCGACGGCAACGACGAGTAACGCGGCGATCAGGCCCTTGATGTACAGGGCCTGTCTGCGCGGTTCGCGACCCGTCAGCAGCGGTGCGAGGAAGAGGCCGGCACCGAGCCACATCACCGCGATCCAGAGGATCCCCAGGTCGACGTGCCACGTTCGGACGATCGTCCAGGGGAGGTACTCGAGGATGTCGAACCCGACGAGTTCGTGGAGGCCGAAGAAGTCGTCGCGCTCGACGTAGTAGTGGGCGAGCAGGCCACCCAGGAACGTCTGGAGGACGAACAGTACGGCCCCGATGAGGACGAACCTGGTGCTCAGGATCTGACTCGGCGTCAGGTCGATCTCCTTCGGGTGGGGAATCGACACGCCGTTCGCCTCGGGTTCGGGGAGTTCGACGGCCTGGTAGAGCCAGATCGCGATCCCGGCACCGGCGACCAGCAACACCATCGCGATGACGCTCCAGGTCATTACGGCCCCGCCGGCGTCGTTGCCCGCGGCGGGCGAGTACGGGAAGTCGTTGGTGAACGAGACGTCCGAATCCGGCCGATCGGTGTGGGAGATCCAGGCGGTCCACAGCGCGAAGTCCGCGAACTGCTCTGCTTCCTCCGCGGTCGGGATCAGCCCCTCCTGAATGCCGCGCTCGCGGTCGCCCTCGTAGTACGTTTCGACGTAGTCCTGACGCACCTGCTCGTGGGCGTACGCTTCCGCGGCGGAGTACTCGACCTCGTCGGGGTCGTAGCTGCTCGACTGGAGTTCCTGCCGGACCGTCTCGTCGATCGCCGCTTGCTCCGACGCGTCGAGATCCTCGTAGGCCGTCTCGTACTCCTCCTGCGCGTAGTAGTCGCGCATGTGGTCGGTCTTGGACTCGAGAGCGTCGGCAGTGTAGTCGACGTCGTAGTAACTTCCACGACCCAGGGCCGACCCCTGGTTCATCAGTCCGTTCTCCTGGAAAACCATCTTCCCCGTCTGGACGTCGTCGCTCGTCGCGACGGTCTCGCCGTCCGGGCCGACGATCGTCTCGGGGATCTCCGGTTCGTTCTCGTAGGAGAGCCACGCCCCACCGGCCATGACGATGAGGTTCACGAAGAAGATCGCCGCGAGGAACGTGGCGAGTTGTTTTCTGTTTACCTTCATTCCAGTCGGGTATCGACGTGCAAGACCCGTCAAACGGCCCGGCTTTTCCTACCGACTGGAAGAGGCCCCGAACGCGTTCGCGACAGGGATTAGGGGCGATCCGATCGGAGTCACCTGAACCAGCGGTCCAGACGACGGCCCGTCGCGGCGGGCCGAAAAGCGCCGAGAACGTCCGTGGACGGGCCCGTGCGAGAATCAGTCCGCGGTGACGATCGCGCCGCGGTAGCGGGCGATCTCCGCGAGCACCGTCTGCCGATCGTCCTCCGCGACGTCGAACGCCGCGAGCGCGTCGTCGAGGTGGGTCGCGATCGCCTCGAAGTCCGCCGGGCCGATATCGAGATCCGCGTGGGCCGCTTCCATCTCCGCGCCCGTGTACTCGACCGGGCCGCCGGCGACGGAACTGATGAACTGGGCCTGGTGTGCGCGCTGTTTCTGCATATCGACGTCCTCGAAGTAGTGTGCGACCTGTTCGTCCGCGACGACGCGATCGTAGAAATCGTCGACGACGGCGGCGATGCCGTCCTCGCCACCGAGTCGTTCGTAGAGGGAGTCGTCCATGCGCTCGGATCGAACAAGGTCTTATAGTATAAGCTCCCTCCCGAATATGTTGGACGTAAAATTTGTGTGTGATTCTCATTCACTCAATCCGGGCGCGATCGATCGTCGTCGACTCGCGCGTGGAAGGACCGATCGCGGCGGCCGGCACCGAATCGCACGCGTCGGACGCGACAAGCGTGCGCTTTTCATACTCGAGGCGACCATGATTCGTCTATGAGAACGCGCGGGACGTTGCGACTGGCGACGCGGGGGTCTGCACTCGCCCGGCGGCAGGCCGCGATCGTACAGGAGGCCCTGGAAGACCGGCGGTACGAGGTCGAACTCGTGACCGTCGAGACGACGGGCGACCAGATCAGGGACGAATTGATCCACCGACTCGGGAAGACGGGTGCGTTCGTCCGCGAACTCGACGAGCGCGTCCTCGAGGGCGACCTCGACGGCGCGATCCACTCGATGAAGGACATGCCGACCGAACAGCCCGACGACCTCGTCACGGCCGCGATTCCCGAACGGGGACGGCCGGGAGACGCCCTCGTAACGCCGGACGGAGCGGCGCTCGAGGACCTCCCGAACGGCGCGACCGTAGGCACGTCGAGCCTGCGCCGGCGCGCGCAGTTGCTCTCCGAGCGGCCGGACCTCGAGGTCGAACCGCTTCGCGGGAACGTGGACACGCGCCTCGAGAAGTTGCTCGCGCCCGCACTCCAGGACGAACACCAGGAGCGATCGGAGGCCGACAAAGAACGCAAAGGAAATACCGGGAACGAGGACTTCGAACCGGAGTACGACCGCACCGTCGACGAGTGGTTCGACGACCTCTCGGAACTCGAAAAGCAGGCCCTGGGTCGCGAGGTCGAGACCGCGTACGACGCGATCGTCCTTGCGGAGGCGGGCCTCGAGCGAAGCGGCTTCGCACACGCCGTCGACTACCAGCCGCTCCCGACGGATACGTTCGTCCCCGCGCCGGGCCAGGGCGCGCTCGCGGTGGTCGCGACGGACGGCGAGACCGCCCGCGAGATCCAGTCGACCATCGATCACCCGCGAACCCGAGTCGAGACGACGGTCGAGCGTACCCTCCTCGCGGAACTCGGCGGCGGCTGCATCGCCCCGATCGGCATCTACGCCGTCGTTCAGGGGGAGTACGTGCACGCGTCGGTCCACGTCTCCGACCGGGACGGCGAGGAGTCGGTGACTGCGAGCCGCGACCTCCCGGTCGAGACCCACGCCGAAGCCGCCCGCGAGTTCGCGGCCGACCTCGCCGATCGCGGGGCCGCGGACCTGATCGACGCCGCGCGCGAGGACACCGAGGGCGACGACGGACCAGCACCGGACGACCAGCCGGAGGGGAAGTAGATGACCGACGGGTCGACCGACTCGAACGGGCCGGAGCCGGGCACCGTCTACCTCGTCGGCAGCGGCCCCGGCGATCCGGACCTGCTGACGGTCAGGGCGAAACGCCTGCTCGAAGCCGCCGACGTCGTCCTCCACGACAAGCTGCCGGGGCCGAAGATCATCGACCTGCTGCCCGAGGAGCGCCGCGAGGACGTCGGCAAGCGTGCCGGCGGCGATCGCACGCCCCAGTCCGAGATCAACGAGCGACTGGTCGAACTCGCCCGCGAGGGCAAGTCCGTCGTCCGGCTCAAGGGCGGCGACTCGTTCGTCTTCGGTCGCGGCGGCGAGGAGGCCGAGTACCTCGCTACCCACGAGGTGCCGTTCGAGGTCGTCCCGGCGGTCACGTCCGCGATCGCCGCGCCCGCCGTCGCGGGGATCCCGGTCACCCACCGCGATCACGCCTCGTCGGTCTCGTTCGTCACGGGCCACGAAGACCCGACGAAGGAGGAGTCCGCGGTCGACTGGGAGGCACTCGCCGCGACGGGCGGCACGATCGTCGTCCTGATGGGCGTCGGTCGGCTCCCGGACTACACGACGGCGCTGATCGAGGCCGGGATGGCCCCCGAGACGCCCGTCGCGCTCGTCGAGCGCGGCACCTGGCCCGGCCAGCAGGTCGCGACCGGGACCCTGGAGACGATCGTCGACGCCCGCGACGAGGCGGGGATCGAACCACCCGCAGTGACGGTGATCGGCGACGTGGCAGGGACGCGCGATTCGGTCGTGGAGTTCCTGCGGAACGACTACGGCACTCCGAACGAGGAGAGGAAACACGATGCGTGACGCCACCCGCTCCCCCACGGTCGCCGTCTTCCGTCCCGACGACGATCGACTCGCAGAGGCCGCCGACCTCCTCGAATCGCTCGGTGCGGAGCCCGTTCCCGACCCGATGCTGGCCGTCGAACCGACCGACGCCGTCCCGCGGACCGACGCGGACTACGCGATTCTGACGAGCAAGACCGGCGCGGAACTCGTCGCCGACGCCGGCTGGGACCCCGGCGACGCGACCGTCTGTGCGATCGGTCCCGCGACGGCAGATGCCCTTCGCGACGTGGGCTACGCGGTCGATCTCGTCCCCGAAGAGTTCACGTCGAGCGGACTCGTCGCCGACCTCGACGACGCGGTCGACGGCGCGCGCGTCGAAGTCGCCCGGAGCGATCACGGGAGCGACGTCCTGCTCGACGGACTCGAGGACGCGGGCGCGTACGTCCACGAGACGATTCTCTACCGGCTGGTTCGTCCCGAGGGGAGCGGCGAATCGGCCGAGCTCGCCGCCGAGGGAGCCCTCGACGCCGCCTGCTTCACTTCGTCGCTGACGGTCGAACACTTCTTAGAGGCCGCCGAAGAGCGCGGACTCCGCCAGGACGCCCTCGCGGGGCTGCGGGACGCGACGGTCGGCGCGATCGGCGAACCGACGAAAGGGACCGCCGAAGCACAGGGGATCGACGTCGACGTGGTGCCAGCGGAGGCGACGTTCGACGCCCTGGCCCGCGAGACGATCGACGCGGCGGGATCGGTCGACGAACCGCGACGCTGACTCCCGTAAACGGCGCTGTTCGTCACCAGCGCTCGATCGACGATCGGATCGCCGTTCGAACTCAACTATTTTGACTGTCCGGACGAACGACTGCTGCGTGATCAGGAGTCGACGACGGGTCCTCGCGAGCGCGGCGGGTGCCGCTCTCGGCGTCAGCGGCTGCCTCGAACCGACCGCCGAGTCGACAGCGGACGGGGACGCCAGGGACGAGTTCGAGCGCGACCACGCCGGGACGACGATCGGGTTCGTCGGCGACGCCATGCTCGGGCGCAACCTCGACGAGCGCTACGGGCGACGGGGCGTCGATCCGGCCGCGGTCTGGGGCGACCTCCGATCGCGACTCGACTCCCTCGACGCGGTCTGTTGTAACCTCGAGTGCTGTCTGTCGACGCGAGGCGAGCGATTTCCCGACCGGGCGTACTACTTCCGGGCCGATCCGGCGTGGGCCGTCCCCGCCCTCGAGGCGGGGAACGTCCGGTTCGCCGCGCTGGCGAACAACCACATGCTCGATTACGGCCCGACCGCGCTGGTCGACACGCTCGAGGCCCTCTCCGACGGCGGGATCGGGCACGCGGGGGCCGGCAAAACACCGGCCGCGGCGTACGCGCCCGCCTCGTTTTCGGTCGACGGGGTCGACGTCGCAGTTGTCTCCGTCGCCGATCATTACGCGGAGTACGGCGCCACCGACGAGCGCCCCGGGACGGCCTACCTCGAGTGCGATCCCGACGATGCGGAGACGCGCCGCCTCGTGGACGACGCGCTCGATCGGGCACGGGCGCGGGACCCGGATCTGCTCGTCGCGTCGATCCACTGGGGCCCCAACTGGGTCGAACGGCCGGACGAGACGTACGTCGAGTTCGGCCGCTGGCTCGTCGATCGGGGCGTCGACCTCGTCCACGGCCACAGCGCCCACGTCGTACAGGGCGTCGAACGGTACGGCGACGGCGTCATCCTCCACGACACCGGCGACATCGTCGACGATTACGTGGTCAAAGAGGACCTGCGCAACGATCGCAGCTTCCTCTTCGAGGTCGGTCTCGAGGGCGGCTCGATCGCCGAACTCCGACTCGTCCCCGTCGTAATCGACGACTACGCGGTCCACCCCGCGGGTGACGACGCCGCGACGTGGCTCCACGAGACGATGCGGGAGCGCTCCGCCCCGTTCGAAACCAGCTACGAGAAGGACGGCGACGATCTGGTCCTCTCGCTGTAGGCTACACCTTACCCGCTCGCCGTAGACCGGTTGTGCGCGTTCGACCGGGACCCGACATGCGGTGGCAAGGCGTCCGCTCATGCCCTCGAGAGCCGTTCTCGGTCGTAATGACAGACACGTCCGCCCGTCCGTTCAGGCTGGATCCGCCCGGGACGATCAGTTTGCGCGCGGCGTTCTTCGTCCTCTGGATCGTCGATGCGATCGCCGCGACCCTCTTTTTCGTCGTTCCGTACGCGTCGGAACTCAACCCCATCACCGTGTTCTTCTACGGGCTGTTCGGACTGCCCGGCGTCCCGCTCGCGGCGATCTGTTACGCCGTGATCGTGGTCGCGATCGGCCACCTGCTCTCGGAGCCGCTCGATCTGCGGTTCGTGATCGTGATGGTGGGTCTGTACGCCCTGTTCGTGACGAACAACGTCCTGTTGCTCGTGCTTCGCAGACCGCCGCTCGAACTCGTCGGAATCTGACGGCCGAGATGCCCAGCACCAGACCGCAGGTTTATGAGCGACGCCGCACCAACCACACCTCGATGGCTGGCCCGATCCCCGACCTCGAGGACCGTGCGACCCGCTGTGCACAGCGACTCTGCGAGGCCGATCGCGTGTTGCTCGCGTCCCACATCGACGCCGACGGACTGACCAGCGCCGCGATCGCCGCCCAGGCGCTCGAACGCGCGGGGATCCCCTTCGAGACCGTCTTCGAGAAGCAACTCGACGACGCGGCGATCGCCGCGATCGCCGACACCGACTACGAGACCGTCCTCTTTACGGACTTCGGGAGCGGCCAGCTCGATAGCATCGGCGAGCACGAGGACGCGGGCGCGTTCACCCCCGTGATCGCCGACCACCACCAGCCGGCCGATCGGGAGACGGCGTACCACCTCAACCCGCTCCTGTTCGGGATCGACGGCGCCTCGGAACTGTCGGGTGCCGGGGCGAGCTACGTGCTCGCGCGGGCGCTCGCCGCCGAGACGAGCACCGGGGCTGCCGCGGCGGACGGCGGTGCGGCCACGACCGACGCGGGCACCGGGACGACCGCCCGCGCGGACAATCGCGACCTGGCCGCCCTCGCCGTCGTCGGCGCGGTCGGCGACATGCAGGCCTCCGGCGGCGAACTCCACGGCGCGAACGAACGGATCGTCGCGGAGGGCGTTGAGGCCGGCGTCCTCGAGACCGGGACGGACCTCGCACTCTACGGCAAGCAGACGCGTCCGCTCCCGAAACTCCTCGAGTACGCCACCGACGTCCACATCCCCGGCATCTCGAACGACCAGCAGGGCGCGCTTCGATTTCTCGACGGGCTCGACCTCGAGTTGAAACGGGACGGGGAGTGGCGGCGCTGGGCCGGACTCACGAACGACGAGAAGCAGACCGTCGCCAGCGCGCTCGTCAAACGAGCCGTCTCGAGCGGCGTCCCCGCATCGAAGATCGAGGGGCTGGTCGGGACCGCCTACGTCCTCGCCGGGGAACCCGTCGGCACCGAGCTGCGGGACGCCAGCGAGTTCTCGACGCTACTCAACGCGACCGCCCGGTACGAGCGGGCCGACGTCGGTCTCGGCGTCTGTCTCGGCGATCGGGAGGGAGCACTCGAACGGGCCCGGAAACTCCTGCGAAACCACCGCCGGAACCTCTCGAACGGGATCGACCTCGTCACGAGCGAGGGCGTCACCCACGAGGAGCACCTCCAGTGGTTCCACGCCGGCGATCGCATCCGCGAGACGATCGTCGGCATCGTCGCCGGGATGGCGATGGGCAACGAGGGGATCAGCCGATCGAAACCGATCCTCGCGTTCGCAGAAAAGAACGACGAGGAGGTCAAGGTCTCCGCGCGCGGCACCCACTCGCTCGTTCGGCAGGGACTCGACCTCTCGATCGTCGTGGGCAAGGCTTCCCGGGCCGTCGACGGCGACGGCGGCGGTCACGACGTCGCAGCGGGGGCGACGGTCCCGAAGGGCCGAGAGGAGGAGTTCGTCGCACGCGCCGACGAGATCGTCGGCGAGCAACTGTCCTGACGACCTGTCCCCTGACCTACCCCGATCGATCCATCGACGCGGGGATCGTCGGCACCAGCGGCGCGCGCGAGGTCAGCACGTAGGTCGACTTGCGAACCGCCCCTTTCGCGTACTGGACCGTGCTCTTGTGGACCGGGGTCCGTTTGCCGTGAATCTGCGTTCGTCCCTCGAGGATCGCTTCGACGAGGTCGTCGCCGTCGATCGCCGCCTTCGACGGGGTTTCGGCGCTAGGTTCGACGAGGATTTCGGTGTAGGCCCTGCCGACGTTCGGCAGGTAGTGGGCGTCGCTCGCGCCGATCTCGGGATAGCCGCGTCGACGGGCGAACGTCCGCGCACGACGATTCCGGTAGCCGGTAAACAGCATCGAGTTGTACGTCTCGATCGCGTCGGCGTCCTCGATGTGCCGTTTCCGCACGCCGTGGCGGCTTCGCTGGAACGGGTGGGGAACGATCGCGATCCCGCCGAGGTCACGGACGGTCTCGACGGTCTCCATGAACGGCTGGCCGGGATCGGGTCGCTCCTCGACGCCGATCGCGAGCAGGTGGCCGTGGCGGGTCGACACCTCGACGCCGGGGATGCCGACCAGACCGTACTCCGGCGCGAGGTCGGCGGCGCGCAGGGACTCGTCGATCTCGTCGTGGTCCGTGATCACGACGCCGTCGAGTCCGATGTCGGCCGCGTGTTCCAGGACGAGTTCGATCGGTTCGTGTCCGTCGTAGGACTCGTCCGAGTGGACGTGAAAGTCGATCGCAAAGGAGAGCTGAGGTGTCATCGACGATCGGTCCGTGCTGGTACCTACGTACTGCCGACGCCAGTATAAGCACTCCGAACCTGCCAGGCGCCGCGAACGGAACGAGAATTGGCGCTGACAGCCGTGAGGTGCCGCTTTCGAGGAGAGCTGGGGGGACGTCAGGTGAGATCGCCGTCCGGGGCCGTCGTCACGAGGACGACGTCTCGGCCAGACGCCGTGGCGATCCACACCCACTCTCGGACGTCCACGATCGAATCGATATCGACCCGGACACGATCGATCGACACCCAGGGTTCGATCGCCGGTCGCGGTATTCCGACAGCCGACCCCGGCGCGTCAGAAGTGACGATTCGAGCGGCGGGATGCCGGGCCGGCCGTCCACCCCGACGACGCACATTCTGTATCGTCATATGTAATTTATCGACGGGCGACTCCTGGTTCGACGACGGTAACTGGAAACGGAATCGCCGTAGTATCGTGTTGCGTGCTAGCAATCCGAAGTGTTGCTTCGGCCCACACAGATCCCGTCACAACGTCGTACCGGTCGGACGATGAAAGTCAGAACCAACGGGTGAGGGCCGGTCGGGAGTTGAAAGCCGGAAGAACCCGCGGTCATCGACGGCGAGTCGAGCCGATCGCAGTGTGGAGTTCCGGAACGTGGTGGATCCGTCCGAGGTCTGCCTTCGGGGGCGAGGAGTCGACCGGATCGATAGCCACGTCGGGCCAGTTATTCCAGAGGATCGACCAGCCGCCGGGCGCAGTATAAGTCGCATACCGATATAAGAAATGACGACCGGCTCACTGCGACGGGCTGCAGTCGGGGACGACGTCCGCGAGCGACACCCGATGGAGAACGTCCTGGATCTCGATCCGATCCGCCGGCTCGTCGACGACCTCGTGGATCCGGTTCATACACTCGAGCAGGCCATTGACGGCGGCTCGACGGGTCGAGACGCGGCCGATCGTCTCGGTGATCGATCGGTCGGCGAGCGCGTAGCGGTGCTTCAGTTCCCAGCACCGACCCAGTCCGAGACTCGGGTGAGACCGGTCCGGGCGCGTACAATCCGCGATCAGTTCGAGCGGAAGCGTACTGTGACGGTACGACACGTACCCGTCACGGAGCTCCGCAGGACCCCATCCCGGCGGCAACGCCTCGCGTGGGATCGGGTGCTGATCGGTTGGCATAGTGGTGGATGTCCGCGACTGAACCGGGAGTTGGTTCCGCTTGCATACGCACTCTCCGTATGTAGGCTCCCCCTACCGTATCACTCGTCGTAACTGTCCGACGATCCGTCCCGAACCGGTGATCGGCCCACTTTTGTCCTCGCTCGCGTTCGTATCCACCATGGCCGACTTCGATCCCGAGAAGTTCGAGGACAAGTACGCCAACTACTTCCCCGAACTCCAGCAGGCGTACAAGAACGCGTTCAACCGGATGAACGAGGAGTACGACTCACAGCTCGTGCACGCGATCGACCAGCAGGTGCTCAACGAGAGCGAGCCGTTCTACGAGGGCGACGGCGAGTTCCGCGTCGAACTGCCCGACGACCCGTACGGACGGCTGTCGGGCGTCCTCGTCGACGAGGAGCGCTTCGAGGAGGTCCTCGAGATCCACGTCGAAGAGATCGAGAACGAACTCCAGCGCGTCTTCGGATTTGCGTGACACCGGAGGTAGACGGGACGGAAGGTTTAGGGGCTCCGACACCCAAGGGGCGTCTATGAGCACCGAGACCCAGGACGGGGACGACCTCGAAGACCGCGTCGCGAACTTCCTGCGACGGAACTTCCCGCAGATCCAGATGCACGGCGGTAGCGCGGCGATCCAGGACCTCGACCGTGAAACTGGCGAGGTCTCGATCGCCCTCGGCGGCGCCTGCAGCGGCTGTGGGATCTCGCCGATGACGATCCAGGCGATCAAGAGCCGGATGGTCAAGGAGATTCCCGAGATCGAGAAAGTCAACGCCACGACCGGAATGGACGGCGGCGACGCGGGCGGCGGCATGAGCCCCTCCTTCCCCGGCGAAACGGTCGACGACGACGGCAGCGCCGACGAAGGCCCCGAAGCACCGTTCTAACCCCACGTTCGTCCCGCCGCTATTACGGCGTCGGTTGTTACGGTTTTCGCGACCCGAAGCCGCCGGTTTCGCTCCTGATGCCGCGTCCTCGTTCCCACGTTCGCACCAGCGCCGTCAGCGCCCGGTTCGTCGGAACCTCGATCCCCAGTTCGGCTGCCCGATCGACCACGTAGCCGTTGATGGCGCCGATCTCGGTCCGCCGATCGGCGCGAACGTCCTGGTGCATCGAGGAGGTGTTCGCCGCGGTCGCCGCGGCCACGTTCTCCATCGCGGCGAGGGCCGCCCGATTCGAGAGGCGAACGTCGTCCGCGCGGGCGACCCGCGCCGTCTCCCGGGCCGCGGCCCGAGCGAGATCGTTCGCGTCGGCATCGAGGACCGCCCCGTTTTCGGTCCGCGTCAGGGCCGTGACTGCGTTGATCCCGGCGTTGACGGCGAGTTTCTCCCACAGTCGACGGGGCATGTCTTCGGCCACGGTCGTCTCGAGGCCGGCCCGATCGACGGCCTCACCGACCCGGTCGGCGATCTGCGACCCGCCGCCCTCTCGTGTGCCGAGAACGATCGCGCCGAGTCCCGTACACTCGACGACCCCGGGTTCCTGGAGAACGGCACCGTAGGAGGCAGTACCGGCCAGAATCGGGTTATCGAGCCGGTCGGCGAGGATCGCCTCGTTCCCCATCCCGTTTTGCAACGAGAGCACGGCATCGAACGATCCCGTCGAGAGGGTCTCGGCGGCTACCGGCGTGTCGAACGACTTGACCGTGACGACCGCGAGGTCCGCGTCGAGGCTCCGGCCGTCCGTCGTCGCCTCTGGCCGGACCCGATCGTCGAACTGGCCCGTAAGCCGGAGTCCCGACTCGCGAACGGCACTGGCGTGGGGGTCTCTGGCGACCAGCGTGACGTCGTGCTCGCGAGCGAGCGCCCCGCCGACGAGACTCCCGAGGCTGCCGGCCCCGAAGACGACGATGTTCATGTATCACTCGTCGCACCAGGGTGTCAAAGACGGTTCGGGTCCCGTCGAGGCGAGTCCCTGGGCGTCGCCGAGCACGAGACGCCACCGGGGCAGCGCCGACCGCTTCGCACTACTGGACAACCGTGAACCGGTTTGTTCGGCAGTTTCGTACGGATTGCTGTAACGATTTACTGGCGCAACCGCCGCCCGGATCGCGGTTGCGTCGGAAATGACCTACAGTAAACCGTATCAGTCCTCGGTCCAGTAGTAGAGATCCTCCCGATCGCTTCCACAGGACGGGCAGGTCTCCGGGAGGTCCTGGTCGAGAGTTCCCATCTCACCGCACTCGAGACACCGCCACATCAGTTCGGCCTCGCCGAACTCGTGGCCCGATCGGACGTGTTCGACGCTCAGCCCGCCCATCCCGGCCCGAAGGGTGACGTAGAACCCCTCCTCGTCGAAGCCACGAATCCGTCCGATTCTGGACCCATCCTCGGTGTAGACCTCCGTTCCGAAGCCGAGCCGTGGTTGCTGCTGTTCTTCGGCCATATGATATCCCACGCGATACTGTCGTATAAAGGCCGCAGGGACGCCAGCACGCCGGAATGAGAGGAATCCGTGACGTTCAGGGATTCCGATCGAAATTCTTCATTAAACCAAATAGCGCGATATCAATTCGGGCCGGTCACCGAAGCGAGAGTTCCGGGACCGGCGCAACCGACGAACGTCGTGACTGCTCTCGCCGACGGTCGGCGAGGCAGACGGCGACCATGCCGAGTGCCGGAGAATCCTCGACGAGAGGGTTCGGCGTCCGAGCGACAGCAGGACCGGGTACCGCTCGATTGCGTTCCGGCCCGGAGTCGGCGGTGTCGTGTTTGAGCCCCGGACACCGCTCGGTCTCCGCCGCCCGACCTCGGGCCGATCGATTCGACGGCACCCTCTTGTCTATTAATCTCCACGGTCTAGATCACAGTTCTTATTATCTGCTGTAGGAGTTTTAGTAACACATGGTGCGACAGACTCGTCGACGATTCATCGAGATGGGGATCGGATCCGCCGCGATCGGCGCGATCGCTGGGTGTGTATCGACGCCAGCCGACAGCGACAGCGAGGAGACGGCGGCCCAGGCCTCGTTTTTCGTGTTCGGAGACTTCGCGAGCGCAGTCGCCGGCGAAACCGCAACGGCGGAGACGCTGGTTCCGATCGGACAGCACGGCCACGGCTGGGAACCGGGGCCGAGGATCCAGGGAAAAGTCCTCGAGTCGGACCTCTTCGTCCGCGTGTCCGAGGGATTCCAGCCCTGGGCTGACGATCTCGTAGAGAGTCTCACCGACGACGACGCGGACGTTCACCTCGTCGACGCCGGGGCGAGCGTCGATCGGCTCGACGTCGGCCACGAGGACGAAGACGAACAGGACCACGACGATCACGACCACGACGATCACGAAGACGAACACGACGATCACGACGATCACGACGAACACGACGATCACGATCACGACCACGACGAACACGACGATCACGATCACGGCCACGATCACGACCACGCCGGCGGTGATCCCCACTTCTGGCTCGACCCCACGCGTGCGATAACGGCCGTCGAGACCATCCGCGACGGGTTCGTGGCTATCGACGGTGCCAACGAGGACGCGTACGTCGACAACGCCGACGAGTACTGTACCAGGCTCGAGGAGCTCGACGAGACGTTCCGATCGACGCTCGCAGACGCCTCCAGGGACGTCGTGCTCGTCGCCGGCCACGACGCGTTTCAGTATCTCGGTCACCGGTACGATTTCGAGATCGAGACGCTGACAGGGCTGGCGCCCGACAGTCGGCCGACCCCGGCGGACATCGAGCGCGCACAGGACGTCATCGCGGAACACGACCTCGAGTACGTCTGTGCCGATCCGCTGGAATCGCAAACGGCGGCCGAGCAACTCGTCGAAGAGACGGACGCGAGGGACGTGCTCCCGCTGACGCCGATCCCGGGCCGGACGCAGGCGTGGGCCGACGAGGGCTGGGGATACATCGACGTCATGGAGCGTATCAACCTCGAAACGCTAACGGAGGCCCTCGACGCGCGATGACCGATTCGACGCCGACCGACTTCGAACCGGAGTGGACCGGGTCGGCGGATCCGGGAGCGACCGATCCGTCTCGATCCGGACTGATGGCAGTCGTCGTCGGCCCTGCGGAACGGCCTGTCTGTACGATCTATCCGCCGGACGTGGCCACACCGTACCAGACGACGACGTGGATAACCGCATCCGGAGACGCGTTCGTCGCCCGCGGGGAGATGCGATGATCGCCGGACCAGCGACCGAGTGGGACGGGGCGGATCCGATCGTCAGCGTCGACGGAGTCTCGTTCCGGTACGGCGATCGACCGGTTCTCGAGGACGTTTCGCTCGACGTCGAACCGGGTGCGTTTCTCGGACTGGTCGGGCCGAACGGGAGCGGCAAGAGCACGCTCCTCGAACTGGTACTCGGCCTCGAGCGCCCGGATTCGGGATCGGTGACGCTCTTCGGCGATCGCGCTCACGAGTTCGACGAGGGCGAACGGATCGGATACGTCGCACAGGACGCCACCGAGACGGCACGAGACATGCCGGTGACGGTGCGCGAGGTGGTCGCGATGGGACGGTACCCCCACCGACTCGTCGGCCGGTTCTCGCGGGCGGACCGCCGGGCGATCGACGAGGCGATGGAACGCGTCGGGATCGCGGACCTCGCGTCCCGCCGCATCGGCCGGCTCTCCGGCGGCCAGCGACAGCGCGTGTTCATCGCCCGCGCGTTGGCGTCCGAAGCGGACCTCCTGGTACTCGACGAACCGACCGTCGGCGTGGACGCGGAGTCCCGAGAGGCGTTCTACAGGCTCCTCGGCGACCTGAACGCGTCCGGGCTTACGATCGTCCTCATCGAGCACGATATCGGCGTCGTCACGACGTACGCGACCGAAATCGCGTGTCTCAACCGCCGTCTGTACTTCGACGGCGATCCGTCGGAGTTCGTCGCGACCGACGCCCTCGCGGACGCGTACGGAACCGACCAGCACGTCGTTCACCACGATCATTGACGATGGCGACACGAACTCCCCCTGCACCCGAAACGACGACCGAGGGTACGGCGATGGTCGCGTGGCTCCTCGGCGTCGCGTTCGATCTCTTCGAATGGGTCCTCGACGACGTCTACGGCGCGGCGATGGACGGTCTCGCGACCCACCTCGGCGTATCGCTGCTCGGCTACCCCTACATGCAGCGAGCGTACCTCGGTGCGGTATGTATCGCCGTTATCGGGCCGCTCGTCGGGACGTTCCTCGTGCATCGTGAGCTCTCGATGATCGGCGATACACTCGCACACACCGCCTTCGCGGGCGTCGCCGTCGGGCTGTTCGTCAACGCGACGTTCTCGCTGTCGCTGTCGCCGCTGCTGACAGCCTTCGTCGTGGCAGTCGTCACGGCCCTGCTCGTCGAGTTGTTGATCGAACACGCCGGCGCATACAGCGATACGTCGCTGGCGATCGTGTTGACCGGCGGATTCGCGGTCGGGAGCATTCTCATCACGGCGACGGACGGCGGGATCGCCGTCGGGATCGACGCCTACCTGTTCGGGAGCCTGGCGACCGTTTCGAAGGCGGACGTCGGGCTCCTCGTCTTCATGTGTCTGCTCGTCGGCGGCGCCGTCTCGCTGGTGTACCGGCCGCTGCTGTACGTTACGTTCGATGCGACTGCCGCCGGTGCAGCGAGAATCGGCGTTCGGCAATACAAGCGACTCATGGTCGTCCTCACGGCGTTCGTCGTCGTCAGTGCGATGCAGATCATGGGCGTCATCCTGGTCGTGGCGATGCTCGTCGTTCCGGTCGCGACCGCATCGCTCGTCGCCCGGAGCTTCAAGCGATCGATCCTCCTCGCGATACTCGCCGCCGAGTTCGCGGCGATCCTCGGCGTGACGGTCTCGTACGTCTACGGCATCGCCGCCGGCGGTTCGATCGTCGTCGTGGCGATCGGGGCGTACGTCGTCGTTCTGGCTACCCGGAAACTATCCAGAGCGAAACTGGTTTCGATCGTACCGAGGCCCGGACGCGGTCGCGCCGGGCAATCCCGAGACGGCATCGAAGCGGACGGAGGAACCGAAGAGTGAGTCGCGCACGTATCGGCGGGAGAGTCCCACCCCGGGGCTGACCCGGGACACGAACGGTCGGGTCGACGGAGGAGACGGTGTCCGGAAGCACCGGGCCGAAGGCGAGTCGGTTCCGGTACGGACGCCACCGATGCTCGCGGCGGAATGCGAGAACGGGATCGGACCGGTAGATAGGCACAACGATGTAAACTGGTTGTAAATACGACCATAACCATTATTAAGGATCCGTCCAGAGTGGTGTAGAATGAGTACTGGTATCACGGCGCGATCGACGCGGTCCGGGACGAGTCGATCGGCCAGTCCACGGGCCAGCGAACGCGTCGGCGAGGGACAAGCACCGGGACCGACCGCCCCGAACAACACCGTCGCGGGCGCGAACTGGACCCGCGACCGCCGGCGAGTATGACCGGCACCGGCGTCGCCACCGTCGGAGGCTGTCGCATCGCCTATCGGCGCGCGGGCACCGACGGGCCGCCCGTCGTCTTGCTCCACGGGGCGGGAATCGACGACGCGACGGTGTCGTGGCGCCACACCGTCGACGCCCTCGCGTCGGAGTACCGCGTCTACGCACCCGATTGGCCCGAGTACGGGAACAGCACCGGTACGGTCGAGCACACGATCGAGAGCTACGTCGACGTCCTCGACGGCTTTCTCTCGAGTCTGCCCTACGAGAGCGTCTCTCTCGTCGGCATCTCCATGGGCGGCGGCGCAGCGCTTGGCTACGCGCTCGCCAATCCCGACCGCGTCGATCGGCTGGGGCTCGTGAACAGTTACGGGCTCGGCGGTCGGCTCCCGGAAGCCCTGACGTGGAAACACCTGTCACAGATTCCGGGGGCCGCCGAGTTCGGAAAGATCGCCGCCAGTGTGTCGAACCGGAGCGTTCGCCTCGTCCTGAACAGCCTCGTCGCTGACGCGGACGCCCTGCCGGAGGCGTTCGTCGACGACGTCAGAGCGAAACTCAAGACCCCGCGATCGCTGCAGGCGTTCACGCAGTTCCAGAACAACGAACTCTCCTTCGGCGGCCGAGTAGCGACGAACTTCGTCGACGATCTCGACTCGCTCGCCGTTCCCACACTGCTCGTCCACGGGAGACGGGACCCGCTCGTTCCGCCCGAGTGGTCGATCCGGGCCGAACGACGAATCCCGGACGCCCGACTCGAACTCATCGAGGACTGCGGACACTGGACGCCGAGAGAGCGGCCGCAGCGATTCAACGACGCCCTGCTGGAGTGGCTGCCGGACCGGCAGTGTGCGCCGACGATCGAGTATCCGGACGCCGAGATGCCGGGACTGGGCAGTGCGAGCGACTGATCGGCGGCAGCGATCGGCGTTCACATTCGGTCGCCCGTGAGAGAGAGACGGCCCCGATACGGACCGTTTTACATGAAGTCCTCGATCCCGCTCTGCTTGTTCTTGTCGTTCTCGAAGATGCTCTCGAGCGATCGCTCCAGGACCTCTAACCGCTGTTTCGTGTAGTCCCGGCAGTCGTACTCCTCGGCGACCTGGATGGCGGTCTGCATGTACTTGTTCACGGAGCCCTTGTGGACGGTGAGGTTGACGCGGCCGCCGCACTCGCGACAGTCCCCGGTCAGGGGCATCCGGCGGAACTTCTCGCCGCAGTCGAGACAGCGGGTTTCCTGTCGGGAGAACGCCCGGAGGTTGCCGATCAAGTCCGGCAGGAAGTGGTACTCGATGACCCGCTCGGCGACGTCCGTCTCGTCGACGGCCGCGAGCTTTCGCGAGAGTTCCAGCTGGGCGTCCATCTTGTCCATCATCGAGCCGAGCGTCTTGTACGCCGAGAGGTCGGGTCCCATCGCGATGTCGGTGGTGTCGTGGGTGTGTTCGAACCCGGTGTACTCGCCGTCGGTGCCGAGCGTGTCCTCGGCGATCTGGACGTCGACGTCCTCGGGATCGGCCTGCTCTCGAGTGGCGAGGTAGAACTCGCGGGGGTACTGCGAGACGATGTCCATGTTGTGGGCCTCGTCGTCGATCTCGGCGGGGTCGATCCGCGAGGACATGACCAGAGGCGCGTCCATACGCCCGCCCCGTTTATCTGGCAAGAAACTGATACTGAAGTTCAAAAGACCGTCCATGAGCAACATCACGCAGTCCTCGTCACCGTCGCAATTTCGTCGTTTCGCGGCGTGAAAGTACGGATGAGCGTATCCGACCGCCGCGCTCGTGAAACCAATCACCCTCCCGACAGTTGCCGCGCTCGTGTGCGGTGCCATCCCGAAGACGAGTTCGCCCACGAGGTCCTGCCGATCGTCGAGTTCGTAGAACGGGTCGAGGCCGTAGTACTGCTCGAGCAGGTCGTCGATGAAGTCGGCGGTCTGGAGCATGTGCTCGGCCGCGCCGTCCGAGAGGACGATGTCCTGAACTTTGAGTTCGACCAGTTGATCCTCGTGGGTCAGCGGTTCCCCGTGGACGTCCTCCTCGTAGCCCAGCGCCTGCAACTGGCCGACGTCGACGTCGAGTTCGCTCGCGCGGACCGAGGTGACCGGGAGGTCGGTCATGTCGTACCGGACGGTCCCGTCCTTGAACGAGGAGACGTCGTGTTTCGCACGGAGGATCCCCTTCTCGATCGGTTCGGGCGTCTTGGTCGTCGATGACAGCCCCTTGACGCCCTTGAGGATCTCGAAGGCGTTCTCGCGTTCGCCGACCGACTCCAGGGCGTCGCGGTACTCCTCGTGAACGTCGATCTCCCGGGTCTCGACGCAAGTCGCCTCGACCTCGCAACGGTCGCACTCGACGCGACCCGCCTCGTCGGGGTCGACCCGCTGGTCGCAGTCCGGACAGCGGTAGTCGGGCGTCGTCCGCTCGTCACAGTCAGGACAGCGGTTCTTGAAGGTCTCACTGTCGCAGTTCTCGCAACGCTTCCGGCCAACCTGGATCTCGACGACGCCGGGCGTGTCCGACATCGTCTCGGCGTGTTTGGCGGCCTTCGCGACGTCACGCTGTGCGCCGCCGGCCTCCCCGATCGGGAACAGGGTGTGGACCGGCGGGCTCAGGTCGCGGCGCTCCGATTTCTCGGGGCGGCCCATCCGGTTCCCGATCCGGGTCGGGGCCCGTTCGCGGACGGCGAAGGGTGCCACCTCGTTAACGGCCTCGATGGCGTTCTCTCCGACCTCCTCGTGACCCCAGTTGCGGGCGCGCTCGGAGAGGTCGTCGTCGGTCCAGGTCCGTTCGAGTTCGACGACCCGCCCCCCGGGATCGCTCCCCTGGACGCTGGCCCCGTCGGTCGCGGTGTGGCGGATCTCGAAGCCCAGGGTTCGGACGAACGGGTTCCAGTCGTCGATCTCGAGGCGGTCCTCGCGCTGGCGGTGCTCGATGACGATCGTCTCGAGGGCGTCGCGAACGACGTCGGTGTGGTCGATCACGAGCGTCTCGCCGTCGTCCGTGACCCGGCCGTCGGCGACGGTTTCGGCCAGCGAGCAGAACGAGTCGACCGAGAGGTCGTGCCAGAGATAGGTGTACTCGGGGTGGAGCGGCGCGTCGTACTCCGTGGCCCACTCGAGGGCGCGATCGGCGGTCGGGAACTCGAGGTCGACGTGGGGATCGTCCTCGAGCGCCTGGACGTCCGCGCCCGCGGCCTCGAGATCCTGAACCCACCACTCGTAGGTGTAGGAGGCGGGTGCAAGCGGGTGGTTGTTCTCGACGAACTCGCCGTAGTTGACGAGGTACTCGCCGAGGTCGAGAATCTTCTCGACGCCGTTGCGAATCTCGAGGGCGTCCTCGGGGTCGTCGATCCGGCGCACGTCGCCGTTGGCCAGTTTGACCGTCGGCCCCTCGATCGAGTCGACGGGGACGACCCCTGCCGCCTTCCCGGGCCGTTCGGTCTTGATCTGGGTGCCGGTCGCGAGGAAGTCGTCCACGAGGTGCATCGCGGCGGGGTGGACGCCGGCGGTCGCGAAGCCGTGATTCCGCGCCCGGCCGTAACGCAGGCGGAATCCGCCCTCGGCACAGGGATGGGAGAAGACGGGCCGGCCGGCGATCAGGTCCCGCAGGAACTTCGTGGACTCGTCGACCCGTGGCGGACCGGCCGATTCGTCGGCGTCGGGATCGTCGCCAGCCGCGGCCTCCTCGTCCGCGTCGTCGGCCGACTCCGCTTCTTCGTCCCCATCGTCACCGTCGTCTTCGTCGGCTTCGGCGGCATCGTCACCGCCGTAGTTGCCGTCGATCAGGTCCTGGAGCCAGGGCCAGTCGACCTCGTCCAGGTTCCGGGTGTAGCGCTGGATCTTCGGAGCCTTCAGCGCGATCCCCTCGGCCATGACGAGGCACATCCCGCCGCGGGCGCTGTTGGTGTCGACCCGTTCCAGGTCGCGAAAGCCGGAGACCTCCTCGTCGCCGGTGGCCTCCCCGTCTAACATGATCGGCATGTGTTTCGCGATGAACTTCGTCTCCTTGCTCTTCGGCGTGTACTGGAGGCCGGTCTCCTTGTCGTAGAGGCCGATCTCCTCGGCGTAGCGCTCGATCTCCTCCTGGCGCGGCTCGTACTGCTCGATCCCCACGAGCGCGCGGGTGTAGTCCGCGACCAGCACCGAGAGCGCCTGTGCGGTCCCGCCGGCCGATCGGATCGGCCCGGCGTAGTAGACGTTGACGAACTCCGTCCCGTCGTCGTTCTCGAGGAGTTCGACCTTGTCGATCCCCTCGATCGGGGCCGCCACGACCCCCTCCGTGAGCAGGGCGACCGCGGTCCGAACGGCGCCCTCGACCTTGCCGGCTTTCGTCTCGTAATCGCCGACCTCGCCCTCCGCGAAGTCCTTGGCGAGTTCCAGGGCGGCCTCCTCGCGGCTCATCTGCCCCTCGAGTTCGCGGACGCGCTCGGCGACGCCCTCGATCCCGAGGATGTTCTCGACCCGATCGGCCATGTCCTTGGCGACGGGAATCTCGACCTCGGGTTCGGGATCCAAACTGCCCTCCTTCGCGCGTTCGGCGACGTCGAACGCCTCGTCGAGCTGGGATTCGAGCCGCTGGAAGTACTGTCTGTCTGCCTCGCGCATGTCAGAGCCAGAGGTCGAGATCGGTCGTCTCGTCGTGTTCCCGTTCGAGCCCCTGCTCGAACACGCGCATGTGGACCTCGCCGGCCCAGACCGTCGCCTCGTTCAGGTGGCCCGCGACAGCGTCGCCGTCGGAATCGGAGAGGACGACGTGGGTGTGTGCGAACCGATCGCCGTCGAGCAGGGAGACGTTCCCGACGCAACTCGCAACCTCCAGTGGCTCGTCGAATTCGATCGGGTAGTACTCGCAGTCGTCCTGATCGTAGAACCACAGTTCCGCGTCCTGCACCGCGCCCAGCGCCGTAAACCAGGCCGCGTCGGCATCGACTTCGTTTGCGAGCGACTCGATCTCCGCGCGCCAGTCGGCCCCGGTCTCGAGGCGGGCGACGTACTCTGCATCGGTCTCGACCGCCCGATAGTTCATACCACCCATCTGTGTGCCCCGGTAGAAAAAGACCATCGGTCGTGAACGATCCTTGCGACCGATGCACAGGTACGGTGGTAGTTTATTTCGGTATCGAGTAGATTATTCCGTGGTAAGAACAGATTTGCGATCGGTACCCTGCTGATACCAAAACGTGATGAATTATAATTGTGTATCAGGATGGTACCAGACCAGAACTCCGTCACCCGACGACGGCTTCTCACAGCAGGTGCAGCGGTCAGTGCAGCCACGATCGCAGGGTGTATCGGTGGTGACGGAAACGAGACCGACGGTGTCGAACAGTTTCACTTTACGCAGGAACAATCTCGAGAAGAGCAGTTCGATCCCGTCGTCTCGAACGACGCGTACAGTTTTCAGGTGATTCAGCTCGTCTTCGACGGACTCTACGAGTACGGTGAAGACCTCGAGTTACAGCCCAAACTCGCGACGGGCGAGCCGACCGTCGAGCGCGACGGGACGCGGTACATCTTCGAACTCGTGGAGGGGGCGACGTTTCACAACGGCGACGAGGTGACCGCCTCGGACGTCGCCCACTCGTTCACCGCGCCGGTCGAAGAGGAGACGGAGAACGCGTCCACGTACGACATGATCGAGAGCACCGAGGTCGTCGACGACTACCAGCTTCAGGTCGACCTCGGAGACGAACCGTACGGGCCGTTCGAACTCGCGACGATGGGCGTAACGGTGGTTCCCGAGTCCGTCCGTACCGATGACCGGGAAGAGTTCAACAGGAATCCGGTCGGCTCCGGCCCGTTCGAATTCTCCGAACTTCAGGAGAACGAGTACGTCGAAATCCAGCGACACGACGACTACTGGGACGACCTCGAGCCGAACCTCCAGCAGGTCCGCTTCGTTGCCCACGACGACGAGGCGGGTCGCGTTTCCGATATCCGTTCGGGAGACACCGACGCCATCGCAGGGATCCCGAACGACGACTGGGACGTCCTCGAGGGAGAGGACAACGTCAATCTCCACTCCACTGAGAGTCCCACGTTCATGTACATGGCGTTCAACTGTAACGAGGGTCCGACGGCGACCCCGGAGGTCCGACGGGCGATCGCCCACTCGTTCTCGATGCAGGACTTCATCGAGTCCAACGCCGGGAACGTGACCTCGCCGATGTATAGCCCGATCCCGCCGGTCGTCAACGAGGTCTGGGAGTTCCCGGAGGACGAGTACCAGGAGCTGTTGCCGGAGTACGATCCCGACGAGGCCGAATCGCTGCTCGACGAGCACGCCCCCGACGACTTCTCGCCGACGATCATCACGCCGGAGGGGATTCGCGCACAACTGGCCGAGCGGATCGCCACGCGACTGGACGAAATCGGCTACGGTGCGGACGTGCAGGTGCTCGACTTCGCGACGCTGGTCGACACGTACACGAGCGGGAGCGCCGACGACTACCAGATGTACCTGCTTGGTTGGACCGGCGGCCCCGACCCGGACTACTACCTCTACCCGCTCTTCCACGAGAGTCAGGCGGGCGTGAACCAGGGCCACTACTACGAGGGGAGCGACGGGTTCCACGACGACATCGCCGCCGGCCGCAATTCGGCCGACCAGGAAGAGCGGTACGACCTCTACGAACCCGTCATCCGTGAGATCGTCGAGGAGTTGCCAGCGCTACCCGCGTTCACCCAGGACAACACGATGGCCTCCCGCGACTACGTTCAGGGCCTCCAGGCACATCCGGAAGTGACCAGGAACCCGACCCTCGTCGCGGACTACACGAACGTCTCGATGGAGTGACCGTGGCGGGTTCGTCCGGCGATCGAACCGGACGCTCGGACGGCGCCGTCGGCGGGCCGGTCGCCGGCACCGTCGACGCCGACGCGATCGGAGCGAGAACCGACCGACTCGTGAACACATGAAGCTACTCAAGTACACGATATACAGACTACTGCAGGCGGTTCCCGTCCTGATCGGGATCTCCATTATCACGTTCCTGCTCGCGAACCTGGGGCCGGGCGATCCCGTCAGCCTCATGCTCCAGGGACAGGAACACAGCGAGGAACTGGTCAGGGCGATCGAACAGCGATACGGACTCGACAGACCGTTACACGAGCGGTACGTGACGTATATGGCTGGCCTCTTAGAGGGGGATCTGGGCCAGAGCATCCACTACCAGCGACCGGTCACCGCCCTGATGATGGATCGGATCGGGCCGACGCTCCTGCTGGTGCTGTCGGCGTACGCGTTCGCGCTCGCGACGGCGATCCCGCTCGGCATCGTCGCCGCCAATCGGCGCAACGAACCGACCGATCACGTCTCGCGGATCGCCGCGCTCGTCGGCGTCAGCACCCCGTCGTTCTGGATCGGCATCGTCCTGATCCTCGTCTTCGCGGTCAAACTCGGCTGGCTGCCCTCGAGCGGTCTCTACTACCCGTGGCGACCCCCCAGTTCCTATCCGGGGATCGACGGTCACGTCGAGTTGTACTACCAGTCGCTGAGACACCTGCTGTTGCCGATGATTGCGCTCGGGACGCTCCAGATGGCGACGATCATGCGCGTCGAACGAACGCAGATGATCGAATCGCTCCAGGGCGAGTACGTCAAACTCGCCCGCGCGTACGGCGTCCCGGAGCGGACGATCCTGCGGAAACACGCCTTCCAGGTGGCCCAGTTGCCGATCATCACCATCGTCGGTCTCAACCTGTCGACGGCGCTCGGCGGTGCGGTTCTTGTCGAGACGGTGTTCAACATCAACGGCATGGGGCTGCTCTTCGTCGAGGCGATCCAGCAGAACGACTACCAGCTCGTGATGGGCATCACGATGACGCTCGGCGTGTTGTTCGTGCTCGGCGTGATCATTACCGACATCTCGTACGCGTACGTCGATCCGCGCGTCACCTACGGGGAGAGTGAGTAACCATGGCGGTCAGTGAATCAGAGTTCGAAGGCAGTCGCGAACCGGCGGCCGAAGACGACGACGTCGAGGCTCGCGTCGGCTGGCGATACACCGTCGCACGGATCAAACGGGATACGACTGCCCGATGGGGACTGTACATCGTGGCGGCCGTATTGAGTATCGCGGTGTACGCCGCGGTGGACAGCAACCTGTCGATGCTCACCTTCGGGCGCCTCTCGGATTTCACGTTCGCGAAGCTGTTACCGATCTTCGATCATCCCACTCGCATCCCGCCGCCGGGGGAAGGAACCCAGCACATGCCGCCGTACTTCCCGCTCGCCGAGCAGCCGTGGAACCCGCTTCCGGCGGGCGGGACGCTCGAGCATCCGCTGGGAACCGACCACACCGGCCGGGACTACTTCACGAGAATCGTCTACGGCACGCAGGTGTCGGTGTTCGTCGGGCTCGTCTCGACGTTCATCGGGCTCGCCGGCGGCACGATCGTCGGTGCCGTGGCCGGGTACTACGGCGGCAGCGTCGACGACGTCCTGATGCGGATCGTCGAGACGATCTACGCGATCCCGCCACTGATCCTCATCATCGTCTTCACCGTCTTCGTCGGCGGCGCGAACATCTGGTACGCCGTCCTCGGCGTCGGAATCGCGTTCATTCCTGTCTTCGCTCGCATCATCCGGAGTCGGGTCCTGAGCATCCGCGAGATGGACTACATCGAGGCGGCCCAGGCGGCCGGCGTACGCGATCGCAACATCATCCTGCGACACGTCGTTCCGAACAGTTTCGCGCCGGTACTGGTGTACGCCACGCTCCAGATCGGCGTGACGATCCTCATCGTCGCCGGGCTCTCGTTCCTGGGCTACGGCGCCCAACCGCCGACCCCGGACTGGGGACAGATGCTCAACATTTCACACGGCTACATGCACTCGAACGTCTGGCTCTCGATCTGGCCGGGAATCGCGATCATGATCACGATTATGGGCTTCAACCTGTTCGGCGACGGCCTGCAGGACGCCCTCGATCCCCGAATTGAGGACTAACAATGAGTCCCGATCCACTCCTCCGCGTCGAAAATCTCAAGACCCAGTTCTTCACGGAAACCGGTACAGTACGCGCCGTCGACGGCATCTCCTTCGACGTCTACGAGGGCGAGATCGTCGGACTCGTCGGCGAGAGCGGCGCCGGCAAGAGCGTCGCCTCGATGAGCCTGCTCCGCCTCGTCGAGAGTCCCGGCGAGATCGTCGGCGGCGAGGTCACGTACAAGGGCGAGACGATCTTCGGCCTCGAGGAGGGGCCGGACGGCGAACTCCGGGAGCGCGACGACATGCTCTCGAACGAGGAGATCCGCACCCGGATCCGCGGCAACGAGATCGCCGTCATCTTCCAGGACCCGATGGAGTCGCTGAACCCCGTGTTCACGGTGGGCGGGCAGCTTCGCGAGTTCATCGAACTCAACCGGGACCTGCCGAGCGACGAGGCGAAGGCCGAGGCGATCGAGATGCTCCGCGAGGTGGGGATTCCGGATCCAGAGGAGCGCTACGAGGAGTACCCCCACCAGTTCTCCGGCGGGATGCGCCAGCGGGTGCTGATCGCGATGGCGCTGGCCTGCGAGCCGAACCTGATCATCGCCGACGAGCCCACCACCGCGCTCGACGTCACCGTCGAGGGCCAGATCATCGACCTCGTCGACGAACTCCAGCAGAAATACGGCACGAGTTTCATCTGGGTGACCCACGACCTGGGCGTCGTCGCCGAAATCTGCGATCGGGTGAACGTGATGTACCTCGGCGAGATCGTCGAACAGGCCCCCGTGGACGAACTGTTCTACGACACGAAACACCCCTACACGGAGGCTCTGCTGAACTCGATGCCCCGCCCCGATCGGGCCACCGACCTCGAGCCGATCGAGGGGGTGATGCCCGAGGCGATCAATCCACCCTCGGGCTGTCGGTTCCACCCCCGCTGTCCGGACGCCCGGGAGGTCTGTACGCAGGTCCACCCCGATACCCGGGAGATCGATCGAGCAGACGGCTACCCGCACCGGGCGGCCTGCGTGAAACACGACGTCTTCGACGTGGGGTACACCGAGAGCGTCCCGCTCGAACCGGGTGACGAGGCCGACGTGAGGGTCGGCGAAACGGGAACGGAGGGCGACTCCGGACCGGACTCGTCCGTCGAGAGTGGAGCCACCTCGACGGACGGCGGGTCCGACGGAGGTGATCGACGTGAGTAAGCCCGAGGACCCGATCGGCTTCGGGGACATGGATCTCGAACAGGGCGAGACGTTGCTCGAGGTCGACGGATTGACGAAGTACTTCCAGTCAGACTCCGGGCTGTTCGCGTCGATCAACGTCGAACGCGATCGGTTCCCGCCGGTGAGCTTCGGCGTCGATCACGTGAAAGCCGTCGACGACGTCTCCTTCGAGATCGAGATGGGCGAGACGCTGGGGCTCGTCGGCGAGTCCGGCTGCGGCAAGAGCACGCTCGGACGGACGATCCTGCGATTGCTCGACCCGACGGACGGGACGATCCGGTTCAAGGGCGAGGACCTGGCCGAGATGAGCGGCGAGGAACTCCGGCGGAAGCGATCGGAGATCCAGATGATCTTCCAGGATCCCCAGTCATCGCTGGACCCGCGGATGAAGGTCGGCCAGATCATCGAGGAGCCGATGCGCGCCCACGACATGTTCGACGACGAGGGACGGGAGGCGCGCGCCAAGGAATTGCTCGAGAAGGTCGGCCTCGATCCGCACCACTACAACCGGTATCCCCACGCGTTCTCCGGGGGCCAGCGCCAGCGGATCAACCTCGCGCGGGCGCTGTCGGTCGACCCCGACTTCGTCGTCTGCGACGAACCCGTCTCCGCGCTGGACGTCTCCATCCAGGCCCAGGTGCTGAACACGATGGAGGAGTTACAGGAGGAGTTCGGCCTCACCTACCTCTTCATCGCCCACGACCTCTCGGTCATTCGGCACATCTCCGATCGGGTCGCGGTGATGTACCTCGGCCACGTGGTCGAGGTCGCCGACAAGACGGAACTGTTCGAGAACCCCCAGCACCCCTACACGAAGGCACTGCTGGAGTCGATTCCCGTCCCCGATCCCCGCGAGAACGGCGCCCGCGGGGTGCTCGAGGGAGAGGTCCCGAGTCCGATCGATCCGCCGTCAGGGTGTCGGTTCCGCACGCGATGTCCGCGACTGATCGCGCCCGACGCGTACGACTGGACCGACGAGGAGTGGGCACAGACGCGGGCGTTCATGCGGGCGGTCAAGCGCCGGACGTTCGAACCGATGCGGGCCGCCGAGATGGAGGCCGAATTCTTCGGCGGCGACCTCCCGCGGGGCGAGGCGGGCAACGTCGTCGCGGAGGCGATCGACCTGCTCGCGACCGATCGCGAAGGGACCGGAAACGGCGACGACGGCGTCGACGCCCACGAGAGCACCGCCTGGGAGACGGCGACCGAGCGACTGCTGACGGCCTTTGCCGAGCGGAGTATCTGCGCGCGGGAGCGACCCGCCTACGAGGTCGAATCGGCGTACGGTGACGGCGAACACTTCTCGGCGTGTCACCTGCACCGCGACGACCGGTGAGCGATCGACGATCCAGAGCGGATCGGTCGATCGCCCGGTCGATCCGTCGCCGCGCCGTCCCCGATTCGACGATCGGTCTCGAGAGCAACGCATCAGGAACGATATAGGTTTTGAACAGTCGTGCTAGCGATTGACCAACTAGTGAGGAACGATTACACAACGTGAAGAACCGTCGCAAAAAGGCTTAAGAGCAGTGGGTGATTATTTACTCGTGTATGAGTAAGATCCTCGCCATCGTGGCGACGTACACGAGCATCGGCGCGAAAGTACAGCGAACGATCGAACACTCGCCCGAGTTCTCGGGCGTCCAGAAGAGCGAAACCGGCCGTCCCGATCGGCAGGCGCCGGCGGGCGGCTTCCTGACGGGGTAACGCCGTCGAGGTGCATCGAACGCACATGCGACGATCGCTCGACCCCGCCTCCTGCGGGGACTCTCGATTTTGATTCCGGAGAACGCTACACTCCCGCGTAGCGATCGCGATAGCCCCGCGAGGAGAGGGGACCCTACTCGATCGTAACCGTCGTCGAGTCGCTCGGCCGATACTGGTTCTCGTGGGTCGCGACGAACGCCCGGATCTCGTACTCGCCGGGGCCGGGGACGATCGACTCGTGGCGATCGCCCCCCGTGCGCTCGAAGCGGCCGTTCCACGTGACCGAGACCCGTTTGCGCTCGCCGCCGCGGAAGCGAAACGCCGACGGCCGCGATCGGGTGTACCGGCGCTCGTCGGTGGCCTCGAGTTCGCCGTCGATCGTCCACCCCCAGCGGCGCTGGTGAGGCGTCGGGATCTCGACAGGCACCGGGAGACGGTTCTCGAAGTCGACCGTGAACGCGACCGGATCGTCGCGCGCGTACCGATCGGCATCGGTGTCGACGGAGACGGCGATCACGCGGCGGGCGAGCGCTCCCGGGACGAGTGACGCGAGAACGGTCGCGGCCGTGTATCGCGAGTCGTCGGCCTCGAACCCGAACTCGTCGTCCGCGTCCGTTCCCAGTCCGTCACGCGGGCGAGGTCCGACCATCGGCTGGACAGTCTACGGGCCCGTACTAAACAGTGGGTGACGGGACGGTCGGGGTCGACGGGCATGACGTCGTCGGCCGCGAATTCGAGCGAGAATTATCGCATGGCAGGAAGCGTCGGGGCGGCGTCGGCCTCCATCGAGAGCCACGCCCCGTCGGCAGAGATGTCTGCAATTACGTACTCGTCGCTCGATTCCGTCGAGTCGATCGAGCCGACGATCGTGTCGTCCGCGGACACGGTGTGGGGGTTCGGCACCATGTGTGTATGTGACTACCACCCACATATAAACTCGTCGAATCGGACTGTCCAGTTCGCGGACTGGTCGGTAGCCGAACGTGTTCGGCGGCCCGTGAAGCACTGGGTTTATACTCATTTTTGCCCTACGGTGGGGACATGAACGTAGCCGACGCGATGACGCCCCGCGAGGACGTGGTGACCGTTGACCTTCCGGGCACCCGATCGGACGTGCTCGAGTACCTGCAGGAACGGTCGTTCTCGTCCGTGCCGGTGATCAAATCGACCGACGACGGGCCCGAGTACCGGGGACTGGTCTCGCGGGACGCACTGATCGAACAGCCCGACGAAGACCAGCTGGTGATGCTGCTGGACGACGTCCCGACGACTACGGCCGGAACCGCGCTCGAGGACGTCGCGCGGACGATGGTCGAGGAGGGCGCGCGGCGCGTCCCCGTGGTCGACGGCGAGTTCGAGGGAATCGTCACGGTGACGGACGTGATCCACGCGATCGCGACGGGCGACCAGGAGGCCGACGGCGACGTCGAGACCTACGCCAGCGAGAACGTGAACACGACCTACGAGGGCGCGCCGCTGCCGGTCGCCGAGCGGGAACTCTCCTACGCCAACGTGCCGTACACCGTCGCACTGGACGACGACGGGGAGATGAGCGGCGTCCTCACCGAGGTCGACATCATCGACGTCGCCCGCATCGTCGAGGGCGAGGAGGAGACCGGCGACAACTTCGGCGACCAGGACGACGAGTGGTCCTGGGAGGGAATCAAGGCCGTCGGGAGCCGCTACCTGCCGACGCGGGACATCGAGATCCCGGCCGAACCGGTGAGCGAGTTCATGAGCGACGACGTGGTGACGGTCTCGGGGTCGACGTCGATCCAGGAGGCCGCACAGAAGCTGATCAGCAACGACATCGAACAGATCCCGATGGTCGCGGGCGAGCAACTGGTCGGTATCGCCCGGGATATCGATCTGCTGGAGGCACTCTATGAGTGAGCAACAGGCGACGACTGACGCGAGCGAGGCAACGAGCGAGAAACTGGTCGAACTGGCCAAGCGCCGCGGCTACTTCTTCCAGTCGTCCGGCGCGTACGGCGGCGTCGGCGGTTTCTACACCTTCGGTCCGCAGGGCGCGGCCCTGAAGGGCAACGTCGAGGACGCCTGGCGCGATCGGTTCGCGGTCGCGGAGGGCAACATGGAGATCGACGCGCCGACGATCATGCCCGAACCCGTCTTCGAGGCGTCGGGCCACCTCGACGGCTTCGACGACATGCTCGTCGAGTGTCCGGAGTGTGGCGAGAGCCACCGGGCGGACCACGTCGTCGAGGACAACACCATGTACGAGGACGCCGAGAGCCTCGAGATTCCCGAGGTCGAGGAGGTCATCGCCGAGTACGAACTCGTCTGTCCCTCCTGTGGCGCGGGACTCGCGGGCCAGGCCGTCGAGGCGTTCAACCTGATGTTCGCGACGAACATCGGCCCCGGCGACTCCCAGCCCGGCTACCTGCGGCCCGAGACGGCACAGGGCATCTTCGTCGAGTTCCCCCGCCTGAAGGAGTACGCCCGCAACCAGTTGCCGTTCGGCGTCACCCAGATCGGTCGGGCCTACCGCAACGAGATCAGCCCGCGCCGATCGATCATTCGCACGCGCGAGTTCACGCAGGCCGAACTCGAGTACTTCGTCGACCCCGAGGAGGACGACCCGGACCTCGAGGCCGTCGAAGACGTCGCGGTGACGCTCTATCCCGCCAGCGAGCAGAACAAAGACGAGGGCGAGGAGATTCAGACGACGATCGGTGACGCCGTCTCCGAGGGCATCATCGGCGACGAGTGGGTCGCCTACTTCCTCGGCGTCGCGAAGCCGTGGTACGACGCGGTCGGCGTCGACATGGACCGGTTCCGGTTCCGCCAGCACCTCTCGGGCGAGCGGGCCCACTACGCCGCGGACTGCTGGGACGCGGAGAGCGAAATAGACGGGAACTGGATCGAGATGGCCGGCTTCGCCTACCGGAGCGACTACGACCTCTCGAAACACGCCGAATACGCCGACGATCGGTTCACGATCTTCAAGCAGTACGACGAACCGAAGACCGTCGAGCGCGCGACGGTCGATCCGGACATGAGCTATCTCGGCCCCGAGTTCGGCGGCGACGCGCAGGCGGTCGTCGAGGAACTCGAGACGCTCGCAGGCCGAGACCGAGCCGCGTTCGACGGCGACACCGTCGAGATCGAACTCGAGGGCGAAACGCACGAGATTCCCGTCGAGAAGACCGGCTTCTCGGTCGACGAGGAGACGATCGCCGGCGAACACATCGTTCCCCACGTCGTCGAACCCTCGTTCGGCGTCGATCGACTGGTCTACACCGTCCTCCACCACGCCTACCGCGAGGACGAGGTCGACGGCGAGGAACGGACCTACCTCGAACTCGAGCCAGAGGTCGCGCCGACGTTCGTCGGCGTCTTCCCGCTCCAGAGCGACGCGGAACTCGTCGACGAGGCCAGCGCGATCGTCGACGACCTGCGCGCGGCGGGCCTGTCGGTCACCTACGACGACTCCGGCAACATCGGTCGGCGCTACCGTCGCCAGGACGAGGTCGGCACGCCGTTCTGCGTGACGGTCGACTACGAGACGATCGAAGCGGACGAGGCGACCGTCACGGTCCGCGAGCGGGACTCGACCGAGCAGACACGGATCCCGATCGAGGACCTGCCCGAGACGATGTCGGCGCTCCGGACCGGCGACCGCGAGTTCGACGACCTCGAGTGATCGTCACGACGGCCCGTCAGGGCCAGCGCCGAGTCGCGACCGGGCCGCCGACCGCCGATCTCGATCGCTGTTTAAGTACTATATAGCGCTCCGGAGAACTAACCGACGGACTGAAGGTCACATCTCTCGAGGCACGATGTGATGGCCGACGAACTGAAGCGGCGACTCGTCCACGCCAGCGGGTCGGGCCTGGTCGCCCTCTATTTGCTCGCCAACTATCTCGATCTCGGGCTGACGTGGCCCCGATTTAAGATCCTCATGGTCGTCCTCGCGACCGGGACGATCGTCCTCGAGTTCGTCCGTCTCCGGATCGGACTCGACTGGCGGCTCTACGAGGTACTCACCCGCGAGTACGAACAGGACAACCCCGCCGGCTACGCGCTGTACATGATCAGCATGGCCGCCGTTGTGGTGGTTTTCGAACCGGATATCGCCCTCCCAGCGATGTTGATGCTCTCGCTCGGCGATCCGATCAGCGGCGCCGTCTCGGACAACACCCTGCAGCGGATCAAGCCGCCGAAGGTCCTCATCACGATGTTCCTGGTCTCGACCGTGATCGCAATCCCATTCCTGGGACTCGTAGCGGCGATGGCCGCCGCGGTGGGTGCGACCCTCGCCGACGGCGTTACCCTCGAGATCCGGACCTACATCGTCGACGACAACCTGACGATCCCGATCTACGCCGCCGTGCTCGCGTGGTTCGCGATCGAGTACCTCCCGGTCTGACGGGCGATCGGGGGCTGTATCCGGACGATCGACCAGACGCGTGTCGCCCGATCAGACGTCCGTCGCCCGGAACCGCAGGGTGCCGATCGCGGTCGCGACGACGATCCAGCCGACGAGGACGACGAGTGCGAACGCCGGCGCTTCGTAGAACGCCGGATCGGCCGGCGGCGTCACGAAGGTCCCGCTGTCGAGGTCGGGGAACAGCCCCGTGAGCAGGTACGTGTACGCGGCGACCGGGTTCAGCGCCGTCACGAAAGCGACCCACTCCGGGGTGGTCTCCGGGTACGAGAAGCCGTGCCGGACGTACAGCGCGGTGTATGGAAGGCGATCCCAGAGCCGGAAGAAAAAGACGACGAACAGTCCGAACGCGGCGACGGTCGCCCGCGTCGTCGTCCGAACGACGGCCGAGACGGCGACGGCGAGCGCGGTAAACGTCACGCCGAGGAGCGCCAGAAGCGCCGCGACACCGGCCAGCCTGACGGGATCGGCTGTGACACCCTGGAGCAGGGCGACCGGCACGGCGGCGAGCAACGAGACGACGACCGCCGTGCAGACGACGAGACTTCGCCCGACGAACGTCCCGAGGACGACCGTTTCTCGGGGGATCGGAAGCCCGAGCACGATTTTCAGCGCACCGCTCGTGCGCTTCTCGACGATCGCGGTGGCGAAGAAGCCGAGCGCCAGCAACGGCGTCAGCATCGTAAACAGGGCCAGCAACGGCGGCACCAGTTCGACGTCGGACCCGGTCGCCGACGCCGATCGACCGGCGGCGTAGGTCACCAGGAGGCCGAGGACGACGTAGATGCCGACGAGAAGGTGGAACTGGCGCTCCCGGACGGTGTCGAGGACGTCCTCGCGGACGAACAGCGCGAGGGTGTCCGGGGACGTCACTGGGCGACACCCCGCGTGTAGGTCTCGAACAGTTCCTCGAGCGACGTCTCGCTCGTGGTGACGTCCGTGACGTCGGCGACGGAGCCGTGAAGGGTCGCGATGACCGGAGCCTTCGCCCGGTCGTCGCAGGCGACGGTGACGGTCGTCCCGTCCGTCCGCAGCCCGGTCACGCCCTCGATCGATCGGACGCGATCGAGCGCGTCGCCGGGAATCGTCGACAGTTCGATCGTGACCGTCGCCGTACTCCCCGAGGATTCGCGCAACGCGTCGATCGTGTCGACTGCGACGAGTTCGCCGCCGTCCAGGATGGCGACCCGGTCGGCGACCGCCTCGACCTGCTCCATGATGTGACTCGAGAAGAAGACGGTCGCGCCGCGCTCGTTCTCCTCGCGGACGATCCGGCGCATGGTTCGCGCGCCGTTGGGATCGAGGCCGGTCGAGGGCTCGTCCAGGATCAGCAGGTCGGGATTCCCGACCAGCGCCACCGCCAGCATGAGTCGCTGGGCCATCCCCTTCGAGTACTGCTCGACGGGATAGTCACCGACCCCGCGCATGCCGACCCGTTCGATGAGGTCGTCCGGGTCGTCGGCCGCGTCTTTCGCCTCGATCGCGAATTCGACGTGTTCCCGGCCCGTGCGCTCGCCGATCGGCCCGTAGCCGTCGGGGAGGACGCCGACGCGTTCGCGGACGGCGGTGCTCTCGGTCGCGACGTCGTGACCGAGGACGCGGACGGATCCCTCGGTCGGGGCGGTGTAATCCAGCAGGATGTCGATAGTCGTCGACTTCCCGGCCCCGTTCGGGCCCAGAAAGCCGAAGATCTCCCCGTTTCGAACGGTGAGATCGAGGTCGTGGAGGGCGGTGACCGACCGGCCCCTGAAGAGACCGGCACGCCCGTAGCGTTTGGTCACGCCGCGGAGTTCGATCGCGGGCATACGTCGAGTTTTTCCGGACGAACACATTATCGTTTTGATTAGTTTCCGGGGAGAAAAACGGTGCTACGGAACCCCCTCCGCCGTCAGGCGTTTAACCGCCAAATTTCGGCGTTGAGAACCGCCGCGAAGGTAATCCATGCGAGATAGGGGACGAGGAGCGCCGCGGCGCGACGATCGACCCGCCGGAAGGCGGCGATCGTGGCGGCGACGAGCATCCAGAGGACGACGATGACCCCGAGCGCGAGCAGCGGCCGCTCGAGTCCGAAGAACGCGGGCGTCCAGGCCACGTTGAACGCCATCTGCGCGGCGAACAGTCCCAGCGCGGCCCCGCGAGCGTCGGCGTCGCTGCGCCAGACGAGCCACAGCGCGATCCCGAGCAGCGTAAACAGCAGGGTCCAGACGATCGGAAACGCGATATCGGGCGGGTAGAACGCCGGTTTCTCGAGGCTCCGGAACCAGGACGAGTCCGGCGAGGAGGTGGTGGCCGGCAGCGCCCCGACGAGGTTGACCAGGAGGACGAACCCGATCGCGGTTCCGATCGACTTGCCGTCCGGGAGTCGGGTGCCGATCGTGGAGGTTTCCATACGTTCTGTAAGCGGCGAATCGCCTTATCGGTAGGGCCGAAATCGGTCGAGAAAATCGACCTCGATGAGGTCGGTGATTCCAGCGACATCGAAGTCCGAGTCGGAGACGACGAAGCAATTGTCTATCGTGTTCTCGGCGTCGCCGACACCTGCATCGCTCGCGCTCTCTCGGCCGCGTCGGTGCCTTCCCACAGTCCAGCACCGTTTCGGATCGATTTCCGCCGCTCTCCGATAAGCCGTGAGAGCAGGTCGTCGAACGTCTCGTCGTCGCCTTTCAGCGCCGCGAGCGCTTCATAGGTATCACCATCTACCCGAATGCGCGTGGCCATATTTGTTTGTCTACGGACTTCGACGCAAACTCGTTTTCCCATCGTGTCCGGTCGATCGCACCCGGACACTTACGATTCCGATCCGAGTACGATCGAGAAGCGATGCCCGAACTCGACGATCGGTACCTCGACGCGCTCGAAACGCTCGCGACGGCGCTCGACGATCGCGACGTAACGTGGGCGCTTACGGGAAGCACCAGTTTCGCCCTCCAGGGGGTTCCGCTGTCGCCGGACGATATCGACGTGCAGACGACCGAAGATGGCGCGTACGCGATCGAAGACGCGTTTTCGGAGCGGGTCGTCGACCCGGTCTCGGTCTCGGAATCGGAGCGGATCCGCTCGCACTTCGGGGCGATCGACCTCGACGGCGTTCGGGTCGAGATCATGGGCGCGGTACAGAAGCGTCGGGACGACGGCACGTGGGACCCGCCGGTCGACGTCACGGACCATCGAACGATCGTGGATACCGGCCGCGTTCGCGTACCCGTGCTCTCGCTCGACTACGAGGCGACAGCGTACGAACGGCTGGGCCGATCGGAACGAGCGGCCCTTCTCGAAGAATACAGCGGCGAGTGAGCGGTTCCGACGGGACCGCTGGCGACTGCGGGAACGAGGTCGTGAAGTTCCGACTGGCGCGCCGAACCGGCGATCGGCGGCCGCGATATCACTTTCACCGCGGTACGGGAACCCTTATTCGCGGCGACGATGAACGATCGCCAATGGCAGCGACGGACGAGAACGGGAGTCAGCCGACGATCGAGCACCCGTTGCTCGCACCCGACTTCCTGGAGCGCCGACTCTACCAGTTGCAACTCGCCGGGACGGCCGCGAACCACCACACGCTCGTCTGTCTCCCGACCGGGCTCGGAAAGACGACCGTGAGCCTGCTCGTGACGGCCCGCCGACTCGACGAAGTCGGCGGGAAGTCGCTGATGCTCGCGCCGACGAAGCCCCTCGTCCAGCAGCACGCGGAGTTCTACCGGGAGGCCCTGCAGATTCCGGACGACGAGATCGTCGTCTTCACCGGCGACGTCAGTCCCGAGGACCGGGCCGCGCTGTGGGCGGAGTCGACGATCGTGATGGCCACGCCGCAGGTGATCGAGAACGACCTCGTCGGGAGTCGGATCTCGCTTTCCGACGTCACCCACTGCACGTTCGACGAGTGTCACCGCGCGACCGGCGACTACGCGTACAACTACATCGCCGAGCGCTACCACGCCGACGCCAGCGACCCGCTCGTGACGGGAATGTCGGCCTCCCCCGGCGGCGACGAGGAGGCCATCCTCGACGTCTGCGAGAATCTCGGTATCCAGGAGATCGAGGTGATGACCGAGGACGACGCCGACGTCGCCGAGTTCACCCACGATACCGACGTCGAGTGGGAGCGGATCGACCTCCCCGACGAGGTGCTCGAGATCCGGGACGCGTTGAACGAGGTCATCAAAGACCGCCTCGAGAAGCTGAAGGAACTGGGCGTCGCGGACTCGACCCAGCCCGACCAGTCCCAGAAGGACCTCAACCGGATGCGCGCCGAACTCCAGCAGTTGATCAACAACGACCAGTCGGAGGGGTTCGAGGGGATGTCCGTCCACGCCGAGGTGATGAAACTCCGGCAGGCCGTCACGCTCGTCGAGACCCAGAGCGTCGAGGCACTCCGGCGGTACTTCGATCGCCAGCGCAACCAGGCCCGATCGTCGGGCGCGTCGAAGGCGAGCCAGCGGATGGTCTCGGATCCCCGCGTCCGGGAGGCCATGCGCAAGGCCGAGCGCTTCGACGAGTTGCACCCGAAGTACCGGAAGACCAGAATGCTGCTCGCCGAGACGCTGGGGCTCGACGACGGCGAACGCGTGATCGTCTTCACCGAATCCAGGGACACCGCGGAGGCGCTGACGGACTTCCTCTCGGAGAGTTTCGACGCGAAGCGGTTCGTCGGCCAGGGCGATCGCGAGGGCTCCGACGGGATGACCCAGACCCAGCAGAAGGAGGTGTTAGACGAGTTCCGGGCGGGCGAGTTCGAGGTGCTCGTCTCCACCTCGGTCGCCGAGGAGGGTCTGGACGTGCCCGAGGTCGACCTCGTGCTCTTCTACGAACCCGTCCCGACCGCGATCCGATCGATCCAGCGCAAGGGGCGAACGGGCCGCCAGTCCGAGGGCCGTGTCGTCGTCCTCATGGCCGAAGACACCCGCGACGAGGCCTACTTCTGGATCTCTCGCCGCCGCGAGAAGGAGATGGAGGCTGAACTCCGCGAGTTGAAGGGGATGGCCGACGAGATCGAGGACGAACTCGACGCGGCCCAGCAGTCACTCGCGGCGTTCGACACCGGAGCGAAAGTGGACGGCGAGAGCCCCGAACCGGGGGACGGGAGCGGGGGTTCCACCGGAAGCGGAGGGGTTTCAGGCCAGCCCGGCCTGCAAGAATTCGGAGATACTCACTCGGAATCGGGTACCGGTTCCGAAGACGGATCGGCCGACGACGACGTCGAAACCCACGAACCGCACGCCGAGGGTGACGCGATCGAGATCGTCGCCGACCAGCGGGAGATGGACGCCAACATCGCCCGCGACCTCTCTCGACGGGAGGAGTGTGAGGTGCGCCTCGAGACGCTCGAGGTGGGCGACTACGTCTGCTCGGACCGCGTCGTCGTCGAACGCAAGTCCGTGGCCGACTTCGTGGACTCGCTGGTCGGCGGGGATCGATCGGTCTTCGAGCAGGTCGGCGCGATGGCTCGTCACTACTCGCGCCCGATCGTGGTCGTCGAGGGCGACGGCCTGTACGAACAGCGGGACGTCCACCCCAACGCCGTCCGGGGCGCGCTCTCGAGTCTCGCGGTCGACTTCGGCGCGAGCGTCCTGCGAACCGAGGACGAGTCGGAGACGATGGAACTGCTCGCCGTGATCGCCGGCCGCGAACAGGAAACCGCGGATCGCGAGGTCTCGGTCCACGGCGAGAAGCAGTCCAAGACGCTGGCCGAACAGCAGGAGTACGTCGTCTCCTCGATCGCCGAGATCGGCCCCGTCACGGCGCGATCGCTGCTGGAGGAGTTCGGCACCGTCGAGGCGATGATGATCGCGACCGAGGACGAACTGCAGGAGGCCGAAGGCGTCGGGCAGGTGACCGCCGAGCGGATTCGCGAAGTGATCGGGAGCGAGTACACGGGCTGAGCCCCGTGTCCGGCGATCGTCAGCGGGCCGTCACCGAAGCACGTCGAGCGTCTCGCTCGCCTCGCGCGCGGCCTCGAGACACTCCCTCGCGTAGCGCGGATCGTCCGCCTCGGCCGCCTCGGCGGCGAACTTCTCGAGGGCGGCGACGAGCGAGGCGTGGGCGGCGTCGAGATCGCCCGCGGGCGACTCCCGCGCCGGGGACGATCGACGCGACGGTGCGGTCCCCTCGCGGGCCGATCGGGCCGACGACTCACGCCCGGACGAATCGCGCCGCGACGGCGTCCGGGCCTCGCGGCCCGTCTCCGCCGGCGATCGGGACGTCGTCTCCTCGCCGTCGCCCGGTTCGTCGATGGCCGTCGCGTTCGAATCGAACCCCCGCGTCGCTTCCCCGGCCGGTGACGTTCCGTCCCGGGCCGATTCAGGTCGGCCGTCGCCAGCGGTTTCGGAGGCCGAGTCGCCGGGTTCGCCGTCGCCGCGATCGATCGCTGTAGCGGTCTCGTCGCCGGATTCGGCGGCGTCAGCCTCGTCGGTCGCGTCGCCGCCGGCGGACTCCTCGGCCGGCTGGGCCTCGAGGTCCGTCCCCTCGACGGCGTCGGGGTTGCCGTGACAGCTCGGACAGAACGTCGTGCCGTCCTGCTGGAAAAGCGGGTCACCACAGGTGCCACAGTGGGTGTTCGTCATCGTGGCCCCCTTGAGCAAGAGATCGCTCATCCGCTGGGTAGCCTCCCGTTCGGCCTTGTCGCGCTCGTACTTCTCGCGAAGTTTCTCGCGCTCGGCTTCCTTGTCGAAGTCGCTCATGTGCGTCTAGAGACGCTGGAGTGTCGAAAAACCTGCGAAGTATGGAGTCCCGATCGATCGAGGGTTGCCCCGCCCCTGGCTACGGGTCGTCACCGCACCGATCGGGGGTCGACGCCGGCCCGATCGGCACAGGCCGGCTACCGATCGGCCCCGTCGTCGCACTCCACTCGGCGATACATCCCCTTCGAGGCGGGCCGGGTCTCCTCGAAGCCGAATCGCTCGTAGAAGCCGTCGACGTCGGCCACGAGGTTGACGTACGCGCCCGGCGGAGCCGTCTCCTCGACGTACGATTCGAGGTGGTCCATGATCCGGCTCCCGAGTCCCTGCCGCTGGTGATCCGGACGGACGGCCATATCCGAAATCTGATAGACGGTACCGTCGTCGCCGACGATCCGGCCCATGCCGACCACCTCGCCGGTCGGGTCGTGGACCGCGATCACGCCGTAGAGCGAGTTCGGGAGGCCCCGTTCGATTCCCTCGATCGATCGGGACGTCATCCCGGCCGCCTCGCGGAGCGCGGCGAACGTCTCCGGGTCGGGGAGTTCCTCGCGGATCGTGTACGAGCCCTCGTCGCGATCGGTCATATCGGCGGCAGGTCGCGGCAGGAAAAGGTCCTGCCGGTTCGCGCCGATCGTCGTCGGCCCCGTCGGTCTCAGCTACGGACCGCGTCCTCCACCGCGTCGACGGCCGCCGCGGGCGTCTCGACTGTCTCGACGCCGGGTACGTCGTGGGTTCCCAGCCCGACGATCGGTCGATCGTAGATGCCCGCGAAGCCGATTTCGGTGAGCGTCCCGTGACCTCCGGCGAGCGCGATGACCGCGTCGCCGTTCAGCGGGACGAGCGCGTTGCGAGCGTGGCCGAGACCGGTCGCGATGGCCGTGTCGACGTAGTCGTTCGCCTCGTCCGGGCGATCGCTCGGGAGAATTCCGATCGTCGACCCGCCCGCGGCTTTGGCGCCGCGACAGACCGCTTCCATCGTCCCGCCGCGGCCGCCGCAGACGACCGTGTGGCCCCGGGACCCGAGTTCGCGGCCGACTGCCGCCGCGACGTCGGTCTCCTCGTCCGTGATCGTGCCGCCGCCGATGACGCTGACGCGCATACGGGAGCGCGAGACGGCGAGCGCAAAGACGCGTTCGATCCCGCGCCACGAGCCCGCCCTACGATCGGGTGAGGAGGACGCCCGCGAGGACGAGCGCGGTTGCGGGGAGCGTCGCGAGTGCGGCGAACAGCAGGGTCGGGCCGCCGTAGGTGAGGGCGATCCCGGCGATCGAGGCCCCCGCGGCACCGATTCCGAAGACGCCGAGGTAGGTGTAGCCGAAGGAGAGCCCCTGGATCTCCGCCGGAACGTACTCGCCGATGAGCGCCTGGTGGATCGGCACCTCCGCGAAGACGACGAAGCCGAGCGCCGCACAGACGGCGATCGTCGCGACCAGTCCGGCCGACGTGACGAACGGGAACAGAGCCGTGACGGCCAGCAACGCGGCGAACGCGACGACGATCGCTCGCTCCGGCGATCGCCTGTCGCTCACCGTACCCCCGACGAACTGGCCGGCAGCCCCGATCAGTAACAGCCCCGCGTAGACGTATTGGCTCGGTTCGAACGTCTCGCCCGCGACCTCGACGGGTTCGAAGACCGGGAGTCCGGCGAGGACGTCCGGCAGGAACGTGAACAGGCCACGGTAGTACGTGCCCGCGAGGATCGCGATGGCGAACACGACGAGGAAGCCGCCGACGAACAGCAGTCGGGTCCGGGCGACAACCCTGGAAAGTCGATCGCCGGCGTCCGGCCGCACAGATTCGCTCCCGGGATCGACTGCCGCCCGTTCGTCGAAATCGAGTCGGGCGGCGACGAGGATGCCGACGACGGTCGGGAGGACGAACAGACCGGCGACGAGTCGCCAGTCGAAGACCGTGAGCAGGAGCGCCGCAACGAGGGGCCCGATCGCGGTCCCGACGTTGCCCGCGACGCCGTGGTACGCGAGGACGGTTCCCTGTCGTTCCGAACCGCGGGTGATGAGCGAGAGTCCTGCCGGGTGGTAGAGGCTCGCCGCGGCCCCCCAGACCACCAGCGCGAGTCCCAGAACCGGGACCGTCGGGGCGAGACCGACGAGCACGAACCCGCCACTCATCCCGGCCATCGAGAGGAGGACGAGCCGTCGCGACCCGTACGCGTCCGCGAGCGCGCCGCTCGGGAGCGCACCGACGCCGACGAGCGCGTACCCCACCGCGACCACCGTTCCCAGGACGGCCGGCGAGACGTCGAACGCGTCCAGCCAGACCACCACGAAGAGCGGGATCGTGAGTTCGTACCAGTGGAACGTCGCGTGCCCGAGCATGGCGAATCGGGCGATCGCGCGATCGTTCCGATGCATACGAATCGTCAGTCGAACGGTAACGAAAGGCGTTCTGGAACGCCGATCGGGCGCGCCAGGTTCGACGATCGACGTATCATATATCGTCACGTTCGGGTTCGCGTGGGAGAATCCGACGGATTTAACGCGGATGGAGGTCCATTTTTACGTGGTATGACGAAAGTTAGCGTGGTCGGCGCGGCCGGCACGGTCGGGGCCGCCGCAGGCTACAACATCGCGCTTCGGGACGTGGCAGACGAACTCGTGTTCGTCGACATTCCGGACAAGGAAGACGACACGATCGGCCAGGCTGCCGACACCAACCACGGGGTAGCCTACGACTCGAACACGACGATCCGACAGGGCGGCTACGAGGACACCGCCGGCTCGGACGTGGTCGTCATCACGGCCGGCATCCCGCGCCAGCCCGGCCAGACGCGGATCGACCTCGCGGGCGACAACGCGCCCATCATGGAGGACATCGGCTCCTCGCTCGCCGAGCACAACGACGACTTCATCACCGTCACCACGTCGAACCCGGTCGACCTGCTGAACCGCCACCTCTACGAGACGGGCGATCGGGCCCGCGAGAAGGTGATCGGGTTCGGCGGCCGACTCGACTCCGCCAGGTTCCGCTACGTCATCTCCCAGCGCTTCGACGCGCCGGTCCAGAACGTCGACGCGACGATCCTCGGCGAACACGGCGACGCCCAGGTCCCCGTCTTCTCCAAGGTGCGCGTCGACGGGCAGGACCTCTCGTTTGACGAGGACGAGAAGGAGGAACTCCTCTCGGAACTCCAGACCTCCGCGATGAACGTCATCGAGAAGAAGGGCGCGACCGAGTGGGGGCCGGCGACCGGCGTCGGGCACATGGTCGAGGCCATCCTCCGGGACACGGGCGAAGTCCTGCCCGGCAGCGTCGCACTCGAGGGCGAGTACGGCCACGAGGACACCGCCTTCGGCGTCCCGGTGAAGCTGGGTTCGAACGGCGTCGAGGAGATCGTCGAGTGGGACCTGACCGAGTTCGAGCGCAACCAGCTCGGCGAGGCCGCCGAGAAGCTCTCGGAGCAGTACGACAAGATTTCGTAGTCGCCCACGCCACCCGGTTTTTTCGCCGTCCGCCTCGGGCGCGAGCGATCGGAATCGCCCCTGCGGATCGACGCGGGCGAACCGGGCTGATCGGAGAGCGCGGCGTCGACGTTGCTCCGAGCGGTCGAATCGAAACTGGTGGACGCGGCGCTGGGACGCTGACGAGCGTCCGGTCCCGCCGTTATCGGTGTTCGTCGACGAACGACGCGAGGACGGGTTCGAGGGTCGCGGGGTCGCGGTACTCCTCGACGGTCACCGCGTCGTTGCCCCGGATCATGGCGGAGAGGTCGTGGTCCCCGTCGGGCCGGTAGAGACAGAGCACCGGTTTCTCCCACTGGACCGCTCGCCCGAGTTCGTAGCCGACGCCGAGACTGGGCGTCGTCACCTCGGCCACGACGACGTCGGCCTGCCGGAGCCAGGCGACGTCCTGCTCGTGAATGTCGGCATCGGAGAGCCCCTGGGCCGTCTCTTCGGCCTCGACGTGTTCGGTGAGTACCTCGCCGTGTCGCTCGAGGAGATCGATGAGGGCCGCGTAGATGTCGACGTCCGACCGGCCACCCCTGATGGAGCCGCTGAAAAAGATCTCCATACCGGCTGGATAGGCGACAGTTCCTGATGACAATTGTGATGTCCGCCGGCGAACCGAACCGCCCCGTCGACGGTCCGTCACTGCCGCCGTCGACCGACCCCGGTGTACGGCTGTTACGGGATCAACTGCTCGCCGTCGTCGTCGTAGATCCTGATCGCGTCGACGGGACACGATCGGGCGGCGAACTTCGCGTCGAGTTCGGCGTCCTCGGGCACCTCGCGGACGAAGACCCCGTCCTCGACCTCCTCACTGTCCTCGAGGACCGCTTTCCCGCGCGACTTGTCCTTCTGGAAGGCGTCCCACTCTGCGACGCACTGGAACATCCCGATGCAGGTGTCCTCGTCGAATTCGACTTTCATGGGCGGAGGTTCGGGTGACGACGGTAAAGCAGTGACGGGACCACGTGAGAGCCGCGTCTCCAGCCGTGTTCGTCGCCGCGCCCCCGCCTCGCCAATCGTGCTATACGTTACACGGAACCATATGTCATCGTGATTTTATTATCGATCGCGGCGTCGATCCGGCTATGACAGTCGACCGTCAGCGACCGATCGAATCGCGCGAGACCGCCGATCCGCTCGGACGAGCCATGCTGGCGTTCCAGCGGGGAGCGCCCGGACGCCTGCGCTACCGCGACGGGGCGGACACACAGGACGGCCGCGTCGAGGAGTTCTACTTCGAACCCCCAAAAGAGTGGGACGACGACTGGGTCGCTCTGCTGTCGCGGCTGGCCGACAGGGAGCCGACTCTCGACATTGGCTGTGGCGCCGGCCAGCACGCACTGTGGTGGCAAGAGCGCGACGTCGACGTAACGGCGATCGACGCGAGTCCGGGCGCCGTCGCGGCCGCGAGCGAACGCGGCGTCGAGAATCCCCTGGAGATGGACATGTTCGACCTCGCGTTCGATCGGGACCGGTTCGGGGCGGTCCTCTGCGTCGGAACGCAACTCGGTCTCGGCGGGTCGCTGGCGGGAATCAGCGATCTGCTCGCCGAGTTCGCCCGCGTCACCGACGGTGGAGCGCTAGCCGTCGTCGACAACTACGACCCGACGCGGCTGGACGACGACTTCTTCGGCTACCGACCGGATCCCCGGCCGGGGATCGCCCACCGGTGTTTCCACTTCGAGTTCGAACGGGAGGCTACGGACGGCGACGGAAGTTCCGACCGCGAAATCGGCCCCACGCTTCACTTCCTCCTCTGTTCCCCCGATCGACTCGCGGAGGCGACGATCGGGACGCCGTGGGAGGTGCGATCGGTCCACCGGGACGACGGCGCGTACTACCGGGCGGTCCTCGACAAACGGGACTCCAAACCGGAAGCGTAGCCGAGAGCGGAGGTAGTCTTTTACGTCGCGTGGCCGAACGTCGGAGGACGAGATGGTCGCACTGTCGTTCGCCGTGCTCGTCGGGACCGCAATTCTGACCTGTCTGTTCATGGCATGGGTGCTGGGTGCAAACAGCAACTCGCCGCCGTTCGCGCCGGCGATCGGGGCGAACGCCATCTCGACGATGCGGGCGGCGTTCGTGATCGGCCTGCTCGCGGCGGCGGGGGCGCTCTTGCAGGGCGGGAGTATCTCCGAGACCATCGGCGCGGATCTCATCGACGGCGTCGCGATCACCCCGCTCGCGGCCACCGCCGGTCTGCTGACCGCGGCGACGTTCATGGCGATCGGTATCTACACGCGATACCCGATTCCGGCGGCGTTCGCGACCACGGGCGCGATGGTGGGCGTCGGGCTTTCGCTCGGCGGCGACCCGGCGATGGCGACCTACCGGCGACTCGGCACCTTCTGGCTGCTCGTTCCGTTCATGTCCGGCGGCCTGGCGTACGCGACCGCGGTCACCCTGCGCCGCGACGACGTCCCCGAGGCGATCGGCGTCCCGCTTCTCGCAGGCATCGTCGGCGCGATCGTGGCGAACGTCAGGCTCGGCGTGATCCCGGATCCCGACGCCGACCAGGGGACGCTCGCGCGGTTCGTCTCCCGCCAGATCGGCGGCGGCCCGGAACTGGCCGCCGGGATCGACGTCGGGACGGTCCTCGTGACGATCGGCGTCGGCGCGCTCGCGTTCGCCTGGATCCGCAGACGCGTCCTCGCCTCGGTGGAGGGCGGGATCCGGACGTTCCTGCTCGCCCTCGGCGGCATCGTCGCCTTCTCGTCGGGCGGCTCGCAGGTCGGGCTCGCGACCGGCCCGCTCGAGAACCTGTTCCGGATCGAACTCGGCCTCCCCGGAATCACCCTGCTCGCGATCGGGGCCACGGGCATCCTCGCCGGCGCGTGGATGGGCGCGCCGCGACTCCTGCAGGCGACCTCCCGGGAGTACGCCCAGCTTGGCCTGCGCCGATCGATCGCGGCGCTCGTGCCGGGCTTCGTCATCGCGCAGCTGGCGATCGCGCTCGGGATCCCGATCTCGCTCAACAACATCATCCTCTCGGGGGTCATCGGCGGCGGGCTGGCCGCGGGATCGGCCGGCGTCTCCCGGCGCAAGATCGGGTTCACGGTCACGTTCTGGCTGCTGACGCTCGGGAGTTCGATCGTCGTCGGCTACGGCCTCTACCGGGTGCTCGCGATCGCGATCGGCGGCTGACGTCGGCGATCGGGTCCCGGTAGGGCAGACGAAGTGTCGGCCGTCACTCGAGGACGGTTACCGGCCGCGGCGTTCGCTCGACGACCGTGGTCGCGATCCTGCGACCGAGGAACCGCCGCGCGAAGCCCATCGAACCGTCGTCGTGGCCGGACAGAACGACGTGGTCGACGTCTTCCTCGGTCGCGTACTGGGGGACGACCCTTCCGGGTCGCCCTTCGACGGTTTCGATCCGGACCCGATCGCGCGCCCCCTCGTCGACCGCCGATCGGAGTCGGGTGGCGCGATCGCGCGCCGCCGCGGTTCGCTCGTCGCTTCGCTCGAGCACGCCGCCCTCGCTGAGCGGCGCGTCCAGCGGCGTAACGACGGCGAGCAGAGTCACGTCGGCCTCGGAAAACGTCTCGAGGGCGTACGCGAGGGCATCGTCCTCGCCGGGGCGACCGAACGTGGGAACGAGGACTCGATCGGGGTCGATCATGGGCGGGCTTCGCTCGCCACCCTCATCGATCTGTCGACGATTGCTTCCCGTCAAGACGACAGTTTAAACCGCGGGACGCGCCAATCCCGGGTAATGAACGTCGAGGAGCTGTCGGGGCTCCCGCCCGGCGCGATCGAGCACTTCGAGCGCGAGGGGATCGAGGAGCTCTACCCGCCACAGGCAGAGGCGGTCGAAGCCGGTGCGACCGAGGGCGAGAACCTCGTCGCCGCCGTCCCCACCGCCAGCGGGAAGACCATGATCGCCGCGCTCTCGATGCTGTCGGCCGTCGAACGGGGCGGGAAAGCGCTCTACATCGTCCCCCTGCGAGCGCTCGCCAGCGAGAAAAAGGCCGAGTTCGAGGCCTACGAGGGGTTCGGCGTGACGGTCGGCGTCACGACGGGCAACTACGAGAGCACGGACGAGTGGCTCGCGACGAAGGACATCATCGTGGCGACCAGCGAGAAGGTCGACTCGCTCGTGCGCAACGGGGCCGACTGGCTCGCCGATCTCACCTGCGTCGTCAGCGACGAGGTTCACCTCATCGACGACGCCAACCGCGGCCCGACGCTCGAGGTCACCCTCGCCAAACTCCGGCAACTGAATCCCGCGTTGCAGGTCGTCGCGCTCTCGGCGACGGTCGGCAACGCCGACGAGATCGCCGACTGGCTCGACGCCGCGCTCGTCGATACCGACTGGCGGCCGATCGATCTCCGGATGGGGGTCCACTACGGCAACGCCCTCAACTTCGACGACGGCTCGACGCGGGAGGTGCCCGTCGAAGGCTCGGAAAAGCAGGAGGCCGCACTCGTCCGCGACATCCTCCAGGAGGGTGGCTCCTCGCTCGTGTTCGTCAACTCCCGGCGGAACGCGGAGGCCGCTGGCCGTCGTCTCGGGGGGGTCGCGACCCACGAACTGACCGACGACGAGCGGTCGAAGCTGGCCGATCTCGCCGCGGAGATCCGGGACGTCAGTGACACGGAGACCAGCGAGGAACTCGCGGAGTGCGTCGAACGGGGGTCGGCGTTCCACCACGCGGGCCTGGCGAGCGAACACCGATCGCTCGTCGAGGACGCCTTCCGCGATCGGCTCCTGAAGGTGATCTCGGCCACGCCGACGCTCGCGGCCGGGGTGAACACCCCCGCACGCCGGGTCGTCGTCCGCGACTGGCGGCGCTTCAACCCCACCGCGGGCGGGATGGCCCCGCTCGACGTCCTCGAGGTCCACCAGATGATGGGCCGGGCGGGACGCCCCGGGCTCGACCCCTACGGCGAGGCCGTCCTGCTCGCCAAGAGCCACGACGAGAGCGAGGAACTGTTCGATCGCTACGTCTGGGCCGATCCCGAACCCGTGCGATCGAAACTCGCCGCCGAACCCGCCCTGCGAACGCACGTGCTCGCGACGATCGCCTCCGGCTTCGCCCGGACCCGCGGGGGCCTACTGGACTTTCTCGAAGAGACCCTGTACGCGAGTCAATCGACGGAACCAGGTCGACTCGAGCGGGTGGCGGACGACGTCCTCAGCTACCTCGAGCGAAACGACTTCATCGAGCGCGACGGCGGCAACGCGGGGGAGCAGGCGGCCGCCGACGGCTTCACCTCCGCGGCCGAGATGGCCGGTCAGGACGAGGAGGTCGACCTCGAAGCCACCAGCCTCGGCCACACCGTCTCCCGGCTCTACCTCGATCCGATGAGCGCCGCCGAGATCGTCCACGGGCTGGAGTCGGCCGACGATCGACCGACCGCGCTCGGACTCTACCAACTCGTCTCGCGCACGCCCGACATGTACGAACTCTACCTCCGATCGGGCGAGGACGAGCAGTACGGCGAACTGTTCTACGAGCGAGAGGCCGAACTGCTGGGCGACCCGCCGAGCGAGTTCGAGGACGAGCGCTTCGAGGACTGGCTGTCGGCCCTCAAGACGGGGAAACTGCTCGAGGACTGGGCGGAAGAGGACGACGAAGACACGATCACGGAGCGGTACAAGATCGGGCCTGGCGACCTCCGCGGGAAAGTCGACACCGCGGAGTGGCTGCTCGGCGCGGCCGAGTCGCTGGCGAACGAGATCGGTAGCGAGTGGACCGTCGCCGTCCGCGAGGCGCGCGCCCGCGTCGAACACGGCGTCGGCGACGAACTGCTCGAACTCGTCTCGGTCGGCGGCGTCGGCCGCAAACGCGCCCGCCGGCTCTATGAGCGCGGGATCGAGGAGCCCGCCGATCTGCGAACCGCCGACAAGGGCGTCGTCCTCGGCGCGCTGAAAGGCGAGAAGACGGCCGAGACCATCCTCGAGAACGCCGGCCGCGAGGACCCTTCGATGGACGGGGTCGAACCAGCCACGCCGACGGCCGGCACGAGGAGCGGTGGCTCGAACGACGACCGGACCGACGGCGGCGAGGGCACCGGTCGCGCCGACCCGGCACAGGAAGCGAGCGACGACGCGGACGAGAGCCAGTCTAGCCTGGGTGATTTCTGATGGACCTGCTGGAATGCAGACTCGCGATCGACGACCTCGATTCGTTCGTCGCCGACCTCGGCGCGATCGGCGATCGCCACGGGACGACGGTCCAGGCGTTCGACGCGCGGTACGTCGCCGATCGCGCCCACCTCGAACGGGCCGTCGAACTTGCCGATCGGGCGATCGAACGCGGCGAGAACGTCGCCCGCGATCGGGCGGTCGAGATCCTGCTGTACGCCGCCGGCCGCCGCCAGATCGATCGCGCCCTCGAGATGGGGGTCGACGAGGGAGGGGGACCGGCGGTGATACTCGTGGACGGCACGGGCGAGAACGAGGACAAAAACGAGACCGAGGAAACGGCGGCGGCCGACGCCGAGGCGGCGACGATCGAGACACTGGGGGACCTCGACGCAGTCGTCGGAATCGAGCCCACGCTCGACGCCGTCGATCGGGAGACGATCCACACCTTCTTCTCGATCACCGACGCCGAGCGATCGGCGACCGACGCCTCGCTCGGGGCGCTAGTCCGGGAGCGAGTCGCGCTGCTCGAGGTCCAAAAGTAGGCGGCCCGAAACGCGGTCGAGCGACCGATCGGCTCAGTCGTCTCCGGCCTCCTCGAACCGCCGTTCCCTGGCCTCGCGCAATCCGTCGCAGATCCCGCCCTGGCTCGACATGTTGACTTTCGCGAGCCGTCCGCGCCGGTGGACGAGGTCGAACGACCCGGCGTCGATCGGATCCCCCTCGGGCGTCCGGAACAGGACGTCGTCGGAGTCCGAGACGACGCCCGTCGTCCGTGCCTTCTCGAGGTAGCGATCGAGCGGGACCGCCGGAACCGGGACGACGACTGCCTCGCCCTGAACGGCAATCGGGATCCTCTCGGCGTCGTCGTCGGCCGCGGAGACGGCGGCACGATCGGCCGGTCGGTCGAGATCCGCGACGGTGAGGTCGACGATCGTCCCGGGACCGAGTCCGGCCTCGAGCAACGCCTCGATCGCGTCGTACTGGCGTGCGATGCGAGCCTTCCGGTCGAGTTCCACCCGGACAGCGGCGACGTCGCCGTCGGCGTCCGGGAAGGCCTCCGCGAAGGAAAGCCGCTGGTTGACGCCGCGAGTGATCTCGCGCTCGTGCATGTGCTCTCGCAGGACGATCCGCGCGTCCGCGACGTTCGGCAGGGTTTCGACCTCGTCGCGGGCGTCGATCGCCATCATCCACGCGAAGGCGGGCGAACACCACGCCGTCGGCAAGGTGAACCGGACGGTGACGCGGTCGCCGTCGACCTCGATCGCGTCGACGTACTCGAGTTCGACGATCGACCGGTCGAGTTCGGGATCCGTGACGCGATCGAGTCGATCGCGGACGGCGGCCCGATCGGGGCCCTCGGAGCCCGCACCGTCGGTCGGTTCGGGTGTCGACATCAGTCGTCGGCCGCCGCCGGTTCTTCGCTCGCGTAGTGGTCACCGAGATCGAACTGCTGGCTGATCTCGTCGTCCTGGAACGTCCGGCGTTTCTCCTCGATGTCGATATCGTACAGTTCGGCGGCGTTCTCGCCCATCACTTTCCGTTTCGTCTCGAGATCCCACTCGACGCCGTACTCCGCGCGGTGTTCCGGGGTGAGTTCGGCCTCCATGACCTCCTCGACGAGCCAGTCGGGGTTCCAGATCGCGTAATCCGAGCCGAACAGCACACGGTCCTCGCCGAGCCACCAGAGCAGTTCCGAGAGGATCTCGGAGAACTTGCCGGGGCGGTTCTGGGCGAACGGGGCGGCGACTGCGAGTCCGCCGTAAACGTTCGGCTCCTGGGCGGCGATCCAGCAGAAGTCGTCGAGTCGGGGGAGGCCGACGTGTTCGACGACGAAATTCAGTTCGGGGAACGACGACGCAGCGTCGTCGACGTCTTTCACGTCGAAGGCGTCGCGATTGAGCGGCCGAATCGTCGGCCCCTTGTGCGGGTGTATGTTCTCGATACCGAGTTCCTGGCACTTCTCCAAGAACCGGAACGCCTCCTCGTCGTCGAGTCGCCACCCCTTCGAGTCGCCGCGCCACTCGGCAGTGTAGAGTTTGACGCCCGGAATGTCGTACGTCTCGTGAAGTTCTTCGAGATACTCGATCCCGTCGTCGCCGTCCCGGGGGTCGAACGTCCCGTTGAGGACGAACCGTTCGGGGTACTCGGTCGCCAGTTCGGCGTTCTGGTGGGTCGTGTTGAACCCCTCGTCGTAGAAGTCGGTCAGGTACGTCGGCTGGAAGATTCCCATGTCGGCGGCGGCGTTGCCGAACAGGTCCTCGACCATCCGATCGGCCCCGTAGTGACGATACTCCGACATATCCCACTGGCGCTCCTCCGGCGTGAACGTCGTGTGGTAGTCGTAGAAGCACTGGATGAACTCCTCGCCACCCTCGTGGACGATGTTGTCCTCCCTGGCATCCCACAGGTGGACGTGCGCGTCGATGACGAACACGTCCTCACCGTCGTGTTGGTACATCGTACCGTGATACACGGTACCAGGGATCATTTTCTTTTTTACGTTTCGGGGAGACTATATTCGAGGATGACTGAATCGGTTGGTTCGAGGTACCGACCGGCCTTCGGACGGGAACGAGACGATGCGTCGAGAGACCCCCCAGTCCGAGTCGATCACCGGTACCCCAGCTGACGCAACCGCTCTTCGACCCGGACTCCGGTCGCCTCCGACGTCTCGCCCGTGCTGATCGTTCGCCGCTCCCCGTCGATCGCCGCCCAGGGGACGACGACCAGTTCCGGAAACCGGAGCCGGGCCTTGTGTGCATAGAGGCCGAGCGATCGCTTGAGCCCGGTCGAGTACAGCCGACCGTGGTCCGCCGTAATCACCGATCGGCCGGGGAGCGTCCGTGAGAGATCGAGGGCGTACGAGAGCCCGTATTCGAGATTCTCGGTGTACGCTCGCCAGTGCGCGGCTTCGTTCTCGGAGGGGTCATCGACGTCGCTTCCGACGAAGGGACCGTGCGGTTGCATGAAGTGAACGATGAGTCGTTTGTGCGGGTACTCCTCGTTCGCCGCGATCGCGGCGTCGACGACGGTTTCGGGGAGGACGACGCCGGCCTCGTCGTCGAACTCCCTCTCCCAGAGTTCGACGACTTCGTGAAAGCAATCGCCGGCGACGAGCGCCGTGTGCGGATTCGCCGAGACGTACACCGTATCTCCGAACTCCCGCTCTCCGAAGTTTCGCCGCATCCACTCGCTGGAATGGCTCCCGAGGCTCACGACGCGCCTGTACTCGTCGAACATCTCGACGTCGGCGACCGTTTCGAAGAAATCGGCGCGGCAGGCATCGAGCACGACGAGCGTGTCCCAGTCCTCGTCCATGACCCGGACCGCCTCGTCGTAGCCCGGATACGCGGGGTGGAGTCGGGTCAGCGTGCCGACCACGTACGGCACGAAGACGCGATTGCGCCACCAGTCGATTGAGTCGTAGTTCTCGCGGATTTCGGAGACTGCCCGGCGTATCCCCGGTACCATGTTCCACGATCACCACCGACGCACACATCAATAACAGGGGTCAGCTACGTTCCGTGCGACGGTTCCGTCGAACCGTCGATCGCCGTCAGCGAGCGCCGGGTTCGCCGCGGGGATTTTTATCGTAGTACGGTGTGTCATCCGGTGCCACTATGCAAGCAGCCAGACTCCACGAGTACACCGACGACATGAGCGAGGCACTGTCGATCGACGACGTCGATCGCCCGGAGATCGATCGATCGGACGGCGTCCTCGTCGAGGTCGAGGGCGCGGGCTGGTGCCAGACGGACAACCACATCATCGAGGGGATGTGGGAGGAGTACGCGCCCCAGGACCTGCCGATGACGCTCGGCCACGAGAACGCCGGCATCGTCGCCGAAACGGGCGACGAAGTAACGCTCGTCGAGGAGGGCGATCCGGTGATCTGTCACCCCGTCCAGACCTGTGGCATCTGTCGGCCCTGCCGCCTCGGCGAGGACATGTACTGCGAGAACAGCGCGTTCAACGGCCTCACGACCGACGGCGGCTTCGCCGAGTACCTCCGGACGAACGAGCGAGCGGTGATCCCGCTCCCCGACGGTGTCGACCCGACGGAGATCGCGCCCCACGCGGACGCGGGGATCACGGCCTACCACGCCGTGAAGAAGGCGGTCGACGAACTGAACCCCGGCGACACCAGCGTCGTCATCGGCGTCGGCGGCCTGGGCCACATCGGCATCCAGTGTCTCGACGCGATGAGCGCCGCGGACATCGTCGCCGTCGACATCAAGGACGAGGCGCTCGAACTCGCCGACGAGTTGGGCGCTCGCCACACGGTCAACTCCGCCGAGGAGGACCTCGCCGACGTCGTCGCGGACCTGACCGACGACGCGGGGGCCCAGCAGGTCGTCGACTTCGTCGGCCGGGACGAGACGACCGCACTGGCACCCGAGATCGTCGCCGCCGGCGGCGACCACCACATCGTCGGCTACGGCGGCCACATCCACGAACCCAGTCAGGCGCTGGTCAACGGCGAGTTCGCCTTCAGAGGGACCCTGGTCGGCAAGTACGCCGAACTCCAGGAACTCGTCTCGCTCGTCGATCGCGGCGCGGTCGAGTTGCACACCGAACGACACGATCTCGACGAGATCAACACGGTCGCGGAACGGCTCGAACACAACGAGATCGAGGGCCGCGCGGTCGTGTTGCCGCCCTGACTCCGGCGACGGCTCGTCGGAGTTCGTTCGCCGACGGTGGTTTCATACGGTCTATTGTGATTCGTTACAACGATCCGTATCAGTTCGCCGTGACGTCGTTCATCCCGGACTGGACCCAGTACCAGGACAGCGGCGGCACGAAGAGAAACAGGACGAACAGGACGATCTTGCTCTGGTCGGTGACGGCCTCGGCGGCGTCGGAGATCTGCCAGAGCGCGATGACGTTCAGGAGCGGAACGAACGCCAGGATCGGTGTCAGACTCGCGTCCGTCCCGTCGTCCAGTTGTCGGGCGGTGCTGTACGTCCAGTAGAGCGTGTAGAACCCGAGCGTGACGATCGCTAGCATGATCTGGATGCCGAGCGATCCTCGTTCGAACGCCGATCGATCACTGACAGTTGAATCTCCAGACATCACCATTCACATCATATACCAATCATATAAATACTTCTATTAGGCCCTTACTGGACGATCAGAAACAGTCCGAAAGGAGACTTCCCGGCGCGCGATCGCCACCACGCTCTTGTACGCACCCGTCGAAGCCCGGCCATGGCCAGCCTCGAGGATCCGATCGAAATCGGCGGGCTGACGGTTCCCAACCGACTCTACCGCGCGCCGTTGCTCGAGTGTGCGGGCAACGGCCCCGACGCCGTCGATACCCTGATTGACGACCTCGAACCCGCCGCGGAATCGGGCGTCGGCCTCATCTGTCAGGGCGCGACGATCGTCCGCGGCGAGGGCGGGTGTGCCGCACCGGGGATGACCCGCATCCACGACCCCGACTTCGTCTCGCGACTGTCGCGGCTGACCGATCGGATCCACGACCACGGGAGCCGGATCTTCGTCCAGCTCGAACACGGCGGCCTCCGGAGCATGGAGACGTGGCACGCCGAGTACCGCCGGGAGCATCCGGACCTCGAACAACTCGCGGTGTCGCGACCGCCGTGGCAGTTACGGGCCCTCGATCGGCTCGGCTTCCTCTCGTACGATCCCCACGTCCTCTCGACGAACGAGGTGTACGACCTCGCCGCGGATTTCGGCCGGGCGGCCGGCCGCGCCGTCGACGCGGGTTACGACGGGATCCACCTCGCGGGGGCGAACATGGGCATCGTCCAGCAGTTCCTGTCGCCGTTCTACAACCGTCGCGGCGACGAGTTCGGCGGCTCGCCCGAGGCCCGACTCGAGTTTCTCGCGCTCGTCCACGACGAGATCCGCGATCGGGCCGGCGACGTCCCCCTGATAACGAAGGTGCCCGCGGAGACGCCCGCGCCGCCCGCACCGATCGTCCGCCGCAAGCTCTCGCTCGACGACGGCGTCGAGATCGCCCGGCGACTCGAGCGGATCGGCTACGACGCGGTGGTCCCCGTGCAGACGTCGGTCGCCTGGGACATGAGCATCGTCCGCGGCGAGTACCCCGATCGGGCCTGGGCGAACGAGGCGCTCCAGGAGGGGTACGACGCGGCGTTCGGCGGGCCGGCCCGGAAACGACTCGTCGCCCTCGGAAATCGCGTGCAGTCGCTCCAGTACGACTTCGACCCCGCGTGGAACGCGGACTTCTGTCGCCGGGTGTACGAGCGGGTGTCGATCCCGGTCCTCGCCGAAGGCGGGATTCGCGAACGAGGGCAGATCGATCGACTGCTCGGCGACGGCGTGACGGACGAGGCTGGTGCGGGCGGCGGGAACGGCTCGGCACCTGTCTGCGACGCAGTCGGGATGGCCCGGCCGTTCTACGCCGAGCCCCGACTGGGAGCGCGATTACTCGACACGGACAACGGGGCGACGCGGGTGCTCTGTGAGAACTGTAACAACTGCACGGTGCCGCAGGTGACCGGCGCGCCGGGAATCTGCCGAACGCCGGACGTACTCCGGAAGCGCGGCGAACTCGAGCAAAACGGGGCCTACGAGTCGGCCGAACTGTAGCGACTCGGACGTGACCGACTCGACGGGGATTAGCCCGTGACGACGTCGCTCGTGAGGGCCGCGAGCGTCCCCTCGACGGTGTAATCGGGCGCTTCGACCCGGAACCGGGAGTCGGTGGACCCGCCGTAGTGAAGCTGAAGGGTGTACGAGCCGTCGTCGGCGATCGGTGCCGCCTCGAGCCGATCCGCGTCGACCTGCTCTAACATGACCATCTCGCCGGCGTAGGCGGGGTCGGACCAGCCCTGAATCTCGTACGTCTCCCGCTCCGCCGAGACCGCCGACCCCGCGAGCGGATAGCCGCGGTCGATCCACGCGCCGAATCCCTCGTCGAGCGCGTACACCTCTTCGTAACCCTCGTCGATCAACCACGCGGCGCGCAACCCCGAGAGGTGATGCGGACAGCCACAGTAGGTGACGATCCGGTCGTCCGTGTCCCAGTCGTCGAGCGAATCGCCCCCCTCGCCGTCTGGTGCAGGACTCAGCGGCGCCCCGACGATGTGGGCCTGCTCGTACTGGTCCGACCCGCGCGCATCGGCGATCCTTGCCTCCTGTCGCTGGTACCAGTAGAAGACGTCGTCGATCGGCGCGAGCGGAACCGTGACCCCCTCGAACGTCTGCGTCTGGTAGCTCCCGGTGTCGATCGATCGCTCTTCGGGGACCGTCTCCGGTTCCGGGCCGTAGCCGTCGGGGTCGCTGTCGTCGCTCCCGAGACAGCCAGCGACGCCGCCGAGTGTCGCCGCCCCGCCGATCGCCAGGAACGTCCGTCGATTCATACGTGATCGGTAGTATCGATGGGAAAATATGGTTTCTGGTGCGGGACCGATCAGTCGGAAACCCCTTCGTTTCGACTGGAGATCGATGGCCGAGACTGAGAAGATGTTCCAGACGAAAGAAGCTGAGGAGTAGTCCATGCTGGATTCGAACCAGCGTCCCGAGCCCCAGAAGCTCGGAGGATTGGCCGCTACCCTAATGGACTTGACATGTTTCGCCGGTCTCGATTACCGACGACGTACCAGTCTGTAGTGGGTGTCCATATTAGAGTGTTACGAACTGGACCGAGGAGTCGGAACGATCAGACAGCCAGGAGAGACACGAAGTACAGATCCCTCTTCACGGGGATGACAGGTCGTAGTGCTCTTTTCGGTGGCAGTTCGCACAGAGAACGAGACACCGTTCAATTTCGGTACGGATACGCTCTTTCGATCGGCCATTCGCAGTCAACTCCGCGACAGTCGCTTCTTTTTCATCACCCACGTGATGATAATCCAGATAGGCGGGATTTGACTTATCACATCGATCGCATCCAGCGTCACGTTTGCGATCGTGAACCCACTGCCTGCGCTCTTCTTTCGGTGGTGTGTAGTGCACCATCCGGTGGCAATTGGCACACAGAACGTCACATTTTGCAATCTCGTCGCGAAGTGCGTCTTTCCCGTAGCCGAACGTAACCATTCGTCCGACTGCCATCTTTTTGCTTTCTCCATCAGCGTGATGAAAGTCGAGACATGCGGCAGTATCGATGCCACACCGTGAGCATCCACGTTCACGCTTCCGATCGTTGAGCCACGAACGAAGCCGGGAACGACGGCGTAGAGACCGCTTCGCGTTCCATTCGGCGTTTCGATAGTGCCACCGCTGGTCGACAGAAAGGTCGTCCCACGAGGTTTCCGCAGGCAGTTCGACATCGTCCGGTTTCGGTCCAACTCTGGACCCTCTCGAATACGAGGTTTCCAGCCCTGCCCGTTCTTTCGCATCGTTCCATCCTCCCATCGTCCTGATTATCGTCGCGGACGCTGGCTGCAATCCGAGTTCCTCGTACTGTGCTTTCGTGGGCGACTCGCCGAGCCGATCGGCCGCCTCCCGTAACGCATCGAGACAGTCCGCTTCGGTGGTCACACCCCCGTTCGCCGCGGTATCGTATATAAAGTCGCGGCGCCTCTGCTGGGATCGATCGCGGCCCGCGGCGAACCGACATCCCTTTTCCCCTCTCCCGCGCACCCCCGAGTATGTACGTTGGACGCTTCGTCGTCGTCGGTCCCGACGTCGGCGCCTACCGGGTGTCGTCGCGATCGTTCCCGAACCGAAAAATCACCGCCCGCGAGGAGGCGCTCACCGTCGGTCCCACCGCGGACGCCCCGGAGACGGACAATCCCTACGTCTCCTACAACTGCCTGCGCGTCGTCGACACCCCGACGGGCGAGACGGCCGCCTTCGGCAACGGCTCGCACGTCGATCCGATCGCGGAGAAACTCGAGCTGGGCTATCCGGCCCGGGACGCGCTCGCGGAGAGCCTGCTGGCGCTCGACTACGAGAAGGACGACTACGACACGCCGCGGATCGCGGCGACGATCGGTGCCGACGGCGAGGCGTTGATCGGCACCGTTCGCAAGGACGCGCTACTGGTCGAGACCGTCGACGAACCGACGCTCGTGGCGACCTACGAAACGAACGCGCCCGAGGCGATCGAATTCGGGGCAGAGAGTGCCTCCGAGGCCGCCAGCGAGGCCTACGCTCACGAGTTCGAGCACGCGGTCTGTGCCGCCGGCGTCGCGCGGACCGACGACGGCTTCGAGACGGCGATCGAGAACGGCGACTGATCGCCGACGGGCATCCGGTCTCGACCGCGGTGCGGTTACTCCCGCCGCGTCTTCACCGCGGTGCCCGAGAGGTTGACCCAGAGCATCCCCTCGGCCATCTCCTCGTAGTCGAACGAGGCGCCGACGACGGCGTCGGCCCCGAGTTCGCGGGCCTCCGCGCGGATGTCGTCGATCGCTTCCTGGCGTCCCGTCTCGATTTTCTTCTCGTACGAACCGCTTCGTCCGCCGACGACGTCGCGAATGCCAGCCGCGATGTCGCTGACGACGTTCGCGCCCATGACCGCTTCGCCGGAGACGACGCCGAGGTATTCGGTGACCTCCCGTCCGTCGAGGCCGTCCGTCGTCGTGATGGTGATATCCGACATGCAGGTGACCGTGCGCACGGGGGGAACATAAACGTGGAGTCGGAGTTGCAGACTCGGTAACTCCGGGACGCAGCGGGAGAGCGATCGCCGCCCAACCTACATACCGCTGGCACCTGTTACCTGCGCGTATGCAGATCGGGCTCATCTCCGACGTTCACGGGAACCGGGTCGCCCTCGAGACCGTCCTCGACGACATGCCGCCGGTGGGCGGACTCGTCTGTGCGGGCGACGTCGTCGGCTACAACCCCTGGCCTGCCGACTGCGTCGACGAACTCCGCGATCGGGCGGTGCCGACGGTGATGGGAAACCACGACGCCGCCATCGAGGGGTCCGCGTTCCGCTTCAACCGGATGGCCCAGGCGGGGGTCGAACACGCACGGGAGCAACTCTCGGACGACCAGCGCGCGTGGCTCGCCGACCTGCCCGTCGAGCGTCGCGAGTACGGTGGGCGGCTCAAAGTCGTCCACGGCCACCCCGACGATCCCGATCGGTACATGCGCTACACCCGACCGCACGAGTTCTCGGCCCGCTTGCTCGGCGACGAGGACGTCCTCGTGCTCGGCCACACCCACGTCCAGCACGTCGAACGGTACGCCGACGGGATCGTGGTCAATCCCGGGAGCGTCGGCCAGCCGCGCGACGGCGATCCGCGGGCGGCCTACGCCGTCGTCGACCTCGACGGCCTGACCGTCGAGACGCACCGCGTCGAGTACGACGTCGACGCCGTCCAGGCGGCCGTCGCCGAGGCTGGCCTGCCCGATCGGATCGGGAGCCGACTCGCCCGCGGGGAGTAGGCGGCCCCTTTTATGGTATCCGAACTGATACTGTCGGCTATGGGACGACCCGGCCATCCCGCGTGCACCGATACGAATCGCTCCCGCCGCGCAGTGGCCGGCTGTTGCCCGCCGACGCTGGATCGGCGGTCGATCGCAGTTGCGCGGACCGATCGAGCACCGGCGGAGAGCCACGATCACCGATGATCGGGCGGCTTCGCGAGGATATTGCGGCGATGCTCGAACGGGACCCCGCCGCGAAGGGGTGGCTCGAGGTGCTGCTGTCGTACCCTGGCCTCCACGCCGTCTGGAGCCACCGCGGGATCCATCGACTCTGGAACCACGACTACCGACTCGCCGCGCGACTGCTTTCCCACGTCGTCCGCTGGCTCACCGGCGTCGAGATCCACCCCGCCGCGTCGATCGGTCGGCGCGTGACGATCGATCACGGGATGGGCGTCGTGATCGGCGAGACGGCCGAGATCGGCGACGACGTCCACATGTACCACGGCGTCACGCTCGGCGGCGACGCGAACGAACCGGTCAAGCGCCACCCCACGATCGAGGACGGCGTCCGGATCGGCGCGAACGCGACGCTGCTCGGCGACATCACGATCGGCGAAGACGCGACCGTCGGTGCGGGATCGGTCGTCAGGTCGGACGTCGAGGCCGGAGCGATCGTCGCCGGCGTGCCAGCGAAGCGGGTCGATTGAGAAGCGGAGGCACGTGGGGAGTCGACGGTGCCCGGACTACTGCTGTTCCTCGCTCACCGTGCCGTCGGTGCCCGATGGCGACCCCTCGGCGGGGACGCCCTCGCCCGTCGTGACGCTCTCTGCGGACTGTTCGGCGTCCGACGACGTCGCTCCGGGGTCCGGATCGGAGACGTACCCGAGTTCGAACCAGAGTTTCGCCGTGCAGTCCATCGCCGCCTCGTCGAGTTCTGTTTCGTCCGCCTGCTGATCGAGGTAGGCGTTACAGCGGCCGTGTTTGACGACGTTCATCAGCGTGGCCGCGGAGCCACACTCCGGGCAGTCGATGTAGTACGTTCCCTCGTCGTTCTGGTGCCACGAGTCGGGCGTCAGTTCGGTGTAGGCCGCGTCCTCGTTCCGTCCACTCATGGCCGGATACTCGGGACCGACGCGGGTAAAGGGGGGCCCGGAGTACGCAACCCGCGACTGGGTAGCGGAACGATCGATCTGTACAGCAGTCAGACCAGCGGATCGGCCGGGATACCAGTCAGACCAGCGGATCGGCCGGGATACCAGTCAGACCAGCGGATCGGCCGGGATACCAGTCAGACCAGCGGGTCGACCAGGTCCGCGCCCGCGTCGAGCAACTGCCGGACCCGTTCCTCGTCGGTCGCCTCCGCGTAGACCCGCAACACGGGTTCGGTGCCGCTGGGTCGGACCAGCACCCACGAACCGTCCGCGAGCAGGAGTTTGAACCCGTCGGCCGTGTTCACGTCCTCGACGTCGGTGCCCGCCACGGTCCCGGGAATCTCGTCCTCGAGATCGGCGAGCACCCGTTCTTTCCGATCGTCGGGGCAGTCGACGCTGACCTTGTCCTGGACGACGGTCCCGTGCTCCGCGAGGAGCCGATCGACCCGGTCGTCGATCGGGTCGTCGGCGTGCATCGCCGCCGCGAGCAGGGCGAGCAGGACGCCGTCCTTCTCGCGGACGTGGCCCCGGACGGTGAACCCGCCCGACTCCTCGCCGCCGATCAGTGCGTCGTGGTCGGCCATCGCCTGTGCGACCCACTTGAAGCCGACCGGTACCTCGTGGACGGCCTCGTCGTGGGCCTCGGCGACCCGATCGATCAGGTACGTCGTCGAGACCGATCGCACCGCAGGACCGGCCTCGCTCTCGAGCAGGTAGTCGTACAGCGCGGCGAAAAAGAGGTTCTCGTCGAGGGAGCCCCGCTCGGGCGTGACGACGGCGATCCGGTCGGCGTCGCCATCGTTGGCGATGCCGAGATCGGCGTCGCCGACGGTGACCCGTTCGACGAGGGTCTCCAGGTTCTCGGGGGCGGGTTCGGGTGCGCCGCCGCCGAAGTCGGGGTCCCGCTCGCAGCGTACCCGCTCGATGGTCGCGCCCGCGCGCTCGAGCAGTGGATCCGTGGTTCCCCGCCCGCTTCCGTGCATCGCGTCGTAGGCGATCGCCAGGCCGGTGAGATCGGTGTCGCCCGTGAGGTCCGCGACGAGGTCGATCGCGGCGTCGGCGTGTGGCGTGACGACGTCGACTTCCCGCGCCGTCCCGTGCTCGTCCGCGGGGAGCGGGTCGGGATCGGCGAGGCGATCGGCGATCGCGTCGGTCACGTCGGGCAGCGCCGGCGCGCCGTCGTCGGGGATGAACTTCACGCCGTTGTACTCGGGCGGATTGTGCGAAGCGGTGATCACGAGCGCACCGGCCAGGTCCCGCTCGACGATCGCGTGGGCGAACAGCGGCGTCGGGCGATCGCGCTCGGGGAGGAGCACGTCGAACCCGTTCGCACAGAGCACGCGGGTCAGTTCCTCCGCGAAGCCGCGGGAACTCTCGCGGGCGTCGTACCCGATCGCCACCGGGCCCGCGAGACCTTCGTCGTGGAGGTACGAGGCGACTGCTTGCCCGACCATGCGCACGCGCGGAGTGGTGAACTGCTCGAGGGGTGCCCGCCAGCCGTCGGTACCGAACGAGATCACGTCCATACACGGACGTCAATGGCAGTGGCGAAAAAAGCGGCGCTGACGTCCACCTGTGGAGTCGTGTGTCGGATCGACCCACCGAGTTACCGATCGTCGCCGTCGACCAGCCGTTCTTTCGCCGCCCGCGTCAACTGTTTGATCTCGTACTCGCGGGACATGGCCGCCGATCGCGTCCCGTAGGCCTCGCAGTACCGGAGTTCGACCGGCGTCCGACCGCGGGTGTACTTCGCACCTGCGCCGTCGTTGTGCTCGGCGAGTCGCCGATCGAGGTCGGTCGTGTAGCCGGTGTAGAAGGTGCCATCGGCACACTCGAGGACGTAAAGGACGTGGTCGCCGTCGGCCGAGCGGTCTGCCATCGACCGTCGGTACGGACGAGGGAGCAAAAAGCGGCTCGTCTGCGATGGGGGCGCGTGGTGGTTGGAGGCGGTTCGACGGCGATTCAGGTTCCGCGTGCGCGCTCTTTGGCGACTTCCGCGATCCCCGCATTGGCCGAGCAACTCGTACACGCGAGAATGTTCCCGCGTTCGTCGGCGAAGACGCGGGCGAACCGTTCGGAAACGTGCGCGCCGCAGTGGTCACATGTGGGCATGGTACACCGGCACGGGCCGGCAATCGTACCTACCCGGCACGAATTTAAAAAGTCTTTCCCAAACGCCGTTTGGATTTTTCCTACCGCAAGAATATCTTTCCGCTCTCCGCATCCACCGTACGGACTCCTGTACGGTACGTCAGTTCCGGTGCAACCGCGACCGCCCTGCGGTTGTGTCGGTAAATCGTTCCAGCAGACCGTCTCAGTCCCGTGCGTCGTCGATCGCCCGCGCGATCAGGACCGCCTGGGAGCCCGCGACGAAGCCGGCGTCGACGTTGACCACCGACAGCACCGTACACGACTGGAGCATCCCGGCCAGTGCCGCCTCACCGTCGCTCCCGAACCCGTAGCCGCTCGAGACGGGAACGCCGATAACGGGCGTATCGACGAGACCGGCGACGACCGTCGGCAAGGCTCCCTCGCGGCCGGCACAGACCACCAGCACGTCCGCGTCCCGGAGCCGATCGAGCTGGTCCAGAATCCGGTCGAGCGCGGCGACGCCGACGTCGTCGACCCGATCGACGGTCGCGCCGGCGTCCTCGCAGACGAGTTCGGCCTCGTCCGCGACCGGTCCGTCGACGGTCCCGCCCGTGGCGATCCCGATCGTCGCGTCGAGCGACGGCGGTTCGAACGCCGGCGTCCGAACGTGAACGGTCGAACTTCGCCGATCGACGGTGGCGTTCGGGAACGAATCGTCGAGCGCCGACTCGAGCGCGGCGACCTGTCGATCGGTGACGCGAGTGACGAGCGCTCGCCCGGTCGTCTCGAGTGCGGTCTCGACGAGGGCGACGACCTGTTCGGCCGACTTCCCCGCGGCGAAGATCCCTTCGGGAATGCCCCGACGTTGCTGTCGAGCCGCGTCGAATCGGCCCGCATCACCGGTGACGTACCCCTTGAGTTCGGCTTCGGCCTCGGCCGGCGACAGCGAGCCGTCGGCGACGGCCTCGAGGAGTTCGCGCATATCCCTCGTCGGAAGCCCACGTACTCGAATCCGTCGACCCGGCGGGCCGGTTTCGAGCCGCGCGAACTGTGCAACCGAACTGCGCGGGACCGACCGTAGGACCGCGCGCGAGCCAGATTTGCCCCGATCGCCGGGCCGATCGCGCGGTCAGAAACTCATCCGCAATATACTTTCCGGTGATTCCAGATCACGAAACGGTCGAATTGGGGGCTGGAACCCCCGTATTTCAGTGTGTAACCAAAGTTTTTATATAGGGGTAAGGGAAACGGATACATCGTATGGCAGACCTTATCGTCAAAGCCGCTGTGAAGGAAGCGCTCGATGACAAGAACGTCGCCTCGGACTTCTACGACGCACTCGACGAGGAAGTCGACGAGCTGCTCGAAGACGCCGCCCGACGTGCGGAAGCGAACGACCGGAAGACGGTCCAGCCCCGCGACCTGTAAGGTTCGCCACTCGAACACATTTTTATCGGACCCACGACGGCCAGCCGACGGCTCGGCGGTCACTGGCGCGTCGACGACGGGTACCGACGGCGATAGTAGCCGCTGAAAGTCAATGCACACCCGATCGCAGGGCGGGAGCGCGATTCGGAGCGAGCGAGAATCGCGGACAGTGCGATCAGTGTGTAACTCGTTTCAGCGGCTACTATCGGATCGCGAGCACTCCCTACGAATATCCGTGAGTGAAAACCGCAGTCAGCGCCGCTCGGCCAGGTACTCCTTCGTCCGCCCGAGGACGACGTACTCCGTTTCCCGAAGCTCCGCGATCGACGCCGCTCCCGTGACGAACATGGCAGTCCGGAGTTCCAGCGCGAGCGTCTCGATCAGGTCGACGACGGCGTCGGTGCCCTGCCCCGCCGGGCCGAGAAACGGCTTCGCGAGTCCGCCGGCACGGGCACCGAGCGCGATCGCCTTCGCGACGTCGAGACCGGATCGAACCCCGCCGCTCGCGACGACGCAGTTGTGGACCGCCGCCGCCTCAACGGTACTGACCGCGGTCGGGATTCCCCACGCGCGGAATCGCTTGCCGACCTGCTCCTGTCTGTCCGCGCCGACGGCGGCCGCCCGGTAGGACTCGATCCCGGACCACGTCGTCCCGCCCTTGCCGGCGACGTCGATCGCGTCGACGCCGGCGTCGGCGAGTCGCGTGGCCGTCGATCGCGAGATGCCGTTGCCGGTCTCCTTGACGATCACCGGCACCGAGAGGGCGTCGGCGACCCGCTCGATCGCGTCGAGACAGCCGCGAGCGTCGACGTCGCCCTCCGGCTGGACCGCTTCCTGCAGGAAGTTCAGGTGGATCGCCATCGCGTCGGCCTCGATCATCTCGACCGCCTCCTCGACGTCGGCGACGTCGTACTCTACGAGCTGGGCCGCACCGACGTTGCCGTACAGAAAGGCGTCGGGGGCGACGTCCCGGACGATCGTGTAGGACTCGACGAGGTCCTCGTCGTCCAGTTCGAGGCCGGCCCGCTGGCTCCCGACGCCCATCGCGATGCCGGTCCGCTGGGCGGCTTCGGCGAGCGCACGGTTGAGTTTCGTCGTGCTGGGGTGGCCGCCGGTCATGCTCTCGATGACGATCGGCGCGGCCAGTTCGTGGCCGAACAGCGTGGTCGTCGTGTCGATCTCGTCGCGGTGGATCTCGGGCAGGGCCTCGTGGACGAGGTCGATATCGGCGAACCCGGTCCCCGACGTCTCGACGTCTTCTTCTTCGATGATGCGAACGTGGTCGTCTTTGCGATCGGCTGTCTCGGGCATCGAATCGCTCTACCGGAACGGAGGGCAGAATCCGTTGAAAAGGTGTTCATTCGAACTGGCCGGGGAGGCGATCGCTGAAACCGAGGACCGCGTTTTTGCCGATCGACGGTGTAGCCCGCGTATGCTCCGGAAACTGCTGCTCGCGTTCGGCCTCGTCGAAATCGTCAAGCCGCGGCCGGTCATCGACGCCTGCGAGCGGGTCGGGCTCGCGAACCCGTCCGACGCACAGTTGCGCCCGTGGGCGCTCTGGGGCGCCCGTCTGGAAGGAGTCGTGTTCGTCTGGCTGCTCGCCCGCGGTCGGCAGGGTTCGACGGTCGTGGGCGTCCTGCTCGGCCTCGCCGGGATCGTGCTCGCACTCGTGCCGCGCCCGATCATCACGCTCAGTCAGCACCTCGTCTACGAGAACACCGACGACCTCGAGTTGAAACCGTGGATCGAGCCCGCCGCCCGGTTGCTCGGCGTGCTTTACCTGACCGTCGTCGCCCTCTCTCGGCGCGCCGACGCACCCGAAGACGCGGACCGTGCGAATCGATCGACCCGGTGAGCGGAGGCCGAGACCACTGCGTTCCCGAGAATCGAGTCGCCTGTCACGACAGCCCCCGGACAGAGACGGTTATGACCGCCGCCGGCGTACCCTCCGTATGTCTCCACGTTCCACCCTGGGTCCCAAGCGACGCAACCAGTCCGTGCTCGCGGAGGTCGCCGCGCTGGCCGATCGGATCGACGCGCTCGAGCGACAACAGCAACAGCTGAAACGGACGCTTCACGCCATAAGTCGCGAGGCAGGAGTTTCGATCGGCTCTCCCTGTGTGCGCTGTCACGGGAGCTACACGATCGTCAAGAACGGGTGCCTCTCCTGTCCGGCGTGCGGTTTCATGGAATCGCTCTGAGAGGCCTCGTACGGACTGCTGTCCGTCAGTTCCGGTGTACTCGCGTTCGTCCTGCAGTTGCACCGGGACATCGGTACAGTAGACCGTATCAGTACTGCCGAACCTCGACCCCGCCGTCGGTCCCCACGTAGGTCGCGTCCGCCAGCCCGACGAACAGGCCGTGATCGACGACGCCCGGGAGCGCCGACAGGCGATCGGCGAGTGTCGCAGGCTCCTCGATTTCGCCGAACGTACAGTCGAGCACCAGGTTCCCGTTGTCGGTGACGACCGGCCCGTCCTTGCGTTCGGCCGCCCGGAGCGACGGCTCACCGCCGAGGTCGCGGATTCGATCGGCCACGACGGTGTGAGCCGCGGGGAGCACTTCGAGCGGTACCGACCGCTCGAGCCGATCGGTCAGTTTCGACGGGTCGGCGACGACGACGAACCGATCGGCCGCCGAATCGACGAGTTTCTCGCGAGTGTGGGCCGCGCCCCCGCCTTTGACGAGCGTGCCGTGGGCGTCCGAACCGGGTGCGTCGACGACCGCGTCCGCGCCGTCGATCGCGAGATCGATCGACGCGACTGCATCGAGGCTCGTCAGGGGAATGCCCACCTCGAGGGCGAGTTTGCGGGACTGGAACGAGGTGGGGATTCCCTGGACTGCGAGGCCATCCCCGACCCGGCGGCCGATCGCCTCGATCGCGTACGCGGTCGTCGATCCAGTCCCGAGCCCGACGACGAAGCCGTCCTCGACGTCCTCAGCCGCCCGTTCGCCGGCGCGGCGCTTCGCCGCGTCCGTTCCGCCGTCCGTCTTCATGCTTCGACGAGCGAGCGGCGACGATAAAAACTTGTACCTCCGCGTTCGCCCGCGGCCGATCGCGTCTCGCGAAACGGGCGTTGGAAGAACCTTTTTCCATCCGGTTGTGGTCCCACCCTCCATGGCGAGTTCGGAGACGGCGGTCTCGCTGTCGAACGTCCGCAAGACCTACCAGGTCGGCCAGCCGGTTCACGCCCTCGACGGGATCAGTCTCGAGATTCCGCGCGGCTCCTACACCGCGATCATGGGGCCGAGCGGCTCCGGCAAGTCGACGCTGATGAACCTCGTGGGCTGTCTCGACACCCCGACCGAGGGCGAGGTCGTCGTCGACGGTCGCGACGTGAGCGGGCTCAGCGATCGCGAGCGGACCAGCCTCCGCGGGACCGAAGTCGGGTTCGTCTTCCAGACGTTCAACCTCATGCCCCGGCTGAACGCACTGGAAAACGTCGCGCTCCCGCAGCTGTTCCAGGGCGTGAGTCGGGACGATCGCCGCGATCGGGCCCGCGAACTGCTCGAACGGGTCGGCCTCGGGGACCGCGTCGATCACATGCCGAACGAACTCTCGGGCGGCCAGCGCCAGCGGGTCGCGCTCGCCCGGGCGCTGGTGAACGACCCCGCGATCGTGCTGGCCGACGAACCGTCGGGCAACCTGGACACCGACACCGAGGGGGAGATCCTCGACCTCTTCGCCGAGTTCCACGACGCAGGGACGACGATGGTCGTCGTCACGCACGAACGCCACGTCGCCGAGCGGGCCGAGCGGATCGTCCACCTGCTCGACGGGCGAATCGAACGGATCGAGGAACTGGGATCGGTGGGGCCGGACGACGACGGAGACCCGGCGATCGGCGACGACAGGGCGCCGACGGTCGACGGCGAAGAGAGCGGCGGCGGTCCGGCCGGTGAGCGAACGGGCGATCGCCGCGGAGGAGACGGATGAACCCGATCGAGAGTCTCCGGCTCTCGTGGCGATCGATCCGCGGTCACAAACTCCGATCGTCGCTGACGACGCTCGGGATCGTGATCGGGATCGCGGCGGTGATCGCCTTCGTGACGCTGGGTGCGAGCCTCCAGGCGGGGGTCATCGGCGACATCAGTCCCGACGACCAGCGCAACGTCTACGGCTGGGCGTCCGAACCCGGTACCGAGGGCGGGCCGCTCGCCGGGGCTCAGCCGGTGTTCAGCCAGGACGATCTCGACGCCCTGGAGGAGCGCGACGGCGTCGAGGCCGCCTACGGCTACATGCCGCTGTCGACGCAGGCGCTGGTGTACGAGGGGGAACTCTCGCCCCAGAGCGAGGCGCTGGTCGCGGCCGGCCCCTCCTACATCAGGAGCGACTCGCTCGACGAGGGCCGGCAGTTCGAGATGGGCGAACGCGAGGCGGTGATCAACCCCGCCGTGGCGAACCAGTTCGAGGAGAACGTCTCCGTGGGCGACGAACTCACGGTCGTCCTGCAGGGCGGCCAGCGGACGACCGTCACCGTCGTCGGGATCACCGACACCTCCGAGGGACTGAGTCCGTTCGAGGGGTTCGAACCCTCGCCGCGGGTCTACGTGCCGACGGACCCGTTCTACACCGAGCAGGCGGTCGGTGCGATGCCGGGATCGGACGACGGAGCGGGAGACGGACTCGGACCCGGATTCGGGCCGGGTACCGGGACGAACGAGTCCACCGCGGAACCGGGAACGAACGGGTCCACTACGACACCCGGTACCGGCGACGACGCGCTGTTCCTCGCGATCGTCGTCGAGGCCGAGTCGGCCGACAGCGCGGACGTCGAACGGGCCCGCGACAGCGCGACCGCCTACCTCGAGAGCGAGGAGTCCGACGCGGGGACGCTGATGGACGAGGCCGGACTCGAAGCGACCCTCCAGACGAGCGCGGAACTGCTCCAGCAACTCCAGGACGTGCTCGACCTGCTCCAGAACTTCATCGTCGGCATCGCGGCCATCTCCCTGCTGGTCGGTTCGATCGGCATCGCGAACATCATGCTCGTGAGCGTCACGGAACGCACCCGCGAGATCGGCATCATGAAAGCCGTGGGCGCGCAGAACCGGGCCGTTCTCGGCCTCTTCCTCTCGGAGGCGGTGATCCTCGGCGTGGTCGGGGCGATCCTCGGGACCGCGCTCGGACTCGTCGGGGGATACGTCGGCGCGTGGTACATCGGCCTGCCGCTGGTCTACCCCTACGAGTACGTCGTCCTCGCGATCGTCGTCGGGATCCTCGTCGGCGTGCTCTCCGGACTGTACCCGGCCTGGCGCGCGGCGCGTACGGATCCGATCGACGCACTCCGATACGAGTGACGGTCTCCGCCCCGTGACCGTCCGGACGGCCGACCGTTTGTGATACCGAGGAAGTTATTTACTCGTGATCGAGTAAGCAGTTCTGATGATGTGGCAAGATCTCGTCTTCATGATCGGAAGCAGCCTGTCGATCGTCTTTCTCGCGCCGACGCTGCGCGACGCGAACGCGAACGTCCCGCTGGGAACGAGTCTCCCGTCGATGGCGATCGGGTTCGTCTACGCGGCCACGTTCTTCACGCTCGGGATGACCTTCTCCGCCGCCGGCGCGCTCGCCGCTGGGTCGATGTGGACGCTGATCGCGACGTTCCGGTCCCCCGCGCGACTCTTCCCGGCCGACAGTCCGTCGCTGTTCGTTCGCAACGCGAAGCGGGTCCTTGGGCGGCGGCGATCCGGTCGGCCCGTGGCAGACCTGTACAGTTCGGACGAGCAGTCCACCGGTCACTGAGACGGATTCCGGTACGAACCGATCGAGCGACGTCTCGTTTCTGGCAATATCAGTCACAGAGCGACGGCGTCACGGCGAGAGCGCTGGCCGGCAATTTCGACCGCAGAGAAGGGGTACCTGGCAGGCACCACGCGACGCAGGTGATGATGTGGGGGTCGCGTGACCTGTGCTGTGGTGCGCTGCCGCACCCTCTCGTAGCGCTTCAGCGGAGAAACGAGTGCTCCCAAACTGCGTAGGGATCGACGACGCGTCCGGACTCGTCAGGACCGTTCCCGCTCGGTATCGCGATCGGCGTCGAACGCGGCGTCGGTCTCCTGTGGCTGGTCCTCCTCGCGATCGCGATCCAGTGACCCGTCCCCGGCCGGTCCGGGCGGGCGCGTCGGATCGATCGGTCCCGATCGATCCCGCCTCGAGCGATCGGTCCGCGAGAGCCCGATCGTGTCCCGGGTTCGCGTGCGCTGGTCGGGGTACTCCATCGCGAGGTACGCGCCCAGGTAGCCGCCCAGCAGCGACAGCCCGACGGTGTAGAGGAACACGATGGACGCGAACACGAGGACGACGACCGTCGCGACCGCGAAGCCTTCGATCGGGGCGGCCGCCACGCCCATCCCGAACCCGAGCACGCCGAGCGCGATGACCGCGATGCCGGCGATCGGGAGGAACGTGATGACGCCGGCGAGCGCGCCGACGATCGCACCCTCGCGGGGATTCGGTCCCTCGAGAAAGCCCGCGACGGCTCCGCCGACGACGGTCGAGAAGGGGATAAACGAAAGCACGACGCCAATGACGGCACCGATGATCGCGTTGATGACGGTTCGTTCGGTGGTCATAGTGGACGAAACGACGGGCAGCGTGAAAAGTAACGGTGGCTTCACAGGTTCGAGACCGGCCGTATCCACGGGTCCGGAGAACCCGGCGGTCGGACTTGGAAGGGGTCGAGCGAGTCATACGGATCGTTGTAACGTGTTCCCGGTGATCGCCGCTCCGGTCGGGCGATCACCGGAAACGGATCACAACAGACCGTATCAGTCGTCGGCGAAGCCGGACTCCTCGGCCTGGGTCGCGGGAGACGACTCGTCGGCGTCGCTCGGCGGATCGCCGGCCCCGGATTCGGCGAGTTCCGTGAACGTCACCTTGCCGTTGACCTCGGCGGCGAGCAGGTCGACCGCTTCGACAAAGACGGCGACGATCAGCGGGCCGACGACGACCCCGATCGCGCCGAGCGTGAACAGGCCGCCGGTGAAGCCGATAAAGTAGAGGCTTCCCGGGAGGCCGGCCGAGCGGCGGGCGAGCCGGGGCCGGACGGCGACGTCGGGGAGCCAGCCGACGATCACGAGACCGAGGACGCCGACGAGCGCCGCCGCGACGGGGTCGCCCGCGGTGACGTGATAGATCGCGATCGGAGCGATCAGGACGCTCGGCCCGACGATCGGGACGAACTGCATGATCGCGCCGATGAGCGCGAGGGTAAACGCCATGTCGTAGCCGAGGACGAGGAAGAACGGGTAGCCGACGGCGAACGTCGCGACCGACGACGCGAGCTGGAGGACGTAGATCGCGTACAGCGTCTCCCGGGCGCGCGTCGCCAGCGCGTAGACGATGTCACGATAGCCGCGGGGAACCGGCGCGACGGCGGCCCGACCGGCGGCGTCGCCCTTCAGCAGGAGCGCGAACAGCAGGATGACGAACAGCGCGAGCTTGATCGCGAGGACCGGCAGTGCCGACGCGAGAGACACCGCAGCCCCGCGCAGGTAGTCGATCGCGAGCGCCTGCACCGCACCGGCCTCGACCGTGTAGGTCACGTCGAGGACCGTGATCGGGAGTTCCCGCGGGAGATCGTCGACGACGGCGATGATCTCGTCGATTCGGAAGTACAGCGTCGCGACGATCGGCGAGAAGACGGCAACGACGCCGATGAACCCGACCAGCGTGGCCGCCAGAGCGGCCGTCCACTCGGTAAGCCCGCGCCTGACGAGCCAACCGTGAACCGGCATGAGGACGTACGCGACGGTCAGCGCGAACAGGATCGTCCCGAGCACCTCGAGGAGGATCGCTCCGGTGACGAGTCCGAGTCCCACGACGACGCCCGCCAGGACGTACCGGCGGGTCGCATCGGCAGGTGCGTCGCCGGCCCCAGAATCGGAATCGCCGCCCGGAGGATCGATCGGACTCGCGGTCACAACGGTGGATCTCAGTCGGAGCGTAAAACCCTTCGGACTCCGTGACCCGTCAGGTCGAGTGACAAACGGCGACCGTCGTTCGCTCGGCCGGAACGGCGACGGCCGACCACGACGCTTAAGATCACACAGTTGAACAACCGAGTAATGAGACGGCGAGCGTTTATCGGATCGGTCGGCGGCGGAGCGATCGCAGGCGTCGCCGGCTGTCTCACGCGCGACGGCGAGGACGAGGAACGACCGGCCAACGACACGGAAGACGGGGATCCGGAGCCAGACGACCCCGACCTCGAGGGGACTGTGACGGTGGCAACCTACGAGTCGATGGTCGACGGCGAGAACCCCGCCGGCCCGTGGCTCAAAGAGCAGTTCGAGGCGGAGTATCCCGACGCCGAACTCAAGTGGACCCTCCCCAACTCGGGGATCAACCAATACATCCGGCGCGAAGAGCAGGAGGCGGACCTCGACGCCGACGTCTACTTCGGGATCAACGTCGACGACCTCGCGCGGATCGACGACAACCTCTCGGACGGCGGCCTCTTTCGCGAACTCAACCTCGATCGCATCGATCGATCGGACCGCATCCGCGACGGGCTCGACGTGGGGGATCCGCACGGCCGCGTACTGACCTACGACACGGGGTACATCAGCCTCGTGTACGACGAGAGCGTGGTCGACGAACCGGGATCGTTCGACGACCTGACCGACCCCGAGTACGCGGACGCCCTGATCGCCCAGAACGCCCAGACCTCCGATCCCGGCCAGGCGTTCCTGCTGTGGACGATCGACGCCTACGGCGCGGACGGCTACCTCGACTACTGGCGGGACCTCGTGGACAACGGCGTCCGCATCATCGACGACTGGAGCGAATCCTACTACGGGGCCTACATGCAGGAAGAACGGCCGATGGTCGTCTCCTACTCGACCGACCAGGTGTTCGCCGCGGACGAGGGCTACGACATGAGCCGCCACCAGATCGCGTTCCTGAACGATCAGGGGTACGCCAACCCCGAGACGATGGGGATCTTCGAGCGCGCCTCGGAGGTCGATCTCGGCTACGCGTTCCTCGATTTCGTCCTCTCGAACGACGCCCAGGCCGAGATCGCCCAGCGAAACGTCCAGTTCCCCGCCGTCGCGGACGAGTTCGTCGACCTCGACGAATCGTTCGACCAGTACGCCCACGAGCCGCCGGAAGCGGTGACCGTCGGCTACGACCAACTGCGGGGCAACCTCGACGGATGGGTCGACGACTGGGCGCGGGAGTTCGCCAGCCAGTAGCGCCGTGTTCCGATCGGGTCGACTCGACGGGGGCCGCGACTGGCTCGCACGCCACGCGCTCTCGCTGACGGCGCTCGCGACGGCGGGCGTCCTCGGTGTCATGCTGTATCTCCCCGTCGGCGTCGTCTTCGTCGACGCCGTCGTCGACGACGGAGTGCCGACGCTCGCGGCGTTCCACGACGTACTAACCGATCCGTTCTACGTCGGCGTTCTCGCCGACGTCTTCGCCGACCCGCTCGCGATCGGGAGTCACCTCGGCGCGCTCGTGGGCTGGCTCGGCACCTTCTCCGTCTCGCTCTCGATCGCGTCCCCGATCCCCGGCGTCGGGCTCCCGGTCCCGTGGCCGACGATCGACACGCCCGGCGTCCGCATGGGGCTGTTCGGCTTTACAGCCTACCAGGCGGCGCTCTCGACGATCGCGAGCGTCGCGCTCGGACTGCCCGCCGCCTACGTGCTCGCGAACTACGAGTTCCGCGGCCGGCGGACCCTCCGATCGCTGACGATCCTCCCCTTTGTCCTTCCCGGAATCATGGTCGCGGTCGGCTTCTACGCGATGTTCGGCCGCACGGGAACGCTCAACACCCTGCTCGGACTCGGGGGGATCGGCCCGATTCCCATCATCGAGTGGAACCCGCTGGCGATCGTGATCGTCGCCCACGCCTTCTACAACGCGCCGCTTGTCGCCCGGGTCACGGTCGCCGCCTGGGAGTCCGTCGACGTCCGAACGGTCGAAACCGCCCGCAGCCTCGGGGCGAGCGAGCGCCGCGCGTTCCTCGACGTGGTCGTCCCGCAGCTCCGGCCGGCCGTCCTCACCGGCGCGTTGCTCACGTTCATCTTCACGTTCATGACGTTCCCGATCGTGCTCGCGCTGGGCGGCCTTCAGCTCGCGACCGTCGAGGTCTGGATCTACGATCGGGTCCAGCGGCTGGCCTACACCGAGGCCGCGACGCTCGCGGTCCTCGAGACGATCCTCTCGCTCGCCCTGACTTACGCCTACCTCCGGTACGAGTCCGCCCAGTCCGGGCTGGCCAGGGCCGCGTCGCCGCCGGATCGGGAGCCGCTCTTCCCGACCGTTCGATCCGCGCTTTCCCCCCGCCGTCTCGCGATCGTCGGCTACGGACTCGTCGCCCTGGTCGTCTTCGTCGGTCCGATGGCGAGTCTCGTGATCGGGAGCGTCACGGACGGGAGCGGGTTCACACTTCGTCACTTCGGGTTCCTGCTCGAACGCCAGTTCGAGGGTGAATCGTTCCAGACCAAGCCGCTGCCGGCTATCCGGAACTCGCTGCTGTTCGGGCTGGGAACGCTCGCGATCGCCGTCCCGATGGGGGTCGTGATCTCGGTGCTGACCGCGCGTGCGGGTCGGACCGGGACGATCGTCGACACCCTCGCGATGGTTCCGCTCGCAGTCAGCGGGATCGTCTTCGGGATCGGCCTCCTGCAGGGGCTGGTCTTCGGCATCCCCCTGCCCGGCGGCTGGCGGCTCCAGGTGACCGGCGCGGTCGCCATCGTCGCCGCCCACGCCGTCGCGGCCTACCCCTTCGTCACGCGGAACGTCTCGCCGCTGCTCGCGTCCCTCGACCCCGCGATGGTCGAGTCCGCGCGGGCGCTCGGCGCCTCGCGCTACCGGGCGCTGCTGGACGTCGAACTCCCGCTCGTCGCCAGCGGGATCGTCGCCGGCGCCGCCTTCGCCTTCGCCATCTCGATCGGGGAGTTCTCTTCGACGGTGATTTTGGCCAGCGGGACCGATTCCTACACGATGCCGGTGGCCGTCGAACGCTATCTGGGACGCCGATCGGGCCCCGCGATCGCCATGGGGACCGTCCTGCTCGTCGTCACCGCCGCGAGTTTCGTCGTCGTCGATCGGGTCGGCGGGAGGTTCGAACGGTGACCGAACTCCGTCTCGCGGGCGTCTCGAAGCGGTACGGGACGGGCACGGGCGAGACCGTCGCGCTCCGGGACGTCGATCTCACCGTCCGCGACGGGGAGTTTTTCACCCTCGTCGGCCCCTCCGGCTGCGGGAAGACGACGACCCTCCGGACGATCGCCGGGTTCGAGGCGCCCACGACCGGGCGCATCCGGTTCGACGGCGAGGAGATGACCGGCGTCCCGCCCGAGGATCGCGACGTCGGCGTCGTCTTCCAGAGCTACGCGCTCTTCCCGCACATGAGCGTCGCCGAGAACGTGGGCTACGGCCTGCGCTTCCGGGAGCCGCCCGCGGGAACGACCGTCGACGAGCGCGTCGCCGAGTTGCTCGACCTGGTCGATCTCGCGGGGATGGGCGATCGGAGCCCGGATCAGCTCTCGGGCGGGCAGCGCCAGCGGGTCGCGCTCGCCCGCGCGCTCGCGCCGGCCCCCGATCTACTCTTGCTCGACGAGCCGATGAGCGCGCTCGACGCGCAACTCCGGGAGTCGCTTCGCCGCCAGATCGTCCGGATCCAGTCCGAACTCGGGATCACCACCGTCTACGTCACCCACGACCAGGCGGAGGCGCTGGCGATCTCCGATCGGGTCGCCGTGATGAACGACGGCCGTGTCGAACAGGTCGCGACGCCGCAGACCCTCTATCGCGAACCCGCGACGCGGTTCGTCGCCGAGTTCGTCGGGGACAACAACGTCTTCGACGGCACGGTTCGGGACCACGGTGGCGACGGACAGGGTCGGGACGGGGACCACGCGCGGGTCGCCGTCGGCGACGAGACGTTCACGCTGCCAGCCCTCCCCGCAGGGACCGATCGGGCGACGTTCTGCGTGCGCCCGGGCGCGCTCTCGCGGTCGGCCGATCGCAATCGGTTCGCCGTCACCGTCGAGACCAGCGAATTCCTCGGGGAGACGGTCCGGGTCAACGGCCGGTGGAACGGCACCCCGATCGTCCTCCAGTTGCCCGCGGTACCCGAAAGCGACGAACTGAGGGTCGGGTTCGAACCCGAGGACGCCCACGTCGTCGACCTGGCGTGAGCGATCGCCTGCAGGGCCGGATCGAATCAGTGCGGGGCTGGATCGGCAGATCCTCGCGCCGACGCGATCGAACACGGAACCTGCAGGCGGTGCCTTTTCCACGTGGTCGTGGTAGCAACCCACATGCACGTTACCCGTCAGCTCCGGCTCGAGGTCGAACGGAGAGAGATAGCGGCCGGAACGCCGATCACGATTCGCGTCCGCGATGCGCAGGGTCGGCCGATCGAGAACGCGCTCGTCGACACCGAGACGAAGTCGGCGCGGACGGACGACCGGGGGCTGTGCCGACTCCGGTTCGATTCGCCCGGCTTCTGGAAGCTCACCGCGGCGAAAGCGCCGACCGATCGCGTGGCGTACGATCCGGTCTCGACGCTCGTCCGGGTCGTGCCGAACGAAGCGTCGCTCCGGCCCCGTCGGCGGGTCGGCGCGCGGTAACCGCTCGGGGCGCGATCGGCACTCGGGACGGGACCGGAACCGGCCCCGTCGGCGCCACAGGGTCGTTTTCACATAGCCACCCGAACCTGTTCGGGACAATTCCGTTGCCGTGGGAAATCGGAACGGTACTAAAGTACGGCGAGGGAGGCCTAGCCAGTAACGCGATCGCGACGCTGGCATCGGCCACCGCCGGCAACGAGACTGCGACGGCGGCGGCCGACCAGCGAGCGGCCGGCGGAACGACGATCCATGAACGAATACACGCTCCTCATCGCGGCAGGGAACACGGCGACGCTCGTCACCGGCGGGGCCGTCGCGACGCTCGCCTACCGGGCCTTCCGGCGAACCGGTTCACCCGCGCTTCGCGCGCTCGCTCTCGGTTTCGCCTGCATCGTCCTCGGCTCGGTCGTCGGCGGTGCCATCCACTTGCTCGGCGGGAACGTGGGCCTCGGCGTCGCCGCCCAGAGTTCGGCGACCGCGGGCGGGTTCGGGGTCCTGCTGTACTCGCTGTTCGTCGATCGATCGACCACGGAGACCATCTCGGTCCGGTGGTCGGGATGACCGACCGGACCCGCGTCGTCGCGATGGGTACCTTCGACCTCCTCCACCCCGGCCACGTCCACTACCTCGAGGAGGCGGCGTCGATGGGCGACGAACTCCACGTCGTCGTCGCGAACTCGGCGACCGTCACGCACAAATCGCCCCCGATCGTCCCGGACGAGCAACGGCGGGACGTCGTCGCGGCGCTCGAGGCCGTCGATCACGCCCGCGTCGGCCACCAGGAAGACTTCTCGGTCCCGATCCGGGCGATCGATCCCGACGTGCTCGTGCTCGGCCACGACCAGCACCACGGCGAGGACGAAGTCGCGGGAATGCTCGACTCGTGGGGGATCGACTGCCGGGTCGAACGAGCGAGCGCGAAGGAGCCCGCGGACGGCGAGATTCTCTCGAGCAGTGCGATCAAAGAGCGGATCCGGAATCGGCGGGAACGGATGCCGGCGATGCAAAGCGACGACTAACGACGAGCGGATCGAGGACCGAAACGGCGAGCGACGGCGATCAGGAGCGTCGCGATCGGAATCGATCGAGGCCGTGCTCGAGCATGTCGGGACTCACGGCCTGGAACTCGCCGTCGTCGGGGAGATAGGGTCGAACGGAGTCCCAGCTATCGCGGGCGTAGCGCTCGTCGAGCAGGACCCGGACGCCCACGTCCTCCGGCGATCGGATGACTCGTCCGATCGCCTGGCGCGCTTTTCGTACTGCGGGGATCGTCAGCGCGTAGACGAATCCGTCGCCGAACTCGTCGTCGTAGGCCCGGCGGACGGCCTTCGTTCGGGGGCTCGAGGTGTTGACGATCGGGACGCCGCAGACGACCGCGGCCGCGAGTCGATCGCCGCTGTAGTCGACACCCTCCGTCAGGGTTCCCCGGAGGCTGGTCACGAGCACCTTGCCGTCGCCGGCGAAGAATTCGGCCTTGAGCGACTGGGTCGTCTCGTCGTCGCTGGCGGCGTCGAGGAGGACGGGTTTGTCGACGCGGTCCTCGAGCACGCCTGCGGCCCACTCCGCCTCCGCGTAGCTGGGCATCCCGACGAGGACGTTCCCGGGGACGCGAGCGACCTTCGCGATGGCGTCGGCGTAGTGGGTTCGGGTCGGGTTCGTCTCCTCCGGACTGCCGCGATTGTCGTAGGTGAATTTTGGCGCGGCGACGGCGAAGCTCTCGCGGTTTTCTGCGGGGAAGTGCAGGCCGTAGCGGCGTTCGACGACCGGCCTGTCCTCCTCGCTCGCGAGGTACTGGAGTCCCGTCACCTCGGTGAAGGCCTCGATCGGTTCGAGCGTCGCGCTCATCAGGATCCCGCCGCCGAACTGGCCGAGTCGATCGCCGATCGCGTCGCTGGGGACGCAGTTGTGCAGGGCGAGCCTGGCGGTGTAGGCCCGCCGCCACGAGTCCGGCGGTTCGGTCTCGTCCCACGTGCGTTCGAGGTCGATCTCCCGGAAGTAATCGGTGTGACCGCAGCGGTACCACTCGCCGAGGACGCGGCCGACGGTCGGCGCGGCGCGGGTGCGCTCCTCGTCTTCGGCCTCGTTCAGGATCCGCGCGACGACGGCCCCGACGGCCTCGACGCGGACCCAGTCGACGTCGCCGTAGCCGGCTCCGCGCGCCCACTCCGTGATCTCGTCTTCCGCGGGTTCTCCCGGGTCGCGGAGCGGGATCTCCTCGTCGTCAAGGTCGGTGAGGTCCGACTCCCAGCCGCGATAGTGTCGATCCAGATAGGCCGTCACCCGCCGATCGAGTTCGGCCCGGAGGTCCCGGACGAACTCGAGGGTGCGCTCGAGTTCGTCGTACGAGACGTCGCTGTCGTTCAGTTCCGCCCGGACGAGGTCCGCGTTGGCGGTCTTCGACCCGCCCTCGGCCCGGCGACCCTCACGTTCGAACCTGATCGGCTGGATGACCCGCGAGAGTTCGGTCTCGGCGTCTCGAAGCGTGGCGTCGGCGACCCCGTCGCTGACGAGGTCGCGCACGCGCGGTTCGAGCATGTGGGCCTCGTCGCAGACGACGAACGTCGAGTCGTCGAGCAACGCGCCGGTAAACGCCGTGGTCGTGGTCGGATCGAACGCGTGGTAGCGTGACTCTGATCTACTAGTAGCTAACTGGACTTTCAATACAGAACCAGATTTCAAGCTCTGTCACAGTACTTCGAACCCGTTGCCTTCTGCGGGTCTATCTTGTACACTATTACCTTTCCAAGGGCAGGTGAGTCCTATTGAGCACTCTCTTCAGTGAGTGTCCGACCAGTTCACTACTATAAGTAGTTGGTAGTGCGATTTCTTTATCCAGTGGACGCCGTGAAATTCGCGTTCAGTACAGGTAGTTGATTGACCACTCTGATTACTATATGGTTGGACGTCTGTCGCGGAGATGGTGAACTAGACAATCCCTGTAGCAAAAGTGTAAAATCTTCTATGTGCGTGTGAACTATTTGGTCAAACAAGATGGATAGTGAGTATGGAGAAATACACAGAAATTTCACCCGCGATCATGATGACTTTACATGAGCAACTCGATTCTGACCAGCAAACAGTTGCGCACGTAGGTCCAGATCCCGCTAGCTGGGGCTCAGGGATGAGACGCCCACGTGTAATTCATATCCCAATTGTTTCCATTAATGCAGGTGACGCTGTTTTAGTAGGACGTATTTTTGAAGAAGGGGCAAGTCTGGAAGCATATGATTGTGAAATTTCGGAAAGGCCTGTAAAAACAACTGGATGTGAGATGGCTGCCGAATTGATAGAAAAAGAATTAACTGGGATATCTTACGATGAAGGGCCTATACCCGTTGAATTCGAAGGCGACAAGGAAGTTATGGAGGAAATAGTAAATGAATTGGACACTTCTGATGAAGATATTGATGTGATGTATAGAAGTGCTAGCTCATAAACACTACTTATCCTAATAAATATTATATCTTGAGAAGCGGATTGTTGATCGGGTAGAGCAGACTATAGATGCGTAACAAGCAACGGAGATACCCCGACACGATCTGGCAGTTTCAGATTTAGGCGAGAGACTGAATAAAGAAAACGCGCTACTATCTACTGCTACGGAAAGTCAGGAAAATCGCCATCACGTTGGTAGACGTGCGCTGGCTGGTATCGATAACCCTCGGCGATATTCTCATCGTTGGTTACTTTCACCAGTTCTGTCTGCGGGAACGGTTCCTCAATGCGTTCTCCACCTCGGACAATATATGCCATCTTTCCGAGGATGTCATTTGACTCTGCAAAGGTGTCGTCTTCAGTTACGTAGTCTATGAATTTCTCCGCTTTTTCAGATGTCGGGTCTGGCTCGATTATGACATCTGTAATGTATCCTTTGTATGCGACCATCTCTCCTAATCGATAATAGAGAGGAAGTCGGCCGTGGGCCTCAACACCCATAGCAACTGTCTTCCAGACACTATTCGACCGATGGGTGACCGCTTCAAACTCCACAGTCTCTTCTAACCGCGTCTCATAATTTTTCGCTAACACCGCGACATCAGTGCGGCTCGTGAATTCACGCTGTAGTTTTGTCTTGGGCTGGCGTTGATTGCGATCAAGGGTTGATCGATCTAATTCCTTCGCCGCATCTAAATGCTGCATCATGTCCGCGACTGTTTCCTTTCCCTCCCCAGCCGATGGTTGCGTTGAGTGGTCACCCATGAAGTCAACTCAGATATGTTTCTATTACATAATAACTCCACTGGGCACCATATACTCTGTCCAGAAACTGTTCTGTAAATTCTATGCGTAGTCGGTGATTTTCGGTTAATCAGCCATCTTCATGGCGAATCAATAGGGATTGCCTGGTAACTGCCTCGTCAATCCGTGGGTTCGGTGCGGGTGACACGGAGGATAAGACCGTCGTGTTCGAAGCCTTCGGTCCGAAGTTTGTCAAGGGCGTCGTTGGGGAGTTCGTCCAGGGTGTCGGTGAATTCAGTCGCGGTGCCGTCGTCTTCAACGCCCCAGAGTTGCCAGTCACCAGCATATCTTAGATCGTCGTTCTCGTCATCACGGACGGTTTCGTAGACGGCGAGTTGCTTGCTCGTCAGGTGTAGGCCGACGACTGGGCGAGTTGCGGAGATTGCTTTGATTTCGTATCGGACTGGTTGGACGCGGTTTTCTGAGTCGCGTTCGAGGCCGAGAAGGTCGTAGCCAGCGCCGTCCCAGACGTTGGCAAGGTGCAGCCCTGCTTTGAGATCGTCGCGGTTCCGGGTTTCTTCATAGGTTTGTTGTGCGGAGGTGAGGTTACTGGCAGTGACGCCGCCGTCCGGGATGGGCCAGTACAGGACATCCCATGCGTCCTGTACGGGGCCGTGAATCGTTTCGACCGTGGATTGGTCACGAGTCTCGTCGAGAATGTTGTGCGTTTGTTCAGTGATGGTTTCGAGGGCGGCGTGTTCGGCGTTCGTCCCGACGGTTTTCTGGCTCCGCATACGGTCGAACACGTCGGATTGATCAACGGTCCCTGTTTCCCGCATGGAGGGTTCCGGGTCGGAGAGAGAATGACGTGACCAGCTACTATCGATATCAGTTGCGTTCGTTACGGTTGTGACACGTTTGTACTCCGGGATGAACTGACGGGCTTCCTCAATAAGGTCATCAGGGATGTCAGCGTCAGGGACACCTTCCTTGGTGAGCCAGTGCTGGACAGCTGCGTCAGGGTGGAACTGCAGCTGCTGAAGTTCTGTCGTTGTGATATACTCGTGGAGTCGGTCGGTGAGGGTGTCTTCCTCAATGTCTTCCAAGACGGTAGACTGGAGGAGGTCAAGGAGGTATGGAACGAGGTGTTCCTGGTACGTGTCAAACCACTCGTTCCAGCGGCGCTGGTTCTCCGTTCGACAGTGGACCGCGGGTCGGAATGGTTCTTGTTGGGTGGATAGCTCGATTTGACCGAATTCTTCGTTGATTGTTGCCTCAGACAAATCCCGTGGGGTTTCTGGCGTCGGTTGGAGGTCTGCAGGGGTGAGTGTTCGGAGGCGTGTGACAGCAGTAGTCTGGAGTTCGATGTTGAACGTGTTGAGTGCCTGCTCGGTTTTGGTGAGCAGCACATCTCGTTGGTCGGTGTCGAGGGGGTTGATTCGGTGTTCGTATGTTTCAACGAGTGGTGTCGCGTCACGGCGGTCAAGGAGTTGGTCGAGGTCTTCGGGATCAGTTTCGTAGGTTTGGAGTGCGCGTTCGAAGAGTGAGGCGGCCTGCGAGTGGTGGTCCTCAAGCAGGAGCTCGGCCAACGGTCGGCCGAACGCGGCCAACGGTGGGCGGCTGCCGTCACTGGTTACGTCGAAAATGATGCGTCTTGTCACTGGTTCTTCACCATTAGCGGAATCAGCGTTGAGCAGGGCGATTCCGTCGTCGTTTTTGTGTTTCGTCGTGGTTCGGGTGGTTTCGGTGCCGAAGGTCGCGGTATATTCGAGCCAGACGTTGGCGACCGGGGTGAATATGTTGGGGCTCCATTGTTCAACGTCGTCGGTGAGATTGACAGTAAGGTGTTGATCGGCGTCGGCGAGTGCTAATAGACTCGGCACGATTTCGGCGAGTTCATCGGCGATCGTCGACGCCACGTCTTCACCGGCGACGTCAGGATCGTGGTCCGGTTCGTCAAAGGCGTCGAATTGCACGGTTTGCTCGATGGTGACGCCGTAGTCAGACAGCGGTTGATAGTCATCGAGGAGTTCCGGGCCTATGGTGGCGCTAACGAGGCGTTCGTCCGGGAAGCATCGCCGCATAGTTTCTTGATCGGCGGGGGAGGCGGCGACCCAGGCTGGGTCTGCAGCAAGGTCGTCAAGGGACCGCCATTCGAGTCGGCGTGTCGAGAGTGCCCGTTGTTCACCGGCCGGTCGGTACGTTAGAACTGCAAGGTCGTCACTGGTGGGCTGGGAAGGACCATTCCGAACGATTGCGTCGAGGATTCGTTCGAAGAGGCTCGTGTACGCATCGCGGATACTCGGTGTATCGGCGAACGCAGTTGGATCAGTGTGCGTACGGAGTTGCGTTAACAGTCGGACAGCTGGGGCTGCGTTTGCAGCAGCGAGGTCTTCGCGTGCCGTGCCATCGATAGCACCGAGCGTAATCAATAGTTCGTCGTTGACTGCGGCTTGATCGACGGACCACAGTAGTTCAGCGAGATAGGGTTGGTAGGCGGATAGCAACGTCAGGTCTCGCGGTGGGACTCCGGTTACGTTCTCGGTGGTTGCTGGTGGGGACGCGTAGACGCGGGTAGTGTCATCTACCGGGTACCATGCCCGTTCGCCGAGTGGGTCTAACAGATCGATTCGATCCGGAATGACGTCATCGTCTTCAGCGTTTTCCTCGCCGGTCTGAGTTGCGTCGTGTTCGGCGTCCAACAGCGGTTGTAGCCACGGCTCGGCTGCCGTGATCGCATCGTACCACGACTCCGGTGTGTCGGTGCTGTGGTCCAGAGGGAGTTCGCCGAGCGTGAGGTCCCTTGTCCCGGGCCCGGGGGCGGTGAGTGCCGGTGGTGCGTCTCTACGAGGGACAACGCCGTTTTCGGAACCGCCTTCAACAAGTGTGATTGCAGGTGCGTCTTCATGAGGTGGTGCGGGGGCAACGCCGAGGAACGTGAGGAAATCGTCTAATGAGAGTTCCTCCGGGAGTTCACCGAGACGATCCTCATCAACGTCGGCTTGGGTAAGTTGACGGGCGGGTGCCCATTTCTCGTCTGTTGTTGGGAGGTACAGTGTTGCGATGGCACGGCCGGCGCGACGGGCGGCGTCGCTTGGGGCTGGGAGTGCACGCCAGCCAGGGCCGTTCTGGGTGAGGCTGGTGGGGGTGTCGTGGCTAGTCCCGGTGTCGAGGAGATAGAGCTCTGCGGCGAATGAGATGAGTTCTTGCTGGCGGGCGACGGCTTCGTCAGTAGTTCCTGCGAGTGGCGATCCGGACCAGTTTGCGACGGAGGCGTTCGGAAGTTGTCGGAGTTCTCGGAGGACTTCCCATCGGTTGAACGGGGTGGTGTTGAGTGCATTTGGGGACTGGGAGTACAGATCGGACGCGAAATCGAACGTGGTGACGGCGCGGTCGTCGGCTGTCAGTGCCGTCGGAAGGGTGAGACTTGAGGCATCGGTGCTTTGTAGGAACAGTTTCCGGTCATGACGCTGTTGGTGTCCGGTAGGGTGATCGCTGTCAGCGCGGTCTGGAAGCGGCACAGCTGACACTGCCGTTGAGCTGTCTGTTTCATTCGACTCGTTGGTGAGGATGACTGGGGCGACGGTAGCGTGGTGTTCGCGGAGGGCGTTACAGAGGGCGAGCGCGGTTCGACGCCAGTTTTTTCGCCGGTATTTTGTCGAGCAAAGCTGGTCGATCCAGGCTATCGAAGCGGCCCAGAACTGTTCGAACGTTTCGATCGGCCACTCGTCTTGGGCTTCGAAATAGGCGTCCGCAAGGGTTGCCCAATGGGTGTACGTTTCGGTGTCTTTGCTTCCACCAGGGAACAGCAGGGTTTTGAGATGGCTAATGACGTGTGCGGCGGCGTCGGAGTCACCTTGGGTTGGGTTGAGAAACTGCCAAAAGTCACGACGCTGCTGGCTCGTCGCTGCAGGGGTGGTTTCGGTGACTGTAGAGGGCTGGATCCATGTCCATTCGATGGCGTGTTCTAGATCAGCATCGACGGTTCGGATTACTCGGAGGAGGTGCAGCTCGGCAGCGATTTCTAGGAGCTTCCGATTGTATGGCCCCATTTGGTCGTCGTCAAGCCTGATGTTTGTCCGGTCGATGCTGAGTTGGAAGTCACCGTGAATATCAACACCAAACGGGGCGTCGATCAACGTCGGGAGGTATCCGTAGATACTGGCTGACGTGTCGTTGTCGCTGCCAGTGCCGTCGCCACCACGCGTCGGGGTTGGAGGCCAGGCGATCGCAGCTCCTGGTTCTTTGACGTCGTGATCGGCTTTCTCGGCATCGCCAGCTAATGCTGAGGAGGTGTACGCGGCGATTGTGCGCCGTTGCGGGGTGATTTCGGAGGTGACTGTCGAGGGCCAGGTAGTACGCTGAAATGACGGTGGGTCGTCGCTCGGCGTTTCAAAAGAAACGGTGATATCACGTCGGTCAGGGTCAAGACCAACGAAGTGCAGGTGGTGGGACTTGAATTCCGCGACGCGATCACGCAGCGTCGAGTACTGTGCTTCAGGGATTGGGACGACGATAGCCGTCGAAAGTTCCTTGGCATTCTCGACCGGTTCTGGTTGGGTGTCGGTGTAGAGCGGAAGTGGGAAGTGGTAGCTCGGCCGTGGTTCTGCGTCATCGAGACGCGGTACCGTGCCATTGAGGAACCGGTCCTGGCCTCGATCGACAGCGGGCGTCTCGCTGCGATTGATCCACGTGGTTTGGTCAAGCGGTGAGTGCATTTCCAGCCCCCACCACGCAGAGTCTGACGTGGTGTCGAGGTTACTCCAGACACGAACATGCGTTCCAAGGGCGAAGACAGAGCGGAATCCGATACCTTTGGTGCCAATGCTTTCGTCCGGGGATTTGTTCGACGTGTGCAGCGAACAGAGTGCGTTGAAATCCGGACGACGGCGATCAGATCCGCCGGCGTCAGGCGGATTCTCATAGTCGTACGATGGGTCAACACGGATACCATCGCCATCGTTCGCTACGAGTAACTCGTAAGCACCGTCATCACGCGAAGATTCTGCGAGCCGGACTACAACGGTTTCATCGGCACGATCGAGCGCATTTTGTAGCAGTTCGAATACCACTCGGCCGGAGTATTCGCGGCGGATCTGGGTTTCACCAGTCTGCTGCTGGTGAGCGACTTCCCCGTCGAGGGATTGATAATATGAGTAGTGGTTCTGGAAGACATCCGCAATTGTGTCGAGATCAGTTGGGACTGCGCCAACTGTGCGATAGGGAACCGGATCAGCCATGAACTCCTCTTCCTACGCTATGGTTATGTAGTTCAGCAATAGTCATGGAATTGCCACTATTGGAGCTTGGGGTCTTAATTTATGCCCTATATCGGTTAAGAACCGGTATGGGAACGTGTATCCGCTGTCGAGACGACCTCTCGATGCCAGAAGCGAATTACTGCGGGAACTGTGGGTTCCCCATTCTCGATGATCCGAGTGAAGCGGAGATTAGAAAATTAGCGCAAGATGAGTGGAGTGGTTTCTTAGACGGGTTTGATGTCCAGTCGATTCTTGATTCTATGAATGGCGAACAAGAACCCCCAACAGAGGCCTACCAGTGGTATCTCGAAGAAGGTGTGAAGGAGGCACTCACCGATCTCGCAATCCTCCAGCGGTGGAACTGGTTTGATAAGGAACCTATCCCTGGGCTCTTCTTTCAGGAAGAGATGTTCGAGGAAAACCCCACAGATGAGGCTATGGAAGATTTTATTCTCTGGGCGCGGATTGCAGCATTCTTCTATGAAGCGTTCCAACCAGCAGGACTTGAATTGAGTATTAGAATGGGGGCTACATTCGCAGAGGGACTCAATCCTTCCGATGATATCGACGTTTCAATAACAGTAGAACCAGACGACGAAGAGCAAGGACTCTCCGACCCTGCATCGTAGCTCCCCAGTTATTTTCTGTGTATAAGAGATCGGGTTCATCGCTCCCGAATTCATTCACGGAACACAACTGTGTACCTGGTTCGTGGAGCATAGACGTGGTACAGAAATGTGGTACTGTATCGTGGTACAGTGCTATGGTTTGCTGACGTGGTACTCTCGGATGGTACGATATCCCGATACTAGTAGTCGTTATAGTTTTAGGACACATTATCTCGGTACAGGACTGAGTCACCAGTTGATCTGGACACACGGGTCTAGCACCGTCGAGAGTAATGTCTAGGATCGAATTGAGACCCGTTCAGTTCTCCCAGAAATCCCTAAACAGTGAGGCCAGGAAATCAGGTTTCATCCGCACAAACTCTTCCCGCTCATTCTCTGGGAAATACTCGTAAACAGAGTGTAGAGCATCAGGAACGAATCGCTTCCCGACGACAATTCGCACACCGCGTTCGTCCGGTCCACGAATGACTCGTCCAAATGCTTGGCGAATTTGTCGGACTGCGGGGATCGTCAGTGCGTACGTGAAGGAGTTCTCTGTTCCGAATCGGTCACCGTACGCGTATTGGACGGCTCGGACTCTGGGTGAACCGATATTCACCAACGGGATACCAAACACAGCGCACGTGTGCAGCTCATCACCTTCGTAATCGACGCCTTCAGTTAACGTGCCGCGAGTACTCGTTACGAGAACTTTCGGCTCGCCACGAACGAATTCGCGTTTCAGTTCCCTAGTCTCCTCGTGACTCGATGACTGGTCAAGCAGGACTGGTTTCTCAATCTCCTCTCGAAGGCGGTTCGCCGCCCATTCGGCTTCGGAATAGTTTGGCCACGCAAGAAGGATGTTTCCATGGCTGCGTGCGATTTCTCGTGCGACGTAGGCGTAGCGCTCTCGTGTACTGTTTTTATTTTCAAGCGCGGGTTCGCCTCGGTTTCGCTTTTTGAACGCTTCGACGTCGACGATCCAGCTGGCGCGGTTTTCCTCGGGGAATGTCAAATCGTACGTGCGTGAGGAGACGATTCGCGGTTCCTCATCATCAGTCGCCAACTCTTCTAAGCCGGTTACTTCCTCAAAGATCGAGAGCGGTTCGAGAGTCGCGCTCATGAGGACGCCGCCGCCGAACTCGTCAAGTATTTCCTTGATTTTCTCCGACGGCATGCAGTTGTACATGACGAGCGACGCGTTGTAGTAATTCATCCACGGCTTTTCGACGTCTCGATCGTCCTTCTTCGAATACTCCAATTCGATTTCTCTGAAGTAGTCGACGTGGTCGCGTTCCCACCACTGCCCGAACAGCGCTCCGATAGCGGTGCAGACGCAGTCCCGGTCGATGTCTTCTTGCTCTAATGCTTGTTCGACGGCGAGTCCGACCTTGCTTAGCATCCGGAACGTGTCTCCACCGTACCCTGCCTGTTCGGCCCAGCGCGTGAACTCGTCCGGTTCAGGTTCATCTGGATCCCGGAGCGGTACCTCGATATCATTGTCCGGTAGCGAGTTCCACGACAAGCCAGTTCCATACTGCTCAAATTGGTCCCGGAGCTCGTCGTCTACCTGAGTCTCGAACCACTCCATCACGTCGTCGTAGAACGCCTCAGCAGTTTCGACGGCCTCGAACGGGACGTCATGTGCCGCAAGCCGCGCCTTGATTTCGCGTTTGTTTTGTGGTCCTTGACGCGCCGGCCGAAGAACCTGTTCAAGATCGTTCTTGGCGCGTTTGACTGTGTAATACCCGATCGTGTCCGTGAGAAGGTCTCGGACGCGTTCCTCCATCCGGTGGGCCTCGTCGATGATGACGAGCGTCTGCTCATCGAGTATTGGGGCGGTGAGATGGCGGCTAGCGTTGTCGAAGAGATGGTTGTAATTTCCGACCACGATGTCCGCGTTCTTCATGAGCACGGTCATCGCGCGGTGAGGGCAAGTCCCGATTTCGACGGCATTCGGAAGGAGTTCCTCGGTCGTGACAACGTGGTTGTCCCCTGATTCGAACGTTACCGGGGAGCCTTTGTCACGGCCGTACCAGTCCGCCTCGAACGGGCAGTACAGTTGGCGGTTCCCTGATTCCGTCATTTCCGGGGTCGTCGATGGTTGTGTTCGAGCGTACGGCGCAGTCTTGCCAGCGGTATGGAGTGGTGCAGCATCCTCGTCCATCGGGTCTCGTTGCGCGTTCTCAACGAGTACCCGGCCTTTCGCTGGATCCCACCATTTCTCTTCCTCAGGAATCGGTGATGAGTCCGGCGTCGCGTCCGTTTCGAATTGCTGTTGGACTTTGAGGTTGCTGTCTTCGCTAACGAGGTCAGCAGTTGCCTCTCTAAGGTCATCACATCGTTCCTGAACGCTGCTCCCGTCAGGGAACACGTCTTCGCGTCCGTACGGACACAGATCTCGTTTTCCGACGAGTGCGACGCCGGCAAGCGGTTCCTCTAACTGGCTGTTGATGACTCGGAGATCCTCGACGAATTGTTGGCGCTGTTGTTTCACCGGGGTGACGACGATAGCGTTGTTGAACTGGTCGGTCTCTCGGATGAGATAGCTGGCTGCAGTAAGCGAGGCCATCGTTTTCCCCGTTCCGCACGGGCCTTCCATTGCCAGGTATCCAGAGTCCTGGGCTGTGTCGATGATATTCTCGATGACGTCGTTTTGATTTTCGTACGGGTCGCTAAAGCCGAAATAGGTCTCCCAATTTACCTCAGAGGTCTCAGACACGGGATAGTAGTATGTGCAGCGCGATAGACTAAAAACCGTTTCCACTCACTGACTGGTCTCGGCGAGATCGCCGTCTGTGTTCCTCTGCTCTTCTAGCAAAAAGAGTTGAACACAGGTGAATCACCAACCTTGCTCCCGAATAGCGATCCGGCCTAACAGCGTAATTGGGTGGCTGTTCCTCGGTTTGTGTCACTGATCACAGTTAGATACAACAAAGAAGGGGAGAAATACCGGTAATCTCATAATTCCGTCTGAGCATTAGATCTCTATGCCAACCCTTCGCAATAAGACTACAGACAAGGGACTTATTGTTCGCTGGAAACCCCACCCCAAGCATCCGAGGCCGAGTACATATCAGGTTACACCTCGGGCACGGTCTTTCTTTGATAAGTTGGGATACTCAGTTCCATCACCAGGTGATGAAGCTACGATTCCCCACCAGCTCTGTCGACCACTTCGGCTTCTGGGCGATCTCTACTTTGAATCCTCATCACAGGATGACCTAGAACTTGGAAAACCGCCCGGGCAGAAATACTACGAGTCACCATCCGTCTCAGAGGAGGAGCTAGATGAACTTCGGTCATATGTCGAAGCTCACCCATCGTTCATCGGTGGTCTCCGCGAAGGATTAGACAGGGAACTCCCAGGATCATCTCAGGCGGAGAATGAAGTGGACATCCCCCAGCCACTCCTCAAACCAGAGGCTCGTAACATCCGAGATACGTCCGATGGTCGAACTCTACTTCCAGATCCGTTCCATCTCGGTCGAGTGGACAGATTGAGCAACAACGGCAACGCAATTCTAGACAGTGCAGCAGGCAAGGAGATAAATCTGGGTAGCCTCCCAAAGGCGGTCGTTGGCGAATGGACAGTTGGCGTGGAATACAGGGGGCACTGGACAATGTGTTTGACCCCCCAAGTTTGGAGTTCGGGGTACCGGTCAGACGCCCGGAACTATATCGAGAAGTTGGAAAATCTTACAGGATTGACAGGCCTCCAGAAGATATTGAATATCGAGTCGCGGCAATACAACCACAACCTGCACGATTCAGAAATAGAGGTATTTGTTGCGTTTGCCGGCCACGGTCTCGGAGTCGCATATCACGGCGAGTGGACAATCATTATCGACAGCGAACTTGTCGCAGCAAACCAATGGGTGAACGTAGCGATTGAATCCGTATACGGAAACGTTGCAATTGCGACACCACGGCGACCGCGAGATGAAAGTCAACTTGCTGTTGGTGACCGCGTAGACATAGAAGTTAGTAAGATAGGACAGAATCTACTCGTCGGTTCAAAGGACGGTACCCTAGTGACGGTACCCCGAGATACCAGTACAGTACCAGACAAAATCTCGGTAGCAATCACGGAGAGCTGCGAAGAATACGTCACCGGAACGCTGAAAGCGTTAGACGAATCCAGGCGACCCTCTGAACAGGAATTCGTTACTGTTTGTGAGGGTATCATCGAAGAATATAGCCATATTCCGGTTGTACTCCCTGAAATCCCGCTTGATGACGAAATACGGATTTGTTTACCGGTCACCAAGATCAATTCAGATGCCGTTCAGGTTTCCGCAGAAGAACTGAGCAAATTGGGGGTGTTTGGCTCCGAAGAAACCATTTCATCTTCAAGCCAAGAGTGGACCTCTGAAGGTCTCTTCATACAATCGAACGGGGTACCTATTCGGGTTCGTGGGGCCCGCTATGTACCAGGTGTCACTATTGAAGCGCGGCCGATCGGATTTGAGGAGGGATTCGTAGAGACATCGTTTGAGAGGTATGTCGTTCCAGAATCCGCTGGTTCTGTTGAGGAAGCGTTTGAGATAGGGAACGAACAAATGCAGCGGGGTGAGTTTCATGAGGCTCTCCTGACCTTCACCTCTATTGTAGAGAGAATTGACATCGAGGAGGAACCAGAACGATGGATGGATGCAGTCGTCCACGAAATATTGGCTCTGACTGCAATTCCAGTTGCGAAAGGAGAGTATGAAGACGCGCTCAGGCTCTTATCTATTCGAGCAGAGGGCCTTCAACAGAACGAGGAATTGCTGGAGCGTATTCGAAGTATTGCCCGTATAGAACTCGCGGCCTACCGGTCTATCATCAACGGGTTGTTGCATATAGCTACAGTTGACCAAACTGACGACGGTGTCGAGAAAACATCTCGAAGACAGGAGGCGAAAGAATGCCTGTCTCGTAGTGTCGATAAGTTAAACGAATCCCGCTCGATTGCTACACGTAGAGATCCTCACTGGTTCATCCACGAAAGGTTGCGAGAGGCAGCTGAAGGGGTCCTCTTTCCGCCACAGTCGGTAAAGGACTACATTGGAGATTATGAGACAGAGGTCGCGTAAGGTCCATCAGCCGTATTGAAACCTGAGTTTTGGACCAAAAAGCTGGTTATTCATCTGTATGGATCTCGTTTGTGGCCAATATTGGCGTCAATACGCGATAACTTGTTCTCCTGTACTTATCGAATCACGATGCCTGCATAGTAGGTATAAGAGCCGTTCTATGGCACCTAAACTATAGCAGTTTATAGATTTCGTTCCGGTACTGGTCTTCGATATCCGAATAGTACCCGTGAAGGTACTCGTCAATCGGTTCACCTTCCCGGCCGTCACCGATCTTGTCCCCACGCATGTACTGGACGTATTCCTTTTCGATCGGATTCTCCATCTTCCAAAACGTGGAGAACCAGTGCCGGCCGAAGTGGCTCGTTAGTTCCTTCTCGTACGCTTCAGCCGAGATGTGTGAACGGACCTGTTCTTTCCAGTGCCTGTTGATCCCGTCTTTATCTTTGATTCGGTCGTGATGTGTCTGTGAGAGAAACACCCACGGTTCACCGCAGTCAGGGCGGATCAGCAAGTATTGCGTCAGCACGCTACGCATCTCCTCGTCGAGCGGCAGGATTCGGGGGTACCGCGACTTGTTCCCCGGTCGATGGTATTTTGTAGGGATGAAGATCGCGTTTTTCTGACCGGCGAGACGATGGTGACTTCCTAATTCAGGGTAATGGTCTTGCAACTCCGCGTTCTCGATGTGAATATCTTCTAACTTCACGTTCCGGATTTCTCCCTGTCGCATCCCCAATTTGAGTCCCATCAGTATCACCGCGAGTTTAAACACGTGCGTGATGTCAGCTAACACTTCACGCATTTCTTCTCGCGTGACCTTTGGGTAATCCTTCTCCTCCTCTTCTGGCCACGTGATTTTCTCCCAGGCGTTATCCACAGGGTTGTACTCCTCTGTGTGCGGGAATACGTTCTCGTTTTGAAAGTACTTGTACGCCTTATTGACGTAGTTGAGTTTCGTTTTGACCGTTTCCTTCCCGTTGTCTCGTTGTTGGAATTCGTACTCTGCGAATCCGTTAACGAGCGTGGGGTTCGCGCACGCCGGGTGTCGTCCTTGCTGCGTCACATACTCTTTGAAATGCCGTATCGATCGTTCGTATTCGTCAACAGTACTGTCCCTTCGATTGCTGTCCCGAACAACATCATCGAGAAACATCTCAAACGGCTCAACACCGTCTTCCTGCATCTGGACGAAACTCTCATCGTACTGCTTCAACGGGTCTACTGATCGATTGAACTCTTCCCCGATCCGTTCTCGCTGATCGTCTACCGATTGTTTTTCTTTGCTCATATTGACCACTCACTAACTTTGTATTCCCAGACCTCGCGTGTCACACCACCTTGTACGGCCGCCATTCGAGGCGGATGGTGCGAATGCGGGTACTCAGTATGCCACAGCAGATACGTGTAGAAATCCTCTAACCGTACCCAGTACGGATTGTACGCTCGCTTCGTCTGCATCCTATCGATTAAGCCAGTAAACCACGACTCGACATCGTCAGGACGGGCAAGCGCTGGATGACGACCGCGCTGACGCATATGCTCTTTCCACGACTCCTCAACGAGTTCCGTCTCGTACTGAACAGTCTGTGCAGGATTCGAGAGTTCATGCTCAACGTACTCCGCCCACACATCTCGTCCCTCGAAGGCTGTCGCAGAATTGTACAGACGAGAATGATCCGGCACCTGCTCAAGCGTCTTGTACACGCCGATACGGTGGAGGGGATCACTTGATTTCGTCATTGAAATAGTACTCTCCGTCTTCATACTGGAGTTCTCCAACAGTCACCAGTCCTTCAACTTGTTTTGGGACTCGGTCAGATGTCGTTTCAATCATTTCCTGGATGATGTCACCGAGTTCTACGCCGGGATTCTCCTGAACGAATGCCTTGATCGCCTCCCGTTCTCGCGTCTGTAACTGGTGTTCTAATTTCGCAACCCGATCCCGAGTGCGATCTAATTCGTGCTTCAAATCGTTTCGCTGGCGGCGCAACTCACTAACTGACTCATCCGGTTCGACATCAACATCGAACTTCTTCAGCCCAGCTTCCGTCATCGCTTGGATGAACCCCGAAAGCGACATGTCCATCTGCTTGGCTTCCTCTTTCCAACGGGCGTGTTGCTCCTTGGTAGGGTACGTCATCGTTGGCTGCGTTTGGCTACTGTTCCCGGGCATGGAACGGATGGTCACCACACTCGCTATTGGTCACTATATTAAACGCTTGGAAAGTTACCCCGCCATCGTCAGTCGTCTCTATCAAGCGGTTCAAAGAGAATGAAGCCCTTCTCGATTCGAACGACGATGTGGTCGGTTTCGGTAGGGTCAATGCCCTGGCGTTCGAGATGTTCTAGTGTAAAGAAGACAGGGACACCAATGACCCCCTGTTCCTCTGTTCGAGTGATTTTGGCTGTCCGTAACTCATCCAGGGACTTCTCGACCTCCCGTGAGTCATCCACTCGCTCTCCGGCTTTCCAGAACTCATCCACTGATTTTTCGTCTTCCTTGATGGACACGTCTACATGTGTGGACATGACTGTACACTACCTCCGTCCTGCTGTCTTTTCGAACCGCTTTTTCCAACGACGACCAGTCCATTCGACTTTCATTTGCTCGATTTTATCACCGGGTTCGAAACGGAGTGGGTACCGGACGTAGCCTGTCATCATGATTGCAGGGATCTCACTCGTTTCGGTCTCGATGATGATGTTGACTGCCTCCCAATTTATTTCCGGATCGTGTAGTTCAGGTGGGGTTGGATCTGGATCGCGGTAGAGGGCTTCCACTATAAATTGTTCTCCGATCTTGATGTTTTGACTAAGTACGAAGGGTCCATTCCAGGGTGGGAGATCGCGTACGGAACGGACGGACCCTGTATGAGAGTCGTCTGTCGCTTGAGTTGGTTTTGTCATCGGTTCACACTTTTTCTGATCGGGGTGTATTTAAAACTCTGCCCTGAGAGGAGTTCGGATCTATTTCCCTGAGTTCCAGAATCTTACGGATTCAGCGCCGAATAGAGTGCATGCTATTGATTTCGAAGATTTCGTTGCGTCGATCAATTGGGGTTATCTCCAGCAATTCACCGGTGGAACAACGTAGTCACTGATACGGAACCTCCGGAAGTAGTAGCCAGCGGTACTATCACCGAGATTTCGGATGGTTGATGTCATAGAGTTCGTAGGAACCAGTCTCGTGCACGATTGTAGCGACAGCTATTGAATTCGAATTCTCCATTGTGGATTTCAATTGATGGAGGTAGCTAGCGGTTTCGAAGATTTCATTGTCAATATCAATAGACCACCCTATTATTCATTAATTTAGCGTCGTATTTTTCCGCGTGGATACGAGCACGATTGCTAACTGCCGGTTGTGACTTTCGAAGAGATCATAGTGATATTCAATTGCACCGCTCCGCCGTCCTGCCTATCGATTTCGCATAACGCATTGTGGAATTCAATTTATCTCTATTCTATCATAGGCAATTCTCGCTGATTTGATTCCGGAGGGGAATTCCACTCCGGAATCGGGTCTAAGCCCAGAAAACGATAGAATTACCCCTTGAGAAAAAACCAGTATAACTAGTGTACCGTACCCCATTTAGAGAAGTTAGACAAACACCTCCGGAACAATAATCTACCAATCTAGTGATAATACTTGTTCTCGGTTGAGATCTATGCTGTTTGAGCTGAGTGTTTGTTGTTTGAGTTTCCACGTCGTTGTCCAGTCAGCTACTGCCCACTCATGAGTCTCGCTCTCGTATGCATCCTGTATTTGGTTTCGGCCGTTCTCAACACTATAATCTGATTTGAATGGCCCGTTAGGAAGGACACCGAGACCCTGGTTGTGCCAGTAATTGAATACCTTGTAAGCAGTTTCCCGCGAGTCAAAGACAGCGATCGTTTTCTTACCGTGTTGATCCAGCACTTTCAATTTCTCATACGTCTTTCTATAGAGTTCTCTGTTGTTGTGATCGGTCATGATCTCGTACGTGTAGACTTGCCCCTCAGGATCTCTACTCACGAGGTCAACGACGTATTCAGAAGTGTCCAAATACGGCCGGACTTCGTTTCCTTCTAAGGTGTTTTTGAGAGCGACGAGACCGACTGTCACTCGGTGAACTAATCCTTCAAGCGGACCGCCCTTGAGGTCAGGGAATTCTGACCGACCATTGATGAGGAGACGGCATTTCTGAGTGAGATCGTACCAGACTCGTTTTCGAAACAGAGCGGTTGGTTTTAAAAACTCGGTCTCAAGGTCGAACCAACATGCATCACGGTATGTGAGAAGGATTTCCCGGTCGATAGTGGTATCGTAGTAGAGGCGGTTGAGACGATCCTCATCAAGATCTTTAGTGAGCTGATGGATACTTGGACATTGATCCCACAGGAGATGGACACCGCATACGACGTCTCCGTTCCAGAGTTTTACAAGTCGCTGGAGGAATGTTCGTTTATCAGTATCGAGACGCATCGGGGTTCGATCGATACCACCGCGGATACGTTTTTCAGCGAGTTTTTTCCATTTGAGTGGATCAACTCCTTGTGGTCGGGGCGGGTCTAACGGATCGTATAAGAACTCGTCTTTGAAGGCCTCACATGAGTACCATCGTAACGTTGGTCGATTATACGTGTTGAGCACCAGTATGTAGTCCGACCAAACGTTCGCCTTCTCAATATTGAATTTAAAAGAACGCTTTTCGTATTCGTCTGAGTCTCTTGGAACTCGTTTCCAATCGCTTGTATCCTCGTCTGGATATGATGGGAAGACCTCGAACGCGTACCGGTCCTCTGAGTATGGGTGGCTGGATTTACCATAGAGAGGAGCGGTCCGAAGCCACTCATCTCTACGCGTAGTGGTTTCAAATGGGCTTAATTTCATTACTAAGAACTAGTCCTCAGACAAGCAAAAGGGTTAGCCCGGGTGGATTTACCGAAAACTACCTTTCCAGACGCGAACATCTCGGTTTCTTCTAATGCTAGTATACAAATACAGGCTACCGAAATCAAGAAGTCGATATTGAGTCTTCTATTCCGATTCTCGTTTAGAATCGAGCCGACAATAGGATCGTCTAATTTGCTGGATCCGACCTGAGACTTTGCATTGCAACGAAAGATTCGGAAGCCATAGACAGGGAGAGGATCTATTGATAAGATACGGTATTATCTCAAGAGGATTTGTTAATATTATATGTATTTAGATAAATTCTACGCCAGTCCTTCAAGATTGAGGAGATTTTTGCCCAATTATCCGTAGAACCCTTACCCTTTTAAACAACTCGCGGTTAGGCCTGATCAATTCAGATGTCCATTGGCACCTCAAACGAATATAGCAGCCCTCAACTCTCCGTAAAGGAGCAGATCAGAGACTCGCTCTACAAAGTGCATCACGAGCTGTGTGCGTGTGTAGTCGCTCCACGAAAAAGAGGAGGGGAGACTTCCTTCTCTTCTAGTGAAACCGCTAGACGGGAGCGAGGAAAGGACTCAAAAAGTGCGAGAATCTTGCAACTCAACTCGCGGAACCGGCTACGAATAGCACTGGTACGTAATTGTAATGTAATATATTCTACTAGCAACAGTGTACTTCGTAATCGTACTGTAATCGTTCAAGTTCAATCATCGTTCGAAAGAGGTGGTTTGAATGGGTGAGCGAGAACCGCTATGCGTACGGGTAGATGAAACTGTCCAGGAGCAGTTTCGAAACTTCACCCTCGAAACGAAAGGGAGAATACACGGAGAGATGGGGAGACTCGTCGAACGAGCGATGAAAGAGTACATGAACCGCGATCGATCAGCGCGTATCGAAGAGCAGCTGGAACAAATGAACTCACGACAGCAAAAAATGCTCGAACTCATGAACAATTCAGCGTCCCTTTCCTCGCACGATGAGGCTGCTCACTCACACAGCACTGATGTGGGTGCGTTTACTGATCTTGAACCACAAGTTCGGAAAGGGATAGAAAAAACCCTTGCTAGCCTTCCAGAAGGAGAAGTTGACCACTCTGATATCGAGCGAGCTGTGCATAGTGCCGGTCGCACCGATCCACGAACTGTGAAAAAGTACCGGAAAGTCCTCGAATCTCGTGGTGTCCTCCTTCCTCACCCGCTCAAAGCTGATGAAGACATGTGGATCCACGGATTACGGCAGTTCGCAGTTCTTTGTGAAGCATCAGACGATGTCACTGTTGGTAGATTGAATTTCCTACTTGGGGATCTTGAGAAAGCAGGAGTGATCTCGGAGGAAGACTATCGGGATGCACTCCCTGATGACTTCGTTGAGGGTCGAGCACTGAAGATAGATCAAATCACCTTTAATTCATCTTGAGGCTTGACGTCCTCTCCGCGCAGAAACGCGAAGTTTTCCAGTAATCAGGAAGTCGCTCCCTCTCAGATTTGCTTACCGTCAATACCTGGCCTCTCATGTG